>DASSMB010000300.1:0-4904 GCA_035689095.1 Rubrobacteraceae bacterium | reverse complement strand
CAGAAGGCTATGGTTCTATCCCCGGCCCGCGTTCGAGAAGACATAATCCCGTTCCTTTCTCAAGAGTTCTTCGTACACCCGATTGAATCCCTCGACGTACGTCTCGACCCGGAAACAACGCTCGAAGCGCTCCCTCCCCAGGCGGCCCATCCTGACCCGGCCGGACGGCGAAAGGTGCAGCTTCCTCATCGCCGCCAGCAGCGAGGTCGCGTCGCCCGGATCTACCAGGATGCCGGTAGATCCGTCATTCACCACTTCCGGGAGGGCGCCGATCCTGGAGGCGATGACCGGCAACCCCGCCGCCATGGCCTCCGCGGCAACGAGACCGAAAGACTCGGGCTCGGTCGAGGGCACGACTACCACGTCCGACGCCTCGTAGACGTTACCTATCTCAGCGGTGTGAGGAAGCCGGATCGCCCGCCCACGGAGGAGGTCCGAGGACTCGATGCGCTCGTCCACAGCTTCGGTGAGCTCCTCCTGCCCGGCGAAGCTGTCGCCCACGATCAGGAAGCGTACGTTCTCTGACTCGGCCGCGATGCGTTCCGCGGCGTCGAGGAAGACGGCGTGGCCCTTCAGGTGATTTATGCGCCCGACAAGGGTGAAGACCGTGTCCTCCGGGCTCGCCTCGACGAGCGAACGCGATGCCGTCCCGGCCCGGTCGCGCAGGCGAGACTCATCGACGCCGTTCGGGATCACCCTGACCGGCGCCGATGCGGTAAAGCGGGTTCGATGATAATGACCGGCGGTAGCCTGCGAGTTGGCGACCACCACCGTGGATACCACCGAGCTGATCGTGGCGAGCAACGAGGCGACGACGCGCGGGCGCGTGACTATCTCCTGTACGTGCCAGAGCTGCGGCCGGCGGGCCAGCCCGGCGGCCAAACCCGCGAGCGCCACGGCGAGCGTGCTGTTATGCACCAGGGCCACGTTGCGCCGGCGCATGACCCCGGCCAGCCAGAGGGCCGTCTTGAGCGAGGAGAGCGTAAGACGCAGCAGACCCGTCAGACGCAGGCACTGGCGCCGGACGACCGGGAGACCGGGATAAACTAGGACCTCTGCGCCCGCCTCCTGTAGACGCGGCACTAGGGGTCCGGCGTAAGGAACGACCACGACGGCGCGGAACCTGTCCCGGTCCAGTCCGGACACGATCTGAAGTAGCGTAATGTCGGAGCCGTAGAGGTCCGCCGAGGCATGGATAAAGAGCAGCGATGAAGGAGGCCTGTCCATTAATGGACTGCCTGGACCGGACGCTTCGGCCGCTGTGCGGCGCGGCCTTCCTTGCGAGTCCTTCCGCCGCCTCCGTCCTGGTATCGTGAGATTCATCGGTACGGCTCGAAGCGTATTCCGGCCAGACCCGCGAGCATGCCCGTACCGCGACAAATATGCAGCAGAGGCTTTACGGACAGGTGCCGCCCAAGGGCCAGAGAAAGGGGCACAAACAGGGGAAGGACCAGCAACCCCTGGGCGATCCGCCCGCCGCCCTTTACGACGCGGACGAGCCGCACCGCCGGTGTGGGGTCCAGGCATGCCTCGCTGAGGCTCAGGGCATTCCCCAGCCGGTAGGCTCTCTTCAGGATCCAGCGTACGTTGGTGCGGCTTCCGGGTACCCACTCGTAAACGAGAGCGTCTCCCGCGTACACCATCTTGTAACCCGCCTGATGCACCCGCCCGAAGAAGTTTATGTCCTCTCCGCCGGTTAGTCCCAGACGCTCGTCAAACGAGGCATCCCCGAATATCTCCGCCCTGATAAGGACGTTGCCGGTAGCAGTGAGCTGGATAGGGTGCCCCGTAACGTAGCGCGGGTTGGCGAAAGCCTGCTCGAAGAACCTCCCCCTGACGACCCAGTTGGGGACCGGATCGCAGAAGTAAGTCAGGACCGGGCCGCTGACCACATCGGCGGCGTACGCTTTTTGTACGTCCAGGAGCTCGTCTAGCCAGTACGGTTTGGGAACCTCGTCATCGTCTATGAACGCTATAAAGTCCGGGGCTTCCGCGAACGCCACCGCCGCGTTGCGCGCGTGAGAGATGCCCCGACGCGGTTCGATGTGATACCTCAGTAACCACCTCGAATCCGATCCCAACTCTTCGCAGACCGCACGCGCGGATCCGGCAGGATCGTTGTCCACCACGACGATCTCCATCTCGGGAAGCTCTGCCTTGTTGAAGATCAACCCTTCGAGGCTCTCCAGCAAGCGTCGCAGCCCTCCGACCCGGCGGTACGTTATTACGCACACGGACACGCGCATACTCTTTACCGGGCCTTCTCTCTACGACCGTTCACTCGTGGCTCCTCCCGCTGATACGCTCTTCGCTTCGGATTGTTGACCTTCGCTACTCCCAACCGGTAAGCGAGAAGACCTTCAGGGACAGGGTAGCTATGTGGTGGCAGTGTATTTGTCGAGGAGCGCCCGGCACATCCCCCAGGTGGCATATCTTGGATGCCGGGTCAGGGATACGACGCGCCACGGATATCTGCCGTAGAAAGATCCATAGATCAGGTCTTCAAGATACGATCAGCGGCTCTTGCTGCGCTGCTCGGAGTGGCGAGGGCCGCTACCGGATAAGAGCGCGCCGCCGCTCAAGCGGCTCCGGATACTCTCCGACCCCGGAGTGATTATTACTTCTGCCGGCCGGGTTTCGCGGGGGAGTAGCGATCGAGAATACCGTCGCCACGTACAGGATCCAGGAGAGGTTGTTCTGCTGTAATATCGTGCCCTCCGTGAGGTTGGACAGCAGCATGAACGACAGGAAGGCAAGGGGCCAGATTCCTTCCGCCGTTACAGTCGCGCGTACCCAGGCGACCGCCCGGAGTAAGGCGCGCAGGAAGTTCAGCGCGAATATACATATCCCCAGAAAGCCTAACTGAAGCCACAGGTCTAGAATACCGTTATGGGAGTCGTAGTAGTTGCCGCGGGTCGCCAGCCATACGTCGGCCGAAGGGTACTCCCAGCCCAGCCAGAAGCTGCTGTAACCATAACCCAGCCACGGACGTTCGTGAATCGCCTTCAGCACCGCGGACCACAGCACGGTGCGTCCGGTGAGGGTCGTATCTTTTCCGAGGGCTCCCAGCACGATCTGCGGGTTACTCACGAACCATATGGCAAAGCTTCCACTTAACAATATCGTCAGGATCACCAGCGATACCGCCAGGGTGCGTTTCCATCGTAGACCTCTAAAGAAAGGCACGAGGCAGATGATGCTCACGGCGACCACCAGGGAAGTTGTGGAGTGCGAAAACAGGAGAAGGACGGATGATAAGCCGATGCCAGACAGCGCGATCCACCGGTGGCTGCGGCTGCTCATCGCAAGGATCAGGAACACGGTTATGCTCAGGGCCATGTTCTTGCCCAGGGTGTTCTTTTGTCCGAAGATCCCCTGCCAGTCTCCCTGGGTGAGGGAGGCGCCCGAGATTCCGTAAGATGGCAACGCCAGGACGAACAACAGGCTCAGGACTACCGCTATACCCATGGCCCAGGCCAGGAGCCTCAACATCTCGCTCAAGCTGAAGCGCGACGCGAGGTAGATGCCGAACAGCGTCGATCCTATCAGGGCCACGCTGCGGCGCTCGGTCACCTCGGGCGAGACGGCCCAGAGCACGGAGGCGAGGGCGACGACCGTCAGGAGCAGCAAGAGCCTGTCTTTGAGAGCGATACCGAGAAAGCGCCGCCACTGCACGAGGAACATCAAAAACATGACCGCGTAGACCCCGAACCAGACGACCTGCGTCACCGGGTCCCCCTGGGCGGCGCTCTGGGCGGCCGCACCGCCCTTCTCGTGCAGCAGCGGTAACAAGAGCCCCGTCGAGGCGAGCAGGAACACGAACACCACGGCGCATCTCTCGAACATATGTCCCAAGTTAAGCGTTCTCATCTCGACGGTCAAGCACCTGCCCGGATCGCGCCGCCCGGTCTCCGGGCGGCGTTACGAACGCATAGCATCGAATGACTTGCGCGGATAAGTGACGCGAGTAGGGAACGCTGCATGTCACCGATCAGCGTTATCTCTCCATCAGACGAGCCAGGACGAAAGGTCTCGCTGGATGAGACCTTGAAGGTTCAGGATGTCTTCCCGGTACTTCTCGACCAGCCTCGCCCTCAACTCTGCCGGTAGTTGCGGAGGTCTGGCGAGGTTTCTGGACCTCATCCTGGCGAACCTGGCGGAGATGTGGGCGCGCTGCTTCTCTGGAAGAGTCTCCTTGAGTATGCTCTTGAGCGGGTTGGGTCTTCCCAGCAGGGTTTCGAGCATCTTGTTCTTCGGGATGCCCGATCCATTGTGCTTCTTCGTCACGTCCGGGACGTAAGAATCGTCTATGTTCAGGAAGCGGAAGACGTCCTGCACCACGCTCAAGGGATCGGAGTGTAAATCTTCCTGGAGATAGACCCGGATCTGGTCGCGCTCGAACAGGTCGAAGTAGGGCCGCAACTGAGCGTAGTAGAAACCCACCCGCACGTACTGAAAGGTCGGCCACCAGTCGTCGCGCCTACCAGCCTCTTCCTCCTCGACCGCGCGCGCGAAGTCGTCGAGGGGCTCGCGGCCGTTCTGGACCATAAAGCAAAAATGAGAGTAAGCCCTCTTGACCGGATCGCGCAGTATCGCGATGAGCTTTGCATCGGGCGCGTAGTAGCGCACGCGCTCGGGGGTCCCTGGCGTGTAGAGGTACGAGTGGGACGCCTCGCCTATCGCAGCCCTACCGGCGGCTCCGTCGAACAAGCGCCGATACTCCTCGATGTCGGTGATGGCGTATGGTGCCCTTCTCGTGCTTTTGGCGCCCAGACCGGGGGGTTTCGGTCCGCCGAAGTCGGGGACCTTGCCCTCGGAGGCGAAAAACCTCGTGTGCTTGGGAGTACACAGGTAAACCTGCGGATGCTCGTTCAGGTATTCCCAGAGCGCCGTGGTACCGGATC
>DASSMB010000299.1:0-6007 GCA_035689095.1 Rubrobacteraceae bacterium | reverse complement strand
CCCGCAAGAAGGGCAGGCCGGAGTGAAGTTCGACTACTATCCAGATACGGATTCACTGTACATCGAGTTGAATCCTGGAAGAGAACGCAAGCCCGGCGGCACGCAGGAAGTAGTGGGCTGGGGAGACCACGATATCGTCGTAGATGTGGACGGCGACGGGGTGCCGGTGGGTATAGATATAGACAGCTTCGCGTCCAGGATCGTTGACATCACCAAGCTTGAGGCTGAAGGCCCAATCTTCGGCCTTGTCCGCTCGCCGGACTCTGAAAGACGAGTGAGTTAGACGGAACTGGTCCGGGAAACGCTACGCGAGCGGACGGTGATCGGGCAACAAATAGCAGCCACCGACTGGCAGATGGATCGCCTCTTCTATGAGCTGTACGGCCTCACCGATGAAGAGATCCAGGTAGTCGAGGAAGCTTCGGTTCGGTAACGACTCCAGCTAGCGTACCGTAGGGCGCAGGCCGCAGGTTTCCGAAATGCGCGAGTACGAAAATCAGTTAGACTACGTTTCGTACAAAACGTAAGGTAGGAGTCGAAATGCAGCGGAGCATCACTGCGAGCGAAGCTCGGGACGAGTTTGCCGACGTTATCAATCGGGTGGCTTATGGGGGAGAGCGGGTGGTAATTCGTCGGCGCGAGAAAGAGCTTGCGGCGGTCATCCCGATGGAGGATCTGCGCCTTCTTGAGCGTCTGATCGAGCAGGAGGAGGATCGGCTGGACGCTGAGGCGGCGCGGAAGGCTCTGGCCGATTCGGACGACGAAGCCGTCCCCTGGGAAGAGGCCAGGAAGGAGCTCGGGCTATAGGAGGTGGCGGCCCGCTACGCGCTCGAGATCAAACGCAGCGCGCAGAAGTCCATCTCGCGCCTGCCGAAGAGAGACGCCGAGCGGGTACGTGACGCCATAGATGCTTTGGCCGAAGATCCTGCGCCGCGCGGGGCTGGGACCGTGGTGGGTACCCCCTTCTTGCGAATCCGGGTCTGAAGTTACCGAATCGTATACGAGGTACGGCAGGAGCAGCTCCTGGTACTGGTAATCCGGGTAGGACACATAGGCGGGAGGTGTACCGGAGCCTCTAGCGGCGATAGCGCTCTGTGAGTGGCCGGCCGGGGCGGAGATCGAGCGGGAGTGGGTGGTGGTGATCGGGCACCCGTTCTACGCTACCGACCGCCAGATAGACCGCCTCGTCTATGAGTTGTCAGGCCTCACGGATGAGGAGACCGCCGTAGTCGAGGAGGCTGCGGCCCGGTGATAGACTCCTGTTACGCAGAGCAGGCTTCGTACAGGCCCCGAAGAAAGCAGACTGGAGAGCTTGTGGACGGCACCTTGAGAGCTATCGAGGTAGAGGGTACGGTGGATGAACAGCACCGGCTGCATGTGGACGAACCCCTGCCGGTGGATGGTCCGGGCCGTGTGCGAGTGCTGGTCTTGATCCCCGACGCTTCGGGGCCGGAGGATCCGGAATGGTTGCGGGCCGCGGCCTCTAACCCGGCATTCGACTTTCTCCAGCACGAGGATGAGGACCTTTACGGTCCGGCCGATGGACGGCCTTTTCTTGACCATTGACCAGGGGTAAAGTCGTACTCGTTCCATTCCCCTTCGACGACCTATCGACGACGAAGGTACGTCCGGCCGTATGTCTCACGGACCCCGTCGGAGTCCACCGGCATATCATCCTGGCGTTCATCACCAGCCGCGTACCAGACGAGTTGTTGGAGACCGACATCGTCCTGGACCCCGCGCGAGCCGAACATGCGGCAACCGGTCTGCGGGTCAGATCCGTGCTCCGTTTGCACCGGATGATGACAGTTTCGACATCCCTGCTCCAGCGCGAACTGGGTGAGCTTTCGACGGACGCGCAGGCCGAGGTCGACGGCAAGATACGATACCTATTCGCGCTCGAAGATCCTGCGAGCGGGTCGAGCCCGTAAGCCGCGGGAGCGGTTGACGGGGGCGAAGATCGAGCGTGATCGGGCACCCGTTCTCCGCCACCGACCGCCAGATAGACCGTCTCGTCTACGAGCTATACGGTCTCACCGACGAGGAGACACGGGTAGTCGAGGAGGCGACGGCCCGGTGATAGACTCTGGTGAGCAGATGGTGGTGGCGAGCTGCCTGCGATTCTGGACTTGGACCGGCGGCCGGCCATTCCGAAGCCGGGTTTGCAAGAGGAAGAAGGAGCGCAATCATGATGCCAGCAGAGGCGACCGCCGAGGTTTTCTGGACGGCTTTCACCGCGTTGCCCGCGGAGACGCGCGAGAAGGTCATCGAGAAGATGCTCGCCGATAGTGTCCTGCGCGAAGAGGTGGAGGACCTGCTGGACCTGGAAGTCGTGAGAGAACGCTCCAGCGAACCCGCCCGTCCGTTGGACGATGTACTCGCGGAGCTAAACGACTAACCCTTGTCTGTTGCCCTACGATGTCGTAATCGTCCGCTCGGCCGAGCGCGAGCTTAAATCTCTAGCCCCTGAAGTTGCGCGGCGGATAGGTGAGCGTATGCGGGCGCTTGGCGAAGATCAATATCCGGCGCAAGCAAAGCGGTTGAAGGGTAGTCCTCACTTTAGACTTCGAGTAGGCGACTACCGGGTCATCTACTCGGTAGATAACGAAGCTCGCATCGTTATGATTCGTGCCATTGGGCATCGCCGCGAGGTTTACCGGAAGATCTAGCCGCACCTACTACGCCGCCGATAAGCAGATAGACCGCCTCGTCTACGAGCTGTACGGCCTCACCGACGAGTAGATCGCTGTAGCCGAGGAGGAGAGGAGGCGCGGTAGCCGCGCGGAGTTTCTACAGCGGAGGCTCCCACCGACCGAGCCACTGATCCCTCCGCTCCTTGAGCCACGCTGTTCGCAACCTGTTCGCCGCGATCCTGGCCGGCATGTCCGCCGGGCAAAGGTCGCTTATGTTCTTGTACTTCGTGCTCCCGTTGCTCATTAGCGCTACCATCCCCGCCAGGGCCTGTCTACGGTCCTCATCAGCGAGTCTCTGCAATGTCGCCGGTAGCTCTCTCGGAAGCCGTTCGCCCAAAAGCCTGGCGAGCTGGCCGTCCTGGCGCAGTTTGAGCTCATGTCTCTCCGTCCGAGTGAACTCCTCCCAGGCGGCCTCCGCTTCCGCCCGCTTTCTCTTTTCGTCCTGCTCGCGCTTCCGCGCAAGGTCCTCCCACCTGACCGCGGCGACCCAGGCGGCGGCGAGCCTCGCCCATCCTCGCTCCCTGGCCCGCTCTCGTCTACGCGCCCGCGCAAGGTTCTCCCGCCACCGTAGCGCCCTCTCGTCCTGATGCTGCACGGAGCGCTTCTCTTCATCATGCTCGTAGTAGCCGTCCAACGTCAGAAATATCCTTCTCTCATCCACAAGCTCGCGAATCTCGAAAGAGGAGCGCGCCCGAGTTTGCATACCGGCGGGGCGGAAAAGGCGGCTCCGTCTCCAGAGAGCTAGCCGACTTTCCTATTAATGCTTATTGTATCATAATCCGGTCAGGTTGATCTGGAACGGGACTGCTTCGTCCGCGAGTTGTACGGGCTTATGGGTGAAGAGAGCGCTATAGTGGAGGCTGGGACGTGGCGAGAGACACCGAGGAGGCGATTACCGTGCTGGGTAAAGCAGTCCAGGATGCGATGAACGAGCAGATCAAGAACGAGCTCTTCTCGGCCTACCAGTACCTCTCGATGGCGGCGTACTGCGAGTCGGCGAACCTTCCGGGCTTCGCGGCCTGGATGCGGGCGCAGGCGCGGGAGGAGATGGAGCACGCCATGAAGTTCTACGACTTCATCCTCGACCGCAACGGACGGGTCGTCCTGCGGGCGATAGAAGAGCCGGTCGTGGAGTTCGGCTCTCCGCTGGAGGTCTTCGAGCGGGCGCTGGAACACGAGCGGAAGGTGACGGCCATGATCAATGACCTCTACGGTCTGTCGGTCAAGGAGAACGATTACGCGAGCCAGACATTTCTGCAGTGGTTCGTGACGGAGCAGGTCGAGGAGGAGAAGAACGCCGGGGACGTCGTGGAGACGCTGAAGATGGTCGGCGACAGGAGCGAGGCGCTCTTCCTGCTCGACAGGGAACTCGGCCAGCGCCGCGCGGGCGAGCAACCCGCCGACTGATGTGAAGACCCGACAGGAAGGCTGACGCGATGCCGGAGATGACCAGTGAAGAGTACCGGGGCTTCATGCTCGACCGGGCGCGCACAGCCAGCCTCGCCACGGTGCGGGCCGACGGGCGTCCGCACGTCGCCCCGATCTGGTTCGACCTCGACGGTGACACTCTCGTCTTTATGACGGGCGAGGATACGGTAAAGGGCCGGAACATGCGGCGGGACCCGCGGGTGAGCCTGTGTGTTGACGACGAGGAGCCGCCGTTTCACTTCGTCTTCTTCGAGGGCGTGGCCGAGCTTGCTCCCGACGACCCGGACAAGCTCTACTGGGCCACGCGCATCGCCGGGCGCTACATGGGAGAGGGTCTCGCCGAGTCCTACGGCCGCCGGAACGCCGTGCCGGGGGAGCTGCTCGTGAGGGTCAGGCCGTCCAGGGTCGTTGCCCAGAAGAACATCGCCGATTAGCGGCGGCCTGTGATCTGGAACACTGGCCGCCCGGCTGTGGGGATTGAGGTCGCCGCTCGTCTGCGTTAGGGTGTGCGCCGTTTGCAGGGAGTGCGCAAGCGAGGTCACGGAGGGGAGAACTATCAGTTACCTAGCTGTTCATGCCGGGGAGCTACCGGGTCTGGCGCTCATCGAGACGAAAGAGTTGATCGCGCCTCTCGCCCTGATAACCGGGGGGCTGCTCGTCGGGCTGATCTTCGAGAAGCTGGTCATGAAGAAGCTGAAGGCGGTCGTCTCCGGGACGAAGTTCCGCGGCGACGACATCGTGGTTGACTCCGTCAAGGGGATAACGACCCTGTGGTTCGGGATCTCCGGTGTCTACCTGGCGGTCGTGAAGCTTCCGCTGGACGGTGCGATCTCGGACCTGCTCAAGAAGGTCTTGATGGTGGCCCTGATCTCATCCGCCGCGCTGGTCCTGGCGCGGATAGCCGCCGGTCTCATCAAGCTGTACACGGGACGGGTGCAGGGCTTGCCCTCGTCATCGCTCCTTACCAACCTGGCGCGGATGGCGATCCTCATCGTCGGCGCCCTCATAATCCTCCAGTCTCTCGGGGTCGCCATAGCGCCCGTGATGGCGGCTCTGGGGGTCGGCGGGCTGGCGGTCGCCCTGGCGCTTCAGGAGACGCTCTCCAACCTGTTCTGCGGCATCCTGATCATCGTCTCCCGGCAGCTTCGTCCGGGGGACTTCGTGAGGCTCGACTCGGGCGACGAGGGTTACGTCACGGATGTTACCTGGCGGAACACGACGATCCGCTCGCTCTCGAACAACATGATCATCGTGCCGAACGCCCGGCTGGCGCAGTCTACCGTCACCAACTTCTACCAGCCCGAGCGCCGGATGTCGGTGGTCGTGCCGGTGGGCGTCAGCTACGATTCAGATCTCTCCAACGTGGAGCGGGTGACCGTCGAGGTCGCTAACCATGTTATGGAGGAGATAGAAGGCGGCGTCCCCGAGTTCGAGCCTTCGGTCCGGTTCAACAACTTCGGTGACTTCAGCATTGACTTCAGCGTCAGCATGCAGACGCGGGAGGTCGTGGAACAGTACCGCATCAAGCACGAGTTCATCAAGCGCCTCCACGAACGCTACTGGAAAGAAGG
Organism: Rubrobacteraceae bacterium; assembly: GCA_035689095.1. GTDB lineage: Bacteria > Actinomycetota > Rubrobacteria > Rubrobacterales > Rubrobacteraceae > JACDDK01. Next base: position 315 of record DASSMB010000299.1, on the reverse strand, counting down.
GATCGAGATACCGTCGCCTCCCGTCGCCACTGTCCCCGTCAGCGGCAAGAGCCAAGAAGCGTAACGTAGACCCGGCTCAAGACTGCTGCCCGCAGATACGTGGCCGGTACCGTGGTCGGTACCGCAGTCGGTCATGCGGCTGATGCCAGGCTGACGGCCAGGCTTCACCTTCCGCGGCCGTGGGTTATTATCTTTTGCATGAAGAATGTTGACTCTAACGGAAGCGGGGCGGAGATAGGCTCGGCCCCGGATGAGGTCGCGGAGCGGTTGCGCGAGGCCGTGGCCCAACCGCTCGATACCTGGCGCGAGGTCTAC
>DASSMB010000298.1:0-6122 GCA_035689095.1 Rubrobacteraceae bacterium | reverse complement strand
GTAGAGCCAGCCGTCCCTGAGAGTCCTGGCCGTCTCCTCGGGCATGTTCCGGTAGCCCTTCATCACCTGCGGTCCCTTTATGATCAACTCCCCCGGCTCTCCGACCGGCATCTCCCGCTCCCCGCTCTCCACGTCCACGATCCTCGCGTCGGTGCTCGGCACGGGGACCCCGATGCTCCCCTCGCGCCCCGCGCCCGTGAACGGCGGGTTGAAGTGCGTCACCGGCGAGGCTTCCGAGAGCCCGTAGCCTTCAAAGAGCGGCCGTCCGGTCTTGTCCTCGAAGGAGCGCTTGAGGTTCACCGGCAGGGCCGCGCCGCCGGAGTTGTAGACCCTGACCTCATGGAAGCGGTGCTTCCTCAGGTCCGCGCCGCTGCTGTTGAGCGCCATGAACATCGTCGGCACGCCGCTGAACATCACAGGCCGGTGCTCCCTGACCAATTTCAGGACCTCGCCGGGGTCGAAGCGCGGCAGGAGTAGCTGGTTCAGCCCCTGCCGGATAGCGAAGAGCATCACGCACGTCAGACCGAAGATGTGGAACATCGGTAGGATGCCCATCACCGCCTGGTTGTTGGAGAAAGCTCCGGGGTCGTCTATGAACAGGTCGAGCGCCTGCTGCACGTTCGCCACCAGGTTGCGGTGCGTGAGCATCGCGCCCTTCGAGACGCCGGTCGTGCCTCCCGTGTACTGCAAGGCGGCCACGTCCTCGGCTGGCTCGATCTCCGCCTGCGGCGCGGGGTCGGCGTCCATACCCAGGAAGTCTCCGAAGCTGTGATGGCCGGCGTCCAGGCCCTCCGGCTCGTCCCTGAAGTCCACCACGACGACGTTTCTCACGCTCGACGCCGGGAGGACGGACTTCACGCGCTCGTACATGTCCGAGTAGATGGCTATAGTCTCCGCGCCGGAGTCGCGCAGGATGTGCTCTATCTCGCGCTCGACGTACATCGGGTTGAGCTGCGTGACGATAGCGCCGAGCTTGAGAACCCCGAAGAAGGAGACGACGTACTGCGGACAGTTAGGGAGCATCAGCGCGACCCGGTCTCCCTTCTTTACGCCGCTGGCGGCGAGGGAGGCGGCCATCTTCTCGGAGAGGGCCAGTAGCCGCTGGAAAGAGAACTGAGTACCGTAGAACGTCAGGGCGGTCTTGTCGCCGTGCCGCTCGGCCGAGTCGCGGAAGAAGTCGTAGATCGAACCGGGGAATATCTCCGTCTCCGGCTCCGCGTATCCCTCGTATGCCTTCAGCCACGGCCTGTCGGTGCTGAACATGCGTCCTCCTTGGATGAAGCCGGAGCGCTCCGGCGCGTGTCCCCCGTTCTGAGCCTATCTTACCGGAACGGGGACGGGTCAAACGCCGCGGACCCGCGCGGGCCTACAGAGACTACAGGGCCTACACTATCGGGTCGCCGCGCTTCTCGAAGATCCTGAACGTCCCCGTCCCGATGGCGACCAGGTTCTCCTCCGCGTCGTGGACCTTCGCCTCGACCGTGGCGATCCTGCGCGTCCGGTGAACCACCCGGCTCTCGCACACGATGCGTCCCTCCCGCACCGCCCCGAGGAAGCTGACGTTGAGCGCGATGGTCGCCGTCCTGAGCCCCACCAGCGCCGCCACCGAGAGCCCCATAGCGTTGTCTATGAGCGAGGCGTAGACGCCGCCGTGCAGCGTCCCGTTGCCGTTGAGGTGAATGTCCTCCACGTCTATGTAGCAGACCGCCCGTCCCTTCTCGACCTCCTCCACGCGGGACTTTATGTGCTTCGAGAACGTGACCTTCTCGTCGAAGTACTGCGCCAGGCGGGTCAACTGCTCCCTGTCCAGTGTGCCCTCTGTCTCCATCTTCTCTCCCATCTCGAATTAGCCGTCGTAGACCAGGAACCCGAGTTCGCCGGACGCCACCGTGTCTCCGTTCCGCCGGGCGTACACCTCGCAGGCGTACAGGCGTCCCTCTTCCAGATCCTCGGTCTTTGTGACCCTCCCACCCACGCGCAGCACGTCGCCCAGGAAGACCATACCGGAGAAGCGGCTGCGGAAGGTCTTGATGTAACCGTGCTCCAGGTAGGGGGAGAACAGCAGCCCCATCGTGGCGACGGTCAGCATCCCGTGGGCGATGATGCCGGGGAGACCGGCCTCCCCGGCGGCCTCGTCGGTCAGGTGGATCGGGTTGTAGTCGCCCGATGCCCCCGCGTACTTGATGAGCTGCAGCCGGTTCACGGGCGGCAGTTCCAGCTCCTCCAGCTCCTCTCCCACGCTCCAGGCTGGGATACCGTCCGGCACACCGCTCACGCCAAGATCACCTTCCTCACCGTCTCCGTGACGACGACGATGTCGTCCATGGTGAAGATGAGATCTCCGTCCAGACTCTCGCCGGTCCGCTCGAAGATCAGGAACCCCAGCAGCCCCCGCCGGCTCTGTTTGTCGTAGGAGTCCTTTAGCTCCATGCCGCACATCACCTCGTCCCAGACAAAGAGCGGCCGCTCGTAAAAGATGCGGAACTCGCCGTGGATCATGCCCGCCACCGGCAACTCCAGCCCCACGATCCGCCCGTAGTCGAAGGTGCGCGGGAAGGTCGGCGGGGCGAGCAGACGCCCGTGGCGGCCAGCTCTCGCTGCGGCCTCGTCCACGTAGAGCGGGTTCGGGTCGGCGATGGCCTCGGCGAACTTGCGAACGGCCCCACGCTCGATGAGGTTCTTGACCGGCTCGGAGCGTTTACCGAGGAACTCTTCGTAGAGCATCGCTACGCCCTCGGTCCGCCGGCGACGTAGAGTACCTGCCCGCTCACGAACCCGGCCTCCTCCGAGGCGAAGTACAGGATGGCGGAGGCCACGTCCTCCGGCCGGCCACCGCGCCCTACGGGTATGTTAGCCACCCGGCCCGCAACAAACGTCTCCCAGTCCACGCCCATCCGCTCCGCCGTCGCCCGCGTCATCTCCGTCTCTATAAAGCCGGGAGCGACGGAGTTGACGGTGACGCCGTAGCGCCCGAGCTCGATGGCGAGCGTCTTGGTGAAGCCCTGGAGACCGGCCTTCGCCGCCGAGTAGTTCGCCTGGCCCCGGTTGCCGAGGGCCGAGGTGGAGGAGACGTTGACGATGCGGCCATAGCTGTTCTCGACCATGTGCTTCTGGGCGGCGCGGCTGCACAGGAACGCGCCGGTCAGGTGTACGTTGAGTACGGTGCGCCACTCGTCGTCCTCCATCCTGAAAAGGAGGTTGTCCCGCGTAACGCCCGCGTTGTTCACCAGGATATCCAGCCGCCCGTAGCGATCCACCACCCTGCCGACCGCGTTCTCGACCTCCGTGCGGCTGGTGACGTCCACCCGGCTCGCGAAGGCGTCCATGCCGCCGTCCACCATCTCCTTCGCCGCGATGGAGGCCCCTTCGAGGTCCACGTCCGTCAGGCACACCCGCGCGCCCTCCCTGGCGAACCGCTCCGCCGTCGCCCGCCCGAGACCCCGCGCCGCGCCGGTCACCATCGCCACCCTGCCTTCGAGTCTTCCCATGTGCCTCCTTCCGGTCAGCCGCCGCGCCAGAGAAACCGCGCTCCTAGTGCTTCTAGTATTTGTAGAACCCTTCGCCGGTCTTGTGGCCGAGCCTGCCGGCGCGGACCATCTCCTTCAGGATGCGCGGCGGGTTGTAATAGGACTCGTCCAGCTCCTCGTGGACGTAGGCCGTCACGTCGAGAGCCACGTCGAGACCGATGAAGTCGCCGAGCTCGAACGGGCCTATAGGGAAGCCGAGACCCTTCTTTACGAGGAGGTCTATGTCTTCCTTGCTCGCCACGCCCTCTTCGAGGAGGCGGCAGGCCTCGATGATCATGGGCATCAGGAAACGGTTCGCCACGAACCCCGGCACGTCTTTCCGGACCACGATAGGCAGCTTTCCGAAGGAGGTTACGAGGGCTTTCGCCCGCTCGACCGTCTCGTCGCTAGTGAGCAGGCCGCGCGGTATCTCCACCGCCTCGCGCACCGGCGGCGGGGTGAAGAAGTGCGTGCCGCAGACCTTCTCGGGCCGCTCTGTGGCGGAGGCGAGGTCCGTTATGGAGATGGAGGAGGTGTTGGTGAAGATGCACGCCTCGGGCGGTATCAGGGCGTCTAGTGCGGCGAAGGCTTCCTTCTTGGGGCCGACCTTCTCGACTATCGCCTCTATTACGACCTCCGCGCCGCGGAAGTCCTCCACGCTCGTCGTCCAGTGGATGCGGTCGTAGTGGGCGGCGGCTTCGGCCTCGGAGAACGCGCCGCGGCTGGCGAATCGGGAGAGGCCCTGGCGGACGTAGACCTGGGCCCGTTCGAGCGCCTCGACGCTAAAATCGCAGGCCACGACTCCGTAGCCGGACTGGGCGGCGAGCTGGACGATGCCCGCGCCCATCGTGCCGGTGCCGAGGACGCCTACCTTTCCGTTCGGGGGCATCAGACCTCTCCGGTCCGCGAGAGGTCGTGGGCGTGGAGGATCAGGGCGCGCACCCGTTCGTCGAAGTTGGCGAAGCGCTCGTCCTTTGTCTGGCCGTTGTGCCAGCGGGCGTAGATCTGCTGCAGTATCCCCGCGAGCTTGAAGTAGCCGAAGACGACGTACCAGTGCATGTCCGAGAGGTCGCGCCCGCTCTTCTCGGCGTAGCGGTCTATGAACTCCCTGCGCGTGAGGAAGCCGGGGGTGTCCGTCACGGTCGGCAGGACCTGCTTGAGGTCCTCGGAGTCGCCCGGCTCGACCCAGTACGTCAGGGAGACGGCCAGATCGAAGAGCGGGTCTCCGATGGTCGCCATCTCCCAGTCGAGCACGGCGCGGACCTCGCTCAGGTCGCCAGGGTCGAGGAGGAGGTTGTTGAGCTTGTAGTCGTTGTGGATGATGGTCGGCTCAGGGCTCTCGGGGATGTCCTTCGCGAGCCATTCGGTGAGCGGCCCGACCTCCTCTATCTCGTCGGTCTTGGCCTTGTCGTAGCGCGAGATCCAACCGTGCGTCTGCCGCTCCAGGAAACCTTCCGGCTTGCCGAGGTCCCCGAGCCCGGCCCTCCACGGATCGACCGCGTGAAGCTCCACCAGCGTGTCCACGACGGTGTGCGAGATCCCGCGGCACAGCTCCTCCGTCGGCTCGACATCGTCCGGGAACGAGTCGTCTATGGCGACGCCCGTCCTCCGCTCCATGACGTAGAACGGCGCCCCGATGACCGACTCGTCCCCGCAGAAGAAGTAGGGCTTCGGGGCGAGCGGGAAGGCGGCGTTGAGCTTCGAGAGGATGCCGGACTCGCGGCCCATGTCGTGCGCCCTCGGTGGCACCGGACCGAGCGGCGGACGCCGGAGCACGCCCTCCCAGTCCCCGATCTTGAGCAAGAACGTCAGGTTGGAAGCGCCGGACGGGAACTGCCGCACCTCCAGATCCCCGCCGGGCAAGCCCTCTATATACTTCCGCAGGTACCGCTCGACGACATCGAGGTCGAAGCCTTCTCCTTCACGGACGCTTATCGTCTCTGGCATGTTCGCCGTCCTTCTCTAGTTTGAATCCGAGACCTCCAGCGGCGGGCTCTCCTCCGGCTCCGCGCGGCGAAGCTTCCCGCCCACGACCTCCGGGACGGTCCCGCTCGCCCCGACGTCCGCGACGAAGTGGAAGGCGTCCATCCGGTCGTTCCTCACGAACCAGCGTCCGGCCCGGCTCTGCTTGAGCGGCTCCTCTATCTTCCCCGCGTGGCGCTCCATGAAGTCCAGGGCGAGCCATGCCGCGTCGTTCAGCGTCCAGCCGCCGGTGTCCATGTGGGAGAGTATGGCGGCTGCTCCCAGGAAGTCCTCGATCGTGAAGCGCCCGGCGGACCCGGCGCACACCAGGTAGATAGAGTCCGTTCCCGAGGCTTCGAGGCAGCGGGCGACGGCCGGGGCGTTGCGGAGGTTGCCTAAGAGAACCCGGTCGGCGCCGGCAACGTCGGCGATGGCGCGGGTCCCGTTCGTGGTCACGAAGATGACGTCCTTCCCGGCGACGGTCTCCGGCGCGTACTCGAAAGGGAACGGGCCGTGGTCGTAGCCGTCTATGCGGGCGGCGTCCTGCTCTCCGCCGCGCAGTAGAGAGTCGTTGTCCAGCTTCTCCCTCACGCGGTCGGCCTCTTCCAGGCTCTCGACCGGATAGACGCCGCGAGCGCCGTTCTCCAGGATGGT
>DASSMB010000297.1:0-12569 GCA_035689095.1 Rubrobacteraceae bacterium | reverse complement strand
CGCCTCAGTGCTTCTCCCAGGCTCTCACTCGCAGGAGCGCCAGCCTCCTCGCCGCCCTCCAGCCAGTACCGGTCCACCGCGAAGAGCAACGCGCCTATACCCTCCAGTAGCCGCGTAACCAGATCGTAGCGGTCCCGGAAGTAGGCGTAGAAGGCCGTCCTGGACAGCCCCGTGCGGGTCATTACCGCCTCCGCCGTCAACTCCCGGAATGGATGCTCTGCCAGAAAAGACCTCGCCGCCGCCAGTATCGCCCGCTCGGCCTGCTGCGAAGTATGCCGCCGCCGAGGCCTCTCCGACATGCTCACACTGCGACCTCTCCCAACATGTAGCCAATACTAATGGATCTTCCACCTTATTGACACGGTGTCTATTGACATCACGTCAATAACTGAGTATCATGCTATTACAAAATCGTGTGAAGGGAGAGCGGCATGGCGGTCACCCGAGTATCCGGTGGAATGAGGGAAGTTCGGCTGGAGCAGGGTGTGATCCGTTACCGTGACGCGGGGAGTGGGCCGGCGCTGGTCTTCGTTCACGGCATACTGGTGAATGGAACGCTCTGGAGGCATGTAGTGGCGCGTCTCTCTGATAAGTTCCGTTGCATCGTCCCTGATCTGCCGCTGGGCAGTCATTCGATCCCCTTGGGGGCGGATGCGGATCTCAGTCCGAAAGGAGTTGCCAGGATCGTCGCCGATCTCATCGAGACGTTGAATCTCGAAGATGTCACGCTGATTGGCAATGACACGGGCGGGGCCATCTGCCAGATAGTGATAGCCGAACACAGTGATAAAATCTCGCGCCTCGTCCTCACCAACTGCGACGCTTACGAAGCCTTCTTCCCGCTGCTGCTCAGACCCTTCCAATACGCGGCCCGAATCTTCGGGGTACGGTTCGTGGACGCTCTCGCCTGGCTACTGCGGGCGCGCGCCGCGCAGCGCGGGCTTTTCTGGACCGTCTCGAAGCGCCGCCAGGATACGCGGACGCTCGATGCTTATATCGGACCCTTGATCTCCGATGCCGGGGTTCGGCGAGATCTAACACGCTACCTGCAGGGCGTCTCCAACCGCTATACGATCGACGCCGCCCGATCTTTTCGAGAATTCCACAAGCCGGTCTTGCTGGTCTGGGGGGAGGACGACATATTCTTCCCGCCGCGCTACGCCGAGCGGTTGCGGAGAGACTTTCCCGCCGCGGTGCTCAAGCGAGTCAGCGATTCGCGCCTTCGTCCCGGAAGATCAGCCACAGTTGTTGGCCGGGCACATCGAAGCCTTCGTCGCGCAGCGGGCAAACGCTGGGGGGTGAGATAGTGTCGCCGAGGACAGAGTCGCGGATGATACCAGAAGGAGTCTGGCGGCTTGAAACTGATTGCCACGATTTGGCCGGTAGGGTATAGTGCAGGCGATGCCTCACACCGATTCTCAAGGAAACAGATCCGGCGGTAGCTACGGGCGTTTTATCGGTTTGGGTTTTACGCTCATCTTGATCTTCGCGTTACCCACGGTAGTCGGTTTCTTCGTGGATAAGTTTGCTGGCACGCTCCCGCTCTTCCTGTTGTTAGGGCTCGCGCTCGGGTTCGTCGGCGGACTGTATTACGTCTACCGGGCGCTCCAGAGGCTGGACGGCGGATGAGCGGTCACTGGCGGGTCGCTATCAGGTGCGCGGCGTGGATGATCGTTCTGGCGGCTGCGGCGGCCGGGGCGATATTTTACGTCTACGGACCGGACCATTCGCTCGCTTTCTGCTATGGTGCGGGGGTCGGTATTGTGAGTTTCGCCTCCACGGCTATAACGGTCTCGCTCCTGACGGGGCGGTCCAGGGTTATCGGGGTGTTGCTCGGGGCCACGTCGTTCGGGGTTCGATACGGCTTCGCGGCGGTGGCGCTGGGTATCCCGGCTTATCTTGAACTCTGGCCGGTGGTAGCGATGCTGATGGGGTTTACGGCAGTGTATTTTGTAGAGACATTGGTGCTGGTACCGTGGGCTGTCCGGGCGATGGGTGTTCCGGGCGAGCGGCGGCCAGCGGGTGAGGCAGTAGAACGGAGGATAGAAGCGTGACGAGTATGCTAGCGCTCATGGAGGTGACTCAGGAGGAGTTGCGCGAGAAGATCCTGCATACCTTCAAGAGCGGCAAGGACGCCTGGGAGATCCCCTTGCATCTGGGACCCATAGATATATCTATCACCAAGGCGGTCTGGTTCCTGTTCTTCGGCGCGGCCGTGACGTTTTTGATCCTGTTCATCGGGAGCCGGCTGTTGAAAGACCGCCCCGGTGCCTACCAGGTGATCGTCGAGGAGATCTACGGCTTCGGGCGCAACCTGGGCGGACAGGTCGGGGAGGAGGGACGCAAGTGGTTCCCCTACACGCTCTCCCTGTTCGTGTTCATCCTGGTGCTGAACCTGATCGGTCTGATCCCCAACACATATCCGGTGACGGCCAACATCTCGTTCACCCTCATGCTCGCCATACTAACGTTCGCCATAACGCAGTTCGAGGGCTTCCGGCGCTACGGGGCGGTCACGTACCTTAAGAGCTTCGCGCCTCCTGGCCTCCCGGCCAAGCCGCTGATGGTGCCGCTGATGTGGTTCATCGAGGTGCTCGGGGAGTTCACTAAACCCCTCACGCTCGGGATGCGGCTCTACGCCAACATCCTGGCGGGGCATTTGATCATCTACGTCTTCCTCGGCCTGATCCTGTTCTTCGGCAGCTTCGTGGCGCTTATATCGGTGCCGCTCTCCGTGGTGTTCTACGCGTTCGAGATATTCGTCGCCGTGCTGCAAGCCTATATATTCGCTATTCTTACCCAGGTGTACATAGAGCTCGCGATGTTCCGCGAGGACCACTAGAAGCTCGAAGAAAACGGAAAGAAAGGAGCAAGGAAATGTTGGAGATGTTGGCACTACTGCAGTCCAGCTCGGAGGGGCTCAAGCTCGTCGGGACCGGCATCGCGGCCGGCACGGCGGTCATCGGCCCGGGCGCGGGGATGGGGTACCTGATCGGGCAGACCATCGCGAGCATCCACCGCCAGCCGGAGGCTTTCGAGCAGACGCGGACGCTCATGTTCCTCGGAATCGGGCTGGTCGAGGCGTTCGCCCTGTACGGCATCGTCTTCGCCCTGCTCATAGCTTTCGTCCTCTAGGCGGCATTCGGAGACGAGGGAGGAGGAGAGCGTATGTCCAGCATAGACCCGAAAGGCATATTCGACCTACCGAACACGAGCCTGATCTTCTGGACGGTAATTACCTTCTTGATCCTGCTCTTCCTGCTCATCAGGTACGTCTATCCGCCGATCCGGGACCATATCCTGAAGCGCCAATCCGAGATCGAGCGTTCCATAGACGAGGCGGAGATGACGCGGAAGGAGGCTCGCGAGCTTCTGGCGGAGTACCGTCGCCAGTTGGACGAGGCCCGTGGCGAGTCGCGGCGCATCCTCGATGACGCCCGCAAGCAGGCCGAGGCCCAGCGAGAGCGCACCAAGAAGGAGGCCCGAGAGGAGGGCGACAAGATCATCCAGCGCGCCCGCGAGGAGATCGGCCGCGAGCGCGAGTCCGCCCTGCGCGAGGTGCGGCGCGAGGTTGCCGGGATGGTCATACAGGCGTCCGAGCGGGTCATCGGGCGCGAGGTCAACCAGGATGAGCACGAGCGTTTGATCTCCCAGGCCCTCGACGACCTCGAAGCCGAGGTCGCGGGCACTCCCACCGGGAGCGCGGCCGGCACCGCCACCGGCAACGGAGGCAGGACCGCTTGAGCGCCGTCTCGACTTACGCCGGAGCCCTCTTCGAGGCCGCGAAGGAGCGGGACGAGCTCGAAGGCGTCCTCGAAGACCTGCGGGAGTTCGTTGACGCGCTGCGCGAGAGCGAGGAGTTGCGGCTCTTCTTCTACGGAGCCCAGATCCCGGAGCGCCAGAAGCGGAAGGCTCTGGAGGGACTGAGCGAAGGGATGAAGCCCACAACGACCAACTTCCTCAAAGTGCTCGTTGACAACGGTCGCGAGCATATTATCGGCGACGTGTTGCGGAACTACGAAGACCTGGTCAAGGAGCACCTCGGCCGGATCGAGGTCGAGGTCACGACGGCGGTGGAGCTTTCGGAAGAGAGCCGCGAGCGGCTTCGGGAGCGCATGGGCAAGATCCTCGACGGCCGGGAGGTCGTGCTGGAGACTCGCGTAGACCCTGACTTGTTGGGCGGCGCGGTCTTCCGGTTCGGGGGACAGATGATGGATGGCAGTGTCCGGGGGCGGCTGGAGAGCCTCCGGGAGGGGATGTTCGAGAGGAGTGTTGTGTAGGTGGGCAGGCTCAGGCCGGAGGAGATCTCCTCCATACTAAAAGGCGCTATCACAGACTACGAGAACCGCGTCCGCACCGAGGAGGTCGGGCAGGTACTGGAGGTCGGGGACGGCATCGCGCGCGTCCACGGCCTGACCAACGCGATGTACCAGGAGATGCTGGAGTTCGAGGACACTCGCGGCAACAAGGTGATCGGGCTCGCCCTCAACCTGGAAGAGGACAACGTCGGCGTGATTATTGCCGGCGACGACACCCACATCCAGGAAGGGAACACCGTGCGGCGCACCGAGCGGCTGGCGAGCGTGCCGGTCGGCGAGGGTGTGCTCGGCAGGGTCATAACCGCGCTCGGCGTCCCGATGGACGGGAAGGGCGAGATCGAGGCCGAGGATACCCTCCCCGTGGAGATCGTCGCGCCCGGCATCATCAAGCGCCAGCCGGTCAAGACACCGCTCCAGACTGGTATCAAGGCCATCGACGCGATGGTGCCGATCGGCCGGGGCCAGCGGGAACTGATTATCGGCGACCGGAAGACGGGCAAGTCGGCCATCGCCATCGACACCATCATCAACCAGGCCGACCAGAACGTGAAGTGCATCTACGTCGCCATCGGCCAGAAAGACTCCACGGTGGCGGGCGTCGTGTCCGCTCTGGAAGAGGCCGGCGCGATGGAGTTCACGACCATCGTGAACGCTTCGGCGGCGCAATCCGCGACGCTCCAGTACCTCGCGCCTTACGCGGGGTGCGCTATCGGTGAGTACTTCATGAACAAGGGCGAGGACGCGCTCGTGATCTACGACGACCTCTCCAAGCACGCCGTCGCCTACCGTCAGATGATGCTTCTGCTGAGGCGCCCGCCGGGACGCGAGGCGTATCCGGGCGACGTCTTCTACCTGCACTCGCGTCTCCTGGAACGGGCCGCGCGGATGTCCGACGCCGCCGGTGGAGGCTCGCTGACGGCGCTGCCGATCATCGAGACCAAGGCGGGAGACATCTCGGCGTACATCCCGACGAACGTCATCTCCATTACGGACGGTCAGATCTTCCTCGACTCCGACCTGTTCAACTCGGGTCAGCGTCCGGCAATCGATACGGGTAACTCCGTGAGCCGCGTGGGCGGGTCGGCCCAGATCAAGGCGATGAAGAGCGTCGCCGGTACGCTTCGTCTGGACCTGAACCAGTACAAGGAGCTTCAGAGCTTCGCGCAGTTCGGGAGCGACCTGGATCGGGCGACGCAGCAGACGCTCAACCGTGGCGAGCGCCTCACGGCGGTCCTCAAGCAGGAGGAGCGCGACCCGCTGCCGGTCGAAGAGCAGGTCGTGGTGATCTACGCCGCGTCGAACGGTTACCTGGACGAGGTAGAGCCGGATAACGTCCCGGACTGGGAACGCCAGTTCCGCGACCACCTCAAGGACAGCCACGGCGAGATCCTGGACTCCATCCGCGACGAGAAACAGATCTCCGACGAGACCAAGAAGAAGCTGAATGAAGTCGTCGAGCGCTTCTCGGAGAACTACGAGCCGGAACGCGAGAGCCTGGTGAACGTCACCGCCGGTGGCGACGCCGGCGCGGACGAGGGCGCGACCGGCGACGAGCCGCGGGGCGAGGACAAGAACGCCTCGGGGGAGAGGGCGTAAACAGTGGCGACTCTCCGGGACCTCAAGCGGCAGATCGGGTCCGTCAAGAACATCGCCAAGGTTACGGAGGCGCTTCAGACCGTCTCCGCGGTGAAGTTCCGCAAGGCCGAGGCGCGGGTCAAGAAGGCGCGGCCCTACGCCGAGAACGTCGAGCAGATGATGCGCGACGTGGCGCGCAGCGCGACCGGCAGCAGCCCGCTCCTCGCCGGCCGTGAGGTCAACACGGTTCTAATAGCCTCGATAACGGCTGACCGGGGTCTCGCGGGCGGGTTCAACGCCCAGATACTGCGCCGCACCATGCAGTTCCGTAACGAGCAGAGCGCGGAGCTAAAGCAGGTCGCGAGCGGCCGGAAGTCCGTGTCGTTCTTCCGGTTCCGGCGCGTCGGGCTCGAAGAGGTCTACACTGGATTCTCCGACAGCCCGACCTACGAGAAGGCGCGTGAGATCGGGCAGGCCCTCGTCAGGCTCTTCGACGACGAAGAGGCCGATGAGGTGTACCTGATCTACAACCGCTTCGAGACGGCTCTCACTCAGAAACCGGTGATAAAGCGTCTCATACCCGTGGCTCCAGAGGAGGAAGAGGACGAGGAGGAGCGAGACGACAGCGTCTCCTACATGGAGTACGTCCCGGACGCGGAGACGGTGCTCAAGCGGCTGGTGCCGCGGTACGTGGAGACGATGGTGTGGCAGGCGCTGCTGGAGAGCGCGGCCGGCGAGCACGGGGCGCGCATGACGGCGATGAAGAGCGCCACGGATAACGCCAACGATTTGGCCAAGAGCCTGACCCTGCAGATGAACAAGGCGCGGCAGGCGCAGATTACGAGCGAGATCAGCGAAATCGCGGCGGGCGCCGAGGCCCTGTCCGCCGGATAGCAGGAGGTACTTTTCTATGAGCGAGAGCGGCCAGGAGTTTAACCGGACTACCTTCGGCAACCGCGAAGGCGGCGGCATCGAGGGCGGACAGGTAAACGGCGGCGACGGCCAGCCCACCGAGCAGCGCACGCATCAGAACGGCCACGATGGACGCGGCAGCGGCGTGGGCACGGTCGTGGAGATCAAAGGTCCCGTCGTGGACGTACGCTTCTCCCCGGAGGACATACCGGAGACTTACAACGCCCTCACCGTCCCCATTGGCGGCGGCGAAGGCAAGGAAGTGTCGCAACTGACCCTGGAGGTGCAGCAGCTCCTCGGCGACGACATGGTCCGCACCGTGGCGATGTCCTCCACGGACGGCCTGCAGCGCGGCCTCGACGTGACCGACACGGGCCAGCCGATAGCCGTGCCCGTAGGGAAGAGCGTCCTCGGTCGCGTGCTCGACGTGCTGGGACAACCCGTTGACGAGCAGGGTCCGGTAGAAGACCCCGAGGACTACTGGCCGATCCACCGCCCCTCCCCGAAGTTCGAGGACCTGACGACGCAGGCCGAGCAGTTCGTATCAGGCATCAAGGTTATCGACTTGCTCTGTCCGGTGCGCCGGGGCGGCAAGGTGGGACTGTTCGGCGGCGCGGGCGTGGGTAAGACGGTGGTTATCACCGAGCTGATCAACAACATAGCCCTCAAGTACGAGGGCACCTCGGTCTTCGCCGGGGTTGGGGAGCGCACCCGCGAGGGGAACGACCTCTACGGCGAGATGGAGGAGGCAGGCGTCCTCCCGAACATGGCGATGGTCTTCGGACAGATGAACGAGCCGCCGGGCGCGCGCTTCCGGGTGGCGCTCACGGGCGTGACCGTCTCCGAGTACTTCCGGGACGAGTTGGGCCAGGATGTGCTCTTCTTCGTGGACAACATCTTCCGCTTCGTGCAGTCGGGCAACGAGGTCTCCGCCCTGATGGGCCGGATGCCCTCCGAGGTCGGTTACCAGCCGACGCTCGGGACCGAGATGGGCGCGCTGCAGGAGCGCATCACCTCGACCAAGAACGGCTCCATCACCAGCTTCCAGGCCGTATACGTGCCGGCGGACGACTATACCGACCCGGCCCCGTTCACGGTGTTCGCTCACCTCGACTCCACGGTGGAGTTGTCTCGCGGCCTGGCCGAGCAGGGTATCTATCCTGCGGTAGACCCGCTGACCTCATCCTCCACGATGCTCGACCCGTCCATCGTCGGCGACGAGCACTACGAGGTGGCGCAGCAGGTCAAGAACATCCTGCAGCGCTACAAGGAGCTTCAGGACATCATCGCCATCCTCGGTATCGACGAGCTCTCGGAGGAGGACAAGGTCATCGTCGGACGGGCGCGGCGCCTGCAGCGGTTCCTCTCGCAGCCGTTCTTCGTGGCCGAGCAGTTCACCGGGCTCGAAGGCAAGTTCGTGGAGCTGGATGAGACGATCCGTTCGTTCAAGGAGGTCGTCGAGGGCAAGCACGATGACCTGCCCGAGCAGGCCTTCTATCTCGTCGGCAACATCGATGAGGCCGTGGAGAAAGCGCGCAAGATCGGCGGCGATGAAGATGGGGAAGATGGTCAGGCGGAAGACGAGACATCCGCGGAGGCCGAAGAAGATGCTGGCAGCCAAGCCTCGGCTGAGGACGAGTCTCCTGTGGCGGAATCCGGCAGCGAGCAGTCCGATGAGGAGTCGGGCTCTGGCGATCAAGAAGAGCAGAAGAGCTAGTGGCCGAGAGTCGCGAAGAGCGGAGTGAGGGGCGGCAGTTATTCTGCCGGGTCATAACGCCCGAGGAGGTCGTCTACGATGGCGAGGTGGATCTCGTCATCGCCCGGATAGCGGATGGTGAGATCGGGGTGTTGGTAGATCACGCGCCGCTGGTGTCGAGCCTGGAGTTCGGAGACGTGCGCATCAAGGAGGGCGAGGAGCAGCACGTCTACGCCACCTCGGACGGCTTCTTCAAGGTCTCGGAGAACCTGGTGCAGATCCTGGTCGAGGAGGCAGTTCCGCCGGGTGAGATCGACATTGATGAGGCTGAGACCCGGATCGAAGAGGCCGAGCGCGAGCTGGCGGAGCTTGCGGATCAGGACGAGGAGGAGAGGAAGCCGGTGGAGCGGGAGATCGAACGCCGCCGCCGCATGGGCGAGAACCTGGCCCGGTCGGCGCGCCGTTACGGCGAGGGTTGATCGGGTAAACTAGGCCCGAATCTACTTCTGGGAGGATATTGATGGAGCGGTTCCTGATCGAGGGCGGAGCGCGTCTCGAAGGCACGGTAGAGATCTCCGGCGCTAAGAACGCCGCCTTGAAATTCATCGCCGCGTCACTTCTGGCGCCTGGACGCACCACGCTCGGCAATGTACCCCGGATCAAGGACGTAGATACTATCCGGGCCGTCCTCGAAGGGCTCGGGGCGAGTACGGATTTCTCGGAAGGTATCCTCAAGATAGACGCCGCGGAGATTGAGTCCTACACCGCTCCTTACGAGCTGGTGCGCCAGATGCGGGCCTCTATCGTGGTGCTGGGACCCCTAGTGGCCCGGTTCGGCGAGGCGGAGGTCTCGGCTCCGGGCGGCTGTAACCTGGGTCTGCGGAAGTTCAACTTCCATCTGGACGGCCTGCGGGCTCTGGGCGCCGACGTGGAGTTGGACCACGGCTTTATCAAGGCGACCGCGCCGAACGGGCTGCGCGGGGCGGAGGTCAACTTCGAGTACCCGAGCGTCACGGCCACGGAGAACGTGATGATGGCTGCCGTACTGGCCGAAGGCATGACGATTATCGAGAACGGCGCACGGGAGCCGGAGGTCGTGGATCTCGCTGAGTTCCTCAACGCCATGGGCGCCCGCATCCAGGGCGCGGGTTCGGGCAGGATCGTGATCGAAGGCGTCGAGGAGTTGCGGCCCGTTGAGTGGACTATCATGCCGGACCGGATCGAGGCCGGCACGTTCATCATGGCGACCGCCGCGGCCGGTGGCGACGTCACCGTGAGGAACGCGCGGCCGGAGTACCTGAAGATGGAGTTCGAGAAGCTTCGGGAGACGGGGCTGGACTTGCGGTTGCTGGATGATGGCGTCCGGGTGCAGGTGGACGACCCCAGGGAGTTGCACGGTGTAGACGTCTCTACGCTGCCTTTTCCCGGCTTCGCAACCGATCTTCAGGCTCAGATGATGGTTCTGCTCTCGCAGGTGTCGGGGGCGGGGATCATTACCGAGAACGTCTACGAGAACCGGCTGCAGGTCGCCGAGGAGTTGAACCGGATGGGCGCGGGCGTCGACCTGTTCGGCGGTCACCGGGCTCTGGTGCGCGGCCCCCGCAGGCTCTCCGGCACCATCGTGCAATCGCCTGACCTGCGCGGCGGCGCGGCACTCGTCATGGCCGGTCTCGTGGCCGAGGGCACGACGGTCGTGGACGGCGCGAAACATATACTGCGCGGATACGAAAACTTCGAGGAGAAACTCACCGGGCTCGGGGCGACCGTAGCTTTCGAGAGCCGGGCCGGGACGACCGTATCCACATAATCGTATCCACGTAAAACTGCGCACCCTTTGCCGCGTCTACCGGCGATCTTTCGCGCCGCATAATATAGAATACGCTCTTTGTATACAGTGGACTAGCTGGACGGAGACCTGGGCTGGCGGTAAAGGCACACACCACCGAAGTATTCGCGCTCACCCGGCGCCTCGTGCGCTACAAGTCCTACACTCCGGGCGTGGCCCAGTCGGCGATGGATTTCATCAGCGGCTGGTTCGAGGCTCGGGGCCTGGATCCCATGCAATACAAGGGGGCGGGACCCGGCGGCGAGCTTACCTCCCTCGTCGTGAGCGTGGGGTCCGGGGGACCGAAGATCCTTCTGCACGGTCACGTGGACGTGGTGCCCGGCGAGGAGTGGCAGTTCGAGCCTCACGAGGAGGACGGCGAGCTCTACGGTCGTGGCGTCTATGACATGAAGGGCGCTTTGGCCGCGATGATGTACGCGGTCCACGACCTGAACGAGACCGGGTGCGACTGCACGGTCGAGTTGCTCGTGGTGCCGGATGAGGAGCACGAGTACGAAGGACCGACCGGGGCGGAGATCCTGATCCGTAACGGGCATGTCGGGGACTTCATGATCACGGGCGAACCCACCGACTTTCACGTTGGTACGCAGGCGAAGGGCGTGCTGGACCTGCGGATTACGCTCCTCGGGAAGAGCGCCCACGGCTCGCGCCCCTGGCTGGGCAAGAACGCCGTCCTCCTCGCCTACGAGCACTTCCGGCGCGTCGGGGAACTCCCGTTCGCGACGGAGAGGAGCGAGCTCTTCCCGTACCCGAGCATCAACCTGGCCCGCATCATCGGCGGCGACGTCATAAACCGCGTCCCCGAGCGTTGCACCTACGACCTCGACATCCGGTACCTGCCGAACCAGGACCCGCGGGAGATTGTGCGCCAGATCCGGTCGATAGAGCTGCCGGCGGAGGTGGAAGTCCTGTTCTCCCGCGAGCCGACCTACGTCTCCCGCCGCAACCCATACGTGAAGGCCCTGCGCGAGGTTGCCGCCCGTCACTTCCACGGCAACCCCGTCGGCGTCGGACGTCACGGCGCCTCAGACATCGTCTACTTCCAGCGCGCCGGTGTGCCCGGTGTCGAGTTCGGCCCAATCGGCGGCGGACACCACGGTCCCAGGGAGTACGTGGTGACCGATTCGCTCGAAACCTACCGTCAGATGCTCGTGCAGTTCGTGCAGATACTGGGGCGCAACGGCAAAGGACATTAAAAGAACATTAAGTGAGATTTGCTACTGTTAGTAGCGTCTTGAAAGTTTTTCTGAACACGAGTATATTGCGAGTGTCATCCGGGAAGAAAGGTTTAGTTTGGCGCTCGGTCTAATTCAGCAGCAAATGGCGTACACGACATTGTACTTGTACGTTGGGGTCTTCATGTTGTTGATAACGGGCTTCGTGGCGACCGTTCTGGTTCTCGCCCGGCTCATCTCGCCGAGTCGCAGGTCCCGGACGAAGGCTCAGATCTACGAGACCGGAGAGTCCACCGTCACGGATCCCTGGCGTCCGTTCCCGGTACGCTACTACGTCTTCGCCCTCTTGTTCCTGATCTTCGACGTGGAGGCCGCTTTCCTTTACCCGTGGGCGGTCATCTACAAGAGCCTCGGCGTCTATGGTTTCGTCGAGATGGTCATCTTCGTCGTGATACTGGGTGTCGGACTTGCCTACGCCTGGAAGAAGGGAGCCCTTAAATGGGTGTAATGCAGCAGTTCAAAGAGCCGAACATCGTCACGACGAGCACGGACAAGCTCTTCAACTGGGCCCGCAAGAACTCGCTGTGGCCGCTGCAGTTCGGCCTGGCGTGTTGCGCCATCGAGATGATGTCCACCGGCATGGCCCACAACGACCTCGACCGCTTCGGGGCCGGGTTCTTTACCGCGAGCCCGCGTCAGGCGGACGTCATGATCGTTTCCGGGACCGTCTCGACCAAGATGGCCGAGCGGATGACCCGGCTCTACGAACAGATGCCCGAGCCCAAGTGGGTCATCGCGATGGGCGCCTGCGCCATCTCCGGCGGTCCGTTCCTCGATGGATATTCGGTGCTCATGGGGGCTGACCGCGTGATCCCGGTGGACGTGTACGTCCCCGGTTGTCCGCCGCGTCCGGAAGCCCTGATCTTCGGCATAATGACGCTCCAGAAGAAGATAGAGCGCGACCAGCAGGTCGGCTATACGAGGCCGCGTCCGGCGCTCGTGGACGAGGACGGCACCGTCATGGAGTACCTCCCGGAGCGGGAGTA
>DASSMB010000296.1:0-21459 GCA_035689095.1 Rubrobacteraceae bacterium | reverse complement strand
CGAGTCGGGATAGACGCCGCGGATGTCGTAGGCCTTGAATATGGACTCGTCTATCATCGCACCTTTCTTCCTACGGATCTCCACGAGTCCGGGAAGCCGAGAGACCACCCGAATTCGTCTCCGGTACAATAGCGGGTTATGATCGCGCTTGCAGTCCAGCCTACGCTAGAGGCCCGAGAGGTTCCGCTTGGGACCGCGCTTCGTTAAGCAAGCAGCCCTCTTCTACGGGTTCCTACTCGTCGCCGCCGCCCTGTGGAACGGCCTTCGGGACCGGGCCCTTTTCGCCGTCGGAGACTCGGTGCCCGAATCCGTCTCGCTCGGCGTTCTGGCCGCGGCCGTCACCGTGAGCGCGGGTCTGCTGACGTACCGGGCCGTCCCCTTGCTGCGCCGGCTGGCAGACGAGCTGGCGCCGATGCTGGTTGACGGGACCTCGCGGCGGGATCTGGTCTTGCTCTCGGTCTTCTCCGGTATCGGAGAGGAGGTCTTCTTTCGCGGCGCCGTGCAGCCGGAGTTTGGGATCGTGATCGCCTCCCTGGCTTTCGGGCTCTTGCACGTCGGTCCCGACCGCAGGTTCGTGATCTGGACGGTCTGGGCCGTAGCGGCCGGGTTTCTCTTCGGCGCGCTGTTTATCGCGACGGGCGGCATTGCTGCGCCGGTTATAGCCCACACGCTGCACAACGGAGCTACTTTCCTGGTCTGGAAGCGCGCGAGATCTGAGAAGAGGCCGTGACCGCGCTGCCGACGACGAAGAAAAGAGATCCTGCACCCCGGCGCGCCTCCGGGTATCTGCTCGGAGGGCTGGCGATAGTCGTTCTGGTGGCGCTCGTGTGGGCGCTTTTGGCCGGAAGAGGATTCGAGCCGGGCGAGAAGATGGAGGCCGAGGGTATCAAGGACGTGGCGGTGAGCGAGGAGGACACGCTCTACCCGCCCTCGGACGTCCTCCGGTTCAGCGAGGCGCCGGCGGAGATCTACGTTTACGTTGCGGTAGATGGACTGCCTTCCGGGACGAAACTCACCGCGCGCGTGGACCGCGCCGGGCGCGAGTCCGTCCTGGGCCGGCTGTTCTCCAGCGCGGCGGATATCGAGGTGGTGGACGGACAGGAGGACCAGCTCTCGCCAGCTTCCAGAGGCGTGGCGGGCGTCGTCAAGTTCGCGGTCAGGACGCGATCGGGGGAGTCCTTGCCGGCCGGCAACTATACGGTCATAATCCGGCGCGCGGGGGCAAACGTACAGGATAGCGAGGTCGCCAGGAAGCTATTCGTCGTTCGGGGATAGTTTGCAAAGACCCGGAGCGAAAGGCTAGTCGTCAAGTTGTTTTCGGATACAATGGGTTGCGATCCAGGAGAGGTTCTCAGGAGAATACCGGCTCGCTCGCGGAGGATAACTTAGAGTGCGTTTTGCGAACATAGCCCTGAATTTGATGAGCCTCGTACTGGTGGTAGCAGGGCTCGCGCTTATCACGACGTTCTTCTTCGGGTCTCCTTTCGTCTCCTCCGGCAACGCGCAGGAGTCTTCCAGCGTGAGCAAGGACGAGTTCAACGTCCCCGTCCTCGACGAGTCGGCTCAGAAGGAGCCCGCCATCGCGCCGGCGGCCCCGGCGGAGAAGGACAAGGAGAAGAAGCCCGAGCCCGCGATTCCCGTACCAAAGGACAAGACGCTCAGGATCACCATCCCCAAGATGGCGCGGGTGGACGACACGGATATACCCTACACTACGGGCGATGATGAGCAGGCTCTGCACGACCATACGGCCATCCATCTCAAGGGGACCGGGTTCCCCTGGGAGAAGGAGGCGAACGTCTACATCGCCGGTCACAGGCTGGGCTACCTGAACACGAAGAGCTTTCTCGCGTTCTACGACCTGAACGTGCTCACAGAGGGGGACAAGATCTTTATCACCGATTCGATGGGCAGGCGATATGTATACAAGGTATTCAAGGACTTCGTTGTTGACCCTTCGGACGTCTACATAACCCGCCCGGTTAAGAATAAGAATATAGTCACCTTGCAGACCTGCACCCTGCCGGATTACTCGCAGCGCCTGATCGTCCAGGCGGAGAGGGTGGCCTAGGCCTTGCTGCGCGTACCGAAGCGCAGGCACCATGAGCCTGTCCCCGCCAAAAAACGCGGCGTCACGCCGCCGGCGACTAAGGGCAACATGCAGGTGCGGGTGGTGACCATCGCGGTGCTCGTTGCCGTGCTCTTCGCCATCCTGGGGACCCGGCTGTGGTACCTGCAGGTCCTCACGAGCGAGAACTTCACCAAGTCAGCCCAGCAGACGCACACCCGCGAGGTCAAGATCCCGGCTCAGCGCGGCGTGATCAAGGACCGCAACGGAGACGTGCTCGCGAACAACATCCCCGGCCTGAACGTTACCGTTATCCCGAACGAGATATCGCGCGAGAAGGTCCAGAAGCTCGCGAAGATCATGCAGGCCGACGTGAAGGCGGTGACCGACCGCTACAACGCCGCGATGGACCCCGAGACGGGCAACCGCTATGGCTCGATGCTGGTCAAGGAGAACGCTGACCGGGACGCGGTCACTTACGTGATGGAGCGAACCAACGAGTTCCGCGGCGTAACCGTTACCGACGACTTCGTCCGCAACTACCCGCAGGGCGAGCTCGCCGCGCACGTCCTCGGCTACACGGGCGCCGTCACCGCGGAGGAGTTGAAGCAGAAGCACTTCAAGGGCCTCTCCAACGACTCGGTCGTCGGTAAGAGCGGCGTGGAGCTGACGTATGAGAACGAGTTGAGGGGCGAGCCGGGCAGCAAGAAGTACAACGTGGACGCCGTGGGACGGGTGGTCACCGTCCGGCGCGCGGACGGCACCCGCGCCGACGGAGCGCCGGAGGTCTCCCCGGAACTCGGACGTCCCGCGAGCATCACGGACCCGCAGCCCGGCAAGGACCTCACGCTCACCCTCGATATGAAACTCCAGAAGACCGCCGAGTCGGAGCTCGACGCGGCCATAGTCCGCGCCCAGCAGGAGGGTTACTCGGGCGAGGGCGGGGCCGTAATCGCCATGGACCCGCGAAACGGGGAGATACTGGCGATGGCGAGCCGTCCGACTTTCGACCCGCAACTCTTCGTGGGGGGAATCTCCGGGGCTGACGAGGCGGAGACGTTCAAGTACCTCAACTCCGAGTACGCCAACTCGCCGTTCACCAACCGCGCCATAGCGGGAGCGTATCCCGGCGCCTCGACGTTCAAGGTCTTCACGGGGTTGGCGGGGTTCGCCTATGGCGTCCTGGACGCGGCGACGACCGTAACGGACAACGGCGGGTGCTTCGAGCCGGCTGGGACGACGGGCAGTTGCTGGTACTCCTGGCGGCAGTCTTACGGGACGGGCTCGACGCACGGGACCCAGAACTACGCCGAGGCTATCGCGGACTCCAACGACAAGTTCTTCTACCAGGTGGCGGACTGGCTCTGGCAGAAGACCAACGACGAGAACCTGCTGCCCGACTTCTACAAGCGCTTCGGGTTCGGCTCGACGACGGGCGTGGATCTCCCTGGCGAGACTCCCGGCCGCATCCCGGACAAACAGTGGTTCGAGTCGTATCAGAAAGAAGTCTACGGATATCTGGACCGTCCGTGGGGGATCGCCGACTGGATAAACCTCTCGATTGGACAGGGAGATATCCTGGTCAGTCCGATCCAGATGGCCCAGGCCTACTCAGCCGTGGAGAACGACGGAACTCTCGTAACCCCGCACGTCGCCAAAGCGATAACCGACCGCGATGGCAAGAAGCAGGAGATCTCCCCGAAACCCGAGGGTAAGATCGAGTTCAACGAATCGGCCCGAAACGAGTTGCTGAAGGGTCTGCGCGGGGTGACCGGCCCTGAGGGTACGGCCGCCCCGGCCTTCGAGGACTCGAAGCTCTCCATCGTCGGAAAGAGCGGCACGGGCGAGCGGGGCAACAAGGACCCGGTGAACTGGTTCGCCGGATGGGCCGAGAATGAGAAGGACCCGCTGGTAGTAGTGGTGATGGTCGAGGGTGGCGGACACAGCGAGGTTACGGCGGCGCCCGCGGTGCGTAAGATCCTGGAAGCCCGCTACGGCGTCGAGGATGCTGCCGCGCAGCAGGACTCCGGCCTGGTCTCCACCTATGCTGGAACGCCGGCCCAATAAGGTAAGGTTGGTCGCCATGACTTTCGCTCTACTCTCTCTGCCAAGCCCGCCGTCGCCGATCATATTCCAGATCGGCCCGTTCCCCCTGCGCTACTACGGGTTGTTCATCGCCCTCGGGATCGTAGCCGCCACGTGGCTGGCGGGCCGGGAACTGGAGCGGAAAGGCTACGATCGCGCTCTGGCCCTGGACTCGCTATTCTTCCTGGTGCCGCTCGGTTTCGTGGGCGCCCGTCTCTACCACGTAATCACGGACTACGAACTCTACCGGGACGACCCGTTCCCGGCTGTCTTCATGGTCCAGAATGGAGGACTTGGGATCTACGGCGCCGTCGTCGGCGGGCTCCTCGGGCTCCTGATCTTCGCCCGCATCCGCGGCATTAGCGTGCTGGCCTTCGCCGACGCGGCGGCGCCGGGCGTGATCCTGGCCCAGGCTATCGGACGGTGGGGGAACTACTTCAACCAGGAACTGTTCGGACGCCCGTCGAACCTGCCGTGGGCTATCCGGATAGCTCCGGAGAACCGGCCCGTAGGTTACTCCGACGCTACCTCGTTCCACCCGACGTTCCTCTACGAGTGCATCTGGAACGTGATCGTGTGCCTGATCCTCCTGTGGGTCGCCCGCCGCTTCTCCGAGCGCCTGAAGGACGGCGACATCTTCTTCCTCTACGTCAGCCTCTACTCCGTCGGCCGCTTCTTCGTGGAGACGCTGAGGATAGATCCCGCCTTCCTCATCGGCGGCACCATCCGGGGCAACCTGCTCGTGAGCAGCGCCCTCGCCCTCGGCTTCGCCATGATCCTCCTCCTCCGCCACTCCGGCTCGGGCCGCAAACGCCCGACATCTCCCTGACATCTCCCTGACACCTCCCTGATACCTCAAGACCTTCGCCTTGAACGCGCCACACTCCTCTGCTAACCTCTTCAAGTAAGTGAAAAATTTTTTCATTTAGAAGGAGAGAGGTTGGACGTCGGGGCGGTTGTCGGGAAGTTGCGAGGTGGGGGTTTCAAGGTTACGCCGCAGCGGGAGGCGATAGTGCGGGCGGTAGCGGCGGAGCAGCATCAGAGTATGGAGGGGATCCGGGCGCGGTGTCCGGGTGTGGGGATGGTAACGGTGTACCGGACGCTGGATCTGCTCTCGGAGCTTGGGCTCGTGCGGCGTCTGGACCTGGGCGACAGGCCGCGGTATGAGTTAGCCGAGGACCATCATCACCATTTAATCTGCGAGGGGTGCGGAGAGATCACGGAGTTCGATCTTTGTCCCCTAGATCCTCGGCTTCTGGACCCTGGCGCTGTTGGGTTCGAGGTGCGCTCCCACAGCGTCGAGGTGTACGGACGGTGCGCGACTTGCAGATAGATGGGCGCTTCCGGCGCGCTTCCGGCGCGGAGAGCGGGTGGACCCCGTGACCGCCTTTCTTCTGGCGCTGATCGCCGCGGCCGGGTTCATGGTTTCCAGCTCTCTCGGGCTGCTCGGGCGGAAGACCATGTTCGCGGGTCGCTCCTATCCGGCGGCGGTCGCGGCCGGCATACTCCTCGCGCTCGCGTTCGCGGACCTCTTTCCGGAGGGACTGGAGCTTGCCAGGGATGCAGCCATACTCGGCTTCGTCGGAGGGTTTGCGCTGCTCTTCGTTATCGAGTTGTTCACACACGCGCACACGCACCACGTCCCCGAAGAAGGCGTCCCCAGGCACATGCTGGGATCTTTCGTCCTGGGATTGATGATCCACAACCTCGCCGACGGATTCGTGCTGGGAGTCGGCGCGCGGACCGTGGAGGTCACGTCGGGACTGGTCGGGCTGGGAATTGTGATACATCAGCTCCCGGTGGGGATCTCGCTGGCCGCCGTCTTCGTCGCCAGTGGCGCGAGCCGATCTCGCGTTCTCCGCACGACGGCTCTGTTAGGTCTCGCGATCCCGCTCGCCGCCGGACTTACGGTGCTCCTGCCGGTGCCGGGTAGCGGGACGCTAGGTCTACTGACGGGCATGGCCGGAGGCGTGCTGACCTACGTAGGGGCCGCGCATCTGTTGCCGGAAGCCCGGAGCGAGCACCCCAACAAGAGCAGCGGTGTCGCTCTAGTAGCCTCTCTGCTCGTAACGACCGTCCTGATCCTGACCGTCTTGCACGGGTAGGCGAGACTATTAGGGTTACACGAAGTAGGCCAGCCAGACGCCGAACAGCAAGACCTCCGCGCCGAGCACGATCAGGACCGGCGCCAGCGTGGGGAGCCTCTTACGGGCGTAGACCGTGGGGGCCGTGAGCCACCCGAAGACCGCGCCTCCTACCAGGCCACCTATGTGGGCGGTGTTGGATATGTTGGGGATGGAAAAGCCGAGGTAGAGGTTCAGGGCGGTAAGGATTAGTAGCTGGCGGACAATCGGGTTCTGCCAGGAGAACGTCCCCCGGCGCAGCGAGTACCCCAGCACGCCGCCGAGCAGGCCGAAGATCGCGCCGGAAGCCCCGACCGCCGGAGTGTTGAAGCCGCCGAAGTACAGGTACGCGATGCCGCCCGCCAGACCGCTCAGGATGTAGAGCGCGAGGAAACGCCCCCGCCCGAACGACTCCTCGACGAAGGAGCCCAGGTAGTAGAGCGACAGCATGTTGAAGCCGATGTGGATGGCCCCGGAGTGCAGGAATACGCTGGTGAAGAGCCGGTAGTACTCGCCTCTCGCTACCAGATCCGGGACGAGCGCGCCGCGCTGGAGCATTGGAGACGGCTGGTTGACGAGGCCCACGTTGAGCGGCGCTATCTCCGCTACGCTACCGGCATATGCCACGCCGACGTAGACCACGACGCACGCCGAAATCAGGGCGAAGGTGACCGGCAGGCGCGAGAGGTTGCTCAAACGGACTTCAGCAGCGCTTTCAGCGGCGCGTTATCTCGCGCGCAGCGTCGCCGACCTGCACCTTGGAGAGGTCATCCAGCGGGCCGCCGAGCATGGACTCCAGGTCCGGGTCGTCGCCGGCGCCCGTGGTGCCGAAGCCCTGCACCTGTACGCCCTCCCCGAACATCTGGCCAAATATCCGCTGGAGGTTCTCCTGCATCTCGCCGATGCCCGCCGCCCCGAACGGAGACTCAGCGCCGAGCAGCCGGGCGACCGCGAGCCGCTCCTTCACCTCCGTGACCTCGGCTTTCGCCTTCACGTCCTCGACCGTACCGAGCGTCTCTCCGGTGTCCGGGTCCCAGACCTCCTCGCCCTCGGGGGCGAAGACCTCGAACGTCATGCCCGGACGCACTCCATCGTTACGGCCCCGGTTTATGACGATCTCCCGGTTGCCTAATATCTTCGCTACCTTGCCTTCGACCGCCATGCGGTACGCTCCTTCTCATCCGTTTACTTCCCGAAGATTATATCTCTCACAACGCTCTCAGCCGGTAATGGCTACAATCTGCGCCATGATCGAATCGAAGAACGAATCGAATAAGCAATCGAAGACGCAATTCCAGAATGGGCGCACGAACCGGATCGGTCGGCATCTCGGGACATCCGGTGGGCTGAAGAAGACGCTCGCGACGGCCGAGAGCCTGGGCTGCGAGACGGTCCAGATCTTCGTCTCGAACCCGCAGGGATGGGCCGAACCTGTACCCCGTCCCGACGCCGAAGCCTTCGCCGAGGGGAGCCGGAGACTGGGGCTCGACCCGGTAGTCGTTCACTCGAAGTACCTGATAAACCTCGCCTCGCCGAAAGGGGAGAGCCGCGAGCGCTCCGCCCGCGCGCTGGCCTACGAGATGGTCGCTGCCGGCGCGCTCGGGGCGTCCCTCGTCGTTGTCCACTCCGGCAGCCACGGCGGCGACGGGGAGGAAGCGGGGCTCTCGCGCCTCGTGGACTCGCTGGACCGCGCCCGCGAGATCGCTGCAGGACTCGCTCCTGACTCCGGGCAGGTCGCGGAACCTATCGTGGAGAACTCGGTCGGTGGCGGCACGCAGCTCTGCTCGACGTTCGAGACTCTCGGCGAGGTATCCCGCCGCGCCGGGGTTCGCGTCTGCGTGGACACCGCCCACGCATTCGTCGCGGGCTACGACCTCTCGACGCCGGAGGGAGCGCGGGGTGTCGCGGCGGAGCTGCGCGAGCATCTCGGTTCGGGGGTGGCCTTGCTGCATCTGAACGACGCGAAGAACGAGATGGGCAGCCGCCGGGACGGGCACCGCAAGATCCTGAACGGGCAGGTAGCCAGGGATGCGTGGGCGGAGCTGTTCGCCGGTCTGCCGGGCGTCCCGGTGGTGATGGAGACGCCCTACGCGGACCTGGAGGCGGACGCCAAGGAGGTCCTGCTGGTCAAGGAACTTGCGGGCGGGTTGCCTGTTACACCGGCTGGGGTATAGAATTTGTCCATGACCACTATCGAGATACCGGCGGTTAAGCAGCGGAGCGACCTCCTCTCGGTCATCGGGGAGACCCTGCGGGCCGAGCGCAACGAACGCGGCCTTACCCTCCGGGAAGTCGCCGAAGGCGCCCACGTCTCCGTCTCTTATCTGGCCGAGATAGAGCGCGGCGAGAAGGACCCATCCTCCAGGGTGCTGGAGAGCATCTCCTCCGGGCTGGGCATGGAGATCAGCGACCTCCTCATGCGGGTGGCGAGCGCCATGGAGCCCGCGGAAGTGGTGCCGGTCTCACGGTCGCTGGCCGCCTGACGCTCGCGCCTAATCTGTAGAACGTCTTCTAGAACCCCAGAAAGTACGAGAGCAGCACCCCTGTCGCGTTGTAGCCCGCGTGGGCGATGAAGCTTGCGGTCGTGTTGACGCGGCGGCGGAGCAGACCGAGGCCGACGGAGAGGACGAAGACAAAGACGAGCAGGACGGATGGCCCATACTGGATGTGCATCGAGGCGAACAGCACGGACGTAAGGGGGATGCCTAGCCTCGGCTGGACCGCTCCGCGGAAGAGCGTCTCCTCTCCCAGCGCGGCTCCGACGCCGATCAGGAGCGAGAATAGTATTGCCGAGGCGGGGCTCAACCCGCCCGTGTCGAAGAGGCTGCCCGTAACATCCCCGACGGTCTTGTACAGGCCCGGCTGAAGCGTCTGGAAAGCCGCGTCTGCGCCGACCGACAGGAGGGTGGCGAGGATAATGAAGAGGACGGCTATCCCGGCCTGCGAGGGTGAGATCCTGGTGTAACCGAGCCTGCGCAGCGTCTCGCGGAAGGTACGCCGGACCCCGATACCAACCCCGAGTACGGCCACGATCACGAACGGTAGCTGGCTGGAGACGATCTCCCCTAAAGAGAGCCTGCCGCCGGGGAACAGGGTGCTCACGTCGGATTCTTGCGTGAAGATAAGGAAGCTCACCGCGTTGTTCGTGAGCACGACCACGAGGAGCCACAGCGCCAGAAACATCGGGGGATCGGCCCAGAAGGCGCGCTTCGGCGGTCGGCCCGTGACCTTGAGCAGCGGCGGCACGCAAAGCCCCGCTCCTATGAGACCCGCAAGGATAGCCGCCACCCCCGCGCCGACGAACGCGAGTTGATCCGACCCGGAGACGGCGCCCCGGCCCTCCGACGCCGCGACCAGCAACCCGATGCCCGTCAACGCGCCGAGCCCCGCCACGAGCAACGAGAGAGCCAGCAGCGTGACTATTAGGCTTATCTCCGCGCCGCGGCTCTTCCGCGCCCACTGCGCGAGCACCGCCAGGCCTCCGACAACGAGGGTGGCGAACAAGGTCAGGATCGCAACCAACCGCAAGCCTTTCTAGTCAGCGGGATAAAGACGGCCCGATGGGTCCGCGAAAGAGGTTATCACAGAAAAAATTTCAGAAAAAATCCCGGACCGCGCGAAATCCGTGGTCCGGGAGCGTCTTCTGGGCCGGAAGGGGGAAAGCCCATTGCCGGTAATATAACGCCAGCGGATTACATTACCGCCACGCGCAGGTAACAGTTTGATAACAGTTAGTTTGTCTTACGGGTCGCGGTTCTCGCCGCGCTCCAGCCCGCCGAGTATGGGGCCGAGGTATTCGTCGCGGGCGCTCTCGTACTCTTCAAGCGTCGCGGCGTCGCGCGCCAGGTCGGAGAGGTGCGCGGTCAGGCCGGAGCCCTCCTTACTAGCCAGGATACGCCAGCCGAGGAGACGGTAGACCCTCTCCAACTCGGGGCGGGTGAGGACGCCCGCCAAAGACTCTTCCAGCGCTTCGTGCAGGGCGTCGGCCTCTTCCTGGGTGAGGCTCAGGTCTACCGGCGCTCTCTCTTCCGGGTTCAGTGAATCTTCTCCAGGTAAATGCGGTCCTGGGTGATTACGAGTTGAAGATCGGTGGGGGAGCCGCCCAGATGGGTGCGCCACTCTCTGCGGAAGACGTCGGAATCCTCCACGTCCGTCCTCAACAACAGTCCCTCTTCGCTCTGCTCCATAACCACCGGGTGCTCGGATACCTTCCCGCGCCGAACGGGGTCCCGCCGGTAGATAGAGTTCCTCGACCGGAAGCTCTGCACGCTCGACGAGGTCGTATTGAGCTCCTGGGCGATCCACTCGTCACCCCGGCCCTCATCTACCCAGCGCCGGATCTTACCGACATGAGGCTTTAACGCTACTCTTCTCGTGCCCACGGCTCCCTCTCTTCACCGCTTTAGATTTATAGTTTATATGTACCACTTTTTGTTACTCCGCGCCAGATATGTTTGCGTCTGCGCCGGGACTCTGGATCTCCTATTTCATCGCGTAGCCTGCCATCGTCAGGACGACCCCGGCTCGCAGGCTCCAGGCCGCGGTGCGGACCCAGTTGGTCGCCACGAGGCCCGTCCATACGGCGGGGTCGAACCCGAGCCCGAGCTTCGTGTGACGCGGGACCTGCAGGGCCGCGGTCGAGAGCCACACGGCCGCCAGCAGGATCAGGCCGATCCAGACCAGGTAGTCCGGTACGTCTTCGGGCCGGACGAACACCAGGAGTACGGCCGTCGCCGCCTCCACGATCATCGGCGGGCCGACTACAAACGTCGTGAGGTGGGAATGGGCCTCGGAGTAGGCGGGGAATCCTGCGGCGCCGACGCGGGAGAAGAGCGGATAATGGACGACCTGGACGAACCAGATGATCCCGGTCATAACCAGAGTCGAGGCGAGATGTGTGAGGAAGAGTAGCTGCACGAATCCTTTAACTGCTGCGGTCGAGCAGCGCATCGGCGGCGGCGAGGCCGGAGAGAGAGGCCCCTTCGACCTTCGGCTGCCCGAAGGCGTCACCGGCGAAGACGAGTCGGGGCTCCTCATGCGCGAGGAGGCAGGGCTCCGGGTGCGGCCGCGTTACCCAGCTATAGCGCCAGCGGGCGAGGGACGTCTCCCGGACACGTGGAGACAACTCAACGCCGAGCTGTTCGCCCGCGAACCCGAGGAGCGCGTTTGTTATGTATAGCTCGTCTTCGCTGAAGTGGGACCGGCTCCATTGCGGTCCCGCGTGGATGGTGAGGGCAGGTATGCTGGAGATGCCCTTCCGGGCGTTGTCGGAGATCCAATCCAGCGGTTCGCCTTTTATCTGGATGCCGCCGGGATCGGGGACGAGACCCTCCCGGTCCACGGTAGCGAGCAGGGCCAGGCAGGGGTCATAGGCGATGTCTTCGAGCTGCTGGCGTGTGCCTTCTGAAAGCTCGACCTCTCCGGCATCCAATATCTCCAGCGATTGCGGAGCCGGAGCGGTGAGGAGCAGGGCCTTAGCGCTCAGGCGCAGACCTGATTCACAGACGGCCTCCCAGCTTCCGTTCTGGATGCGGGTACGCAGCACCCGCTCTCCGGTCCGCACGTCCAGGCCGCGGGCGAGGTGTTTGGGGATGAAGGTCATGCCCTCCGAGCCGCGGTAGCGCGGATAACCGTCCTCGCGCGGCCCGCCGGAGGAGTCGGGGAAGCCGCGCGACCACTCTTCCGCTACTCCCGTGTCGAGCCAGTCCCTGACGAGCCGCTCGAAGCGCTCGCTCCTGACGGTGAAGAACTGGGCGCCGTGGTCGCAGGTACCGTCGCCCACGCGCCGGGTCGCCATCCGGCCGCCGACGCCGCGGCCCTTGTCGAGAACCGTCACGTCCCACCCGGCTGCTCGCAACTCGCGGGCTGCGAGCAGGCCCGACATCCCGGCCCCGACGATGATGCACGAGCCGCCTGATGAGCCCCGCGTCATGGAGCTACCGCCCCGGCTTGCGGGAGGACGAAGCCGCTGGGCGCGCGGCTGGGAGCGGCGCTACCGTTATGCACGAGATGCTCCCTTCTCTATCGCGGTTCGCACATCTGCCGCGCGGCGGATGCTCTGGAAGTGGATGCCGACGGTGTCCTCGACGTTGCGGGCATAGCCGCCGGCCATCGTCACGGCGACCGGGACGCCGCGCTCGCTGCACGATTCCAGGACGAGGCGGTCGCGTTCCGCGAGGCCGCTCTTGCTCACCTTCAGGCGTCCGAGCCGGTCGTCCTCGAACGGGTCCGCTCCGGCCAGGTAGATCGCGATCCGCGAGCCCGAGCCTTCAAGAGCACACTCTAGGCCCCCTTCGAGGGCGGAGAGGAACTCGGAGTCGTCCGCGCCGTCGGGGAGCGGGATGTCCAGGTCGCTCTCCTCCTTGTGGAACGGGAAGTTCTTGTCGCCGTGGATGGAGAGCGTGAACACTCGGGGGTCGGAGCGCAGGATCGCCGCCGTCCCGTTCCCCTGATGCACGTCGGTGTCTATCACGACGACCCGCTCGACGAGACCGGCCTCCAGCAGAGCCCGCGCCGCGATGGCGGAGTCGTTGAAGACGCAGTAGCCCTCGCCCCGGTCCGCGAAGGCGTGGTGGGTTCCTCCGGCCAGGTTCGCGGCCACGCCGTCCTCCAGCGCGGCCATGCAGGCGCCGAGCGTGCCGCCCGAGGCGCGCCGGGAGCGCTCGACCATCCTCTCGGACCAGGGGAAGCCGATCCGCCGCATCTCCTGCCTCGTCAGGGTGCCGTTGACGACGCTCTTCAGGTACGCGGGCTCGTGGGCGCGAAGTATCTCCTCGTCCGTGACAGCTCGCGGGACACGCAACTCGCCCTGGCCGCAGATGCCGGACTCCGCCACGCGCTCGCGCAGCATCGAGTACTTGACCATCGGGAACTTGTGCCCCTCCGGGAGTGGCAGGACGAACTGGTCGCTGTAGAAGACTTTCATCGGTCCCTGGCCTTGGATCTCATGCGTAGAGGCTAATACATCTCGCGCCCTCGCGCGGCGACTGCGTTCATAAACCGGCGCGGGCGGCTGTGGTAGCATCGAATTTTTGCGGAGTCCGTGGAGGCTATCTATGCAGGAACGCTTCTCTCTGGAGAACCCGGCGGAGATCGAACCGCCCGAGAAGGGGCTCTACCTCGGCACGTCCGGCTGGTCGTACGCGGACTGGGAGGGGACGGTCTACCCCGAGGCCACCCCGTCCGGCGCCCGGCTCGCGGAGTACGTGAAGCGATTTGCGACGGTGGAGATAGACTCGACTTTCTACGGGACGCCGCGCCGCTCGGCGGTCCAGAAGTGGCGGGAGGTGGCGCCGGAGGGGTTCCTGTTCGCGGCGAAGTTCCCGCAGGAGATCACGCACGAAAAGAACCTCGTCGCGTGCGAGCGGGAGACTGAGACCTTCGTCCGCACCATGAGCGATCTCGGTGACCGTCTCGGGCCGCTTCTTGTGCAACTCCCGCCGTCGTTTACCGTGGAAGGGATGGGCGTGCTGGAGGACTTCTTGAAGGGGTTGCCGGAAGGCTACAGGTACGCGGTGGAGGTGCGGCACCGGAGCTGGCTGCGCTCGGACCTGGCCGCCATGCTGCGCGAGTACGGCGCGGCGTTGACGCTCATAGATTATCCGAGGATGCCCCGGCTGGAGGAGGCGACGGCGGGGTTCTCGTACATCCGCTGGCTAGGGGACCGGCGCGAGTTCCCGTCCGGGCACACGCATCTGAAGAAGGAGCGCGACGAGGATCTGCGCTGGTGGTCTGGGGTAGTGTACAGGTTCCTCGCCGAGGGACGAACCGTCTTCGCCTACGCGAACAACCACTACCAGAACCACTCGCCCTCCACGCTGGAGCGATTTTTAGAGATCCGGCGGGGCGGGTGAGCGTCCCAGTCATCTTCAGCACCGGCTCCCTGTACCCGTTCGGCTTGAGCCGGGTCTTCGGATGGGCGTCCGCTGCGGGCTTCGACGGCGTGGAGGTCATGATGGACGAGCGCTGGGACACGCACCAGGCGGAGTACATCGAGGAGCTTGCGGAGGGCAGCGGCATCCCGGTGCTGGCGCTCCATCCGCCGCTGTATCGGGGGGCGTGGAACCTGGAGCCGGGGGAGACGCTGGTGCGCGTCGCCCGGCTCGCCCAGCGGCTCTCTGTGCCGGTCATCGTGGCCCATCCGCCGCCACCGGGGAGGCCGCTGCGGCGCTGGGTCGCGGGGCCGATCCAGAAAGCGAGAGAGCAGGGCGTCGCCGTCTGCGTCGAGAATATGCCGCGCAATGCGAAGCGGCGGATGTTCAGCGTGCGGCGCGGGAACTGCCACCGGCCGGAGGACCTGGTGGGGTTGGGCGACGTTACGCTGGATACCAGCCACCTGGGGGCGAGCGGCGAGGACCCGTTGCGGGCGTGGTCGGTACTGGGACATCAGGTGCGGCACATCCACCTCTCCGATTCGAGGCTCAGCGGCAAGGACGAGCATCGGCTCCCCGGACACGGAAAGCTGCCGCTTCGGGAGCTTCTATCGGCCGTGGGCAAGAGCGAGTATCCGGGTGCCGTCAGTTTGGAGTTGAAGCCCTGGCCGCTCGGGGCGCCGGACCCGGAGACGATCCAGGAGCGGATGCGGGAGGCGCTGGGGTTCGTCAGGGAGGGGCTCGGTGGTGAAGGGTGACGACGATCCGACGATCGTCCGCGCGCGGGTGGTAAGCTCACGGGCGGATTTCTAACTTTGCGGGAGGTTGAATGAGAGACGAACGGCTGACGAAGCTGGCGCGGGTGTTGGTGGATTACTCGGTCGCGGCGGGGGAGGGGGATCAGGTCTTGCTCGCCGGAGGGGTTGCGGCGGAGCCCCTGATCAAAGCGGTCTACGCCCGGCTCCTCGACGTCGGCGCCACCCCGATACCGCAGGTCGCGCTGCCGGGGATGCAGGAGGTGTTCTTCGAGCACGCGCGGGATCTCCACTACGAGAAGACGCCGCCGGTGGCTCGCGGGATCTACGAGGGCGCCGACGCCTTTATCTCCATCATGGCCCCGACGAACACGCGTGCCCTGGCGAACGTTGACCCGTCCAAGCAGCAGGCGCTCGGCAAGCGGGACAAGGACCTGCAGGAGATAGTGCTCGGCAAGGACCGCTGGGCGCTGACGCTTTTCCCGACCGAGGCGCTCGCCCAGGAGTCCGAGATGGGGCTCGCGGAGTACGAGGAGTTCGTCTTCGAGGCGATGGCGCTAAATGAGGAAGACCCGGTCCGGTACTGGAGCGAGAAGGCGCGGGAGCAGGGGCGATTGATCGAACGGCTGGAGCAGGGCCGCGAGGTCCGCATAACCGGCCCGGAGACGGACCTGACGCTCTCGATAGCCGGGCGCAAGTTCCTGAACGGCGACGGTAAGAAGAACATGCCGTGCGGCGAGGTCTTCACCGGCCCGGTCGAGGACTCGGCGAACGGGCGCGTCTACTTCGGCGTGCCGGTGGCGGTCGGGGGGCGCGAGGTTACGGGAGTGCGCCTGCGCTTCGAGGACGGGAAGGTCGTCGAGGCGAGCGCGGAGAAGGGCGAAGAGTACCTGAACACCATGCTCGACGCCGACGCGGGGTCACGGTACCTGGGAGAACTGGGGATCGGGACGAACTACGGCATCCCCCGCGCGACGAAGAACATCCTCTTCGACGAAAAGCTCGGCGGCACGGTCCACCTCGCCGTCGGACGCTCCTACGCGGAGACGGGCGGCAAGAACGACTCCAGCGTTCACTGGGATCTCATCTGCGACCTGCGCGACGGCGGAGCGCTCGTGGTGGACGGGGAGGAGATCCAGGCGAACGGCGCCTTCCGGGACTACGAATTCGGATAAGTGGGCCGGACCGCGTCAGCCCGGCGCTACGACCGTGAGATCCTGCGTCTAGCCCTCCCCGCGCTCGGCGCCCTCGCCGCCGAACCGACGTACGTACTCGTGGACACGGCCATCGTCGGACACCTCGGCACGTCCCAGCTCGCCGCCCTCGCCATCGCCGCGATCCTCCTCTCCACCGGCGTCACGCTCTTCAACTTCCTGACCTACGGCACCACGGCCCAGGTCGCCCGCATGCACGGCGCGGGTGAGACGGCCGCCGCCGGTCGGCTCGGCGCGCAGGCGCTCTGGCTCTCGGTCGGGCTCGGAGGCGGGCTGTTCGCCCTGACGCTGCTCCTCGCCGCGCCCGCCGTAGCGCTCATGGGCGGGGAAGGGGAGGCCGGGACGATGGCCGTTACGTACCTCAGGATCTCCGCGCTCGGGTTGCCGTTCGCAATGGTTGCGCTGGCCGGGCAGGGTTACCTGCGGGGCGTGGGAGACCTGCGGCGGCCGCTCGTGATCGTGGTCGCCGCGAACGTCGCCAACTTGGTGCTGGAGTTGCTGTTCGTGTACGGGTTCGGGTGGGGCATCGCGGGATCGGCGTGGGGTACGGTGCTGGCCCAGGCCGGCATGGGCGCGGCGTTCGTGATGGAGTTGTTGCGCGCGCCCGCCGATTCGCGCCGTCCGCGGTGGTCCTTGATGCGGCCTATGTTGAGGATCGGGGGCGACATCGCGGTGCGGACGGGGGCGCTCCTGCTCTCGTTCGCGCTGGCGAGCGCGGTCGTGGCGCGAATGGGGGAGGCGTCTCTAGGGGCGCATCAGGTGGCGTTTCAACTCTTCGTGTTCCTGGCGCTCGTGCTGGATGCTATCGCGATAGCCGGGCAGATCCTGGTCGGCCGCTCCCTCGGGGCCGGGGACGCGGCCGGCGCTTACGACGCCGCGCGGCGCATGATCTCCTGGTCCGTCGCCGTCGGGGTAGTCTTCGCCGCGGCGCTCCTCGCCGGCACGGGGCTGATCCCGCGCGCCTTCACCGGAGACCCGGCGGTGATCGAGCGGGCGCGGGAGATCTGGCCGCTCTTTGCCCTGATGCAGCCCGTAGGGAGTGCGGTCTTCGCGCTGGACGGAATCCTGATCGGGGCGAGCGACACTCGTTTTCTCAAGTGGTCCATGGTCGCCGCGTTCGCGACCTTCGCTCCGCTGGCGCTACTGTCACTCGCCTTCGGGCTCGGCGTTACCGGCGTCTGGGTCGCGTTGAACGTGTTGATGGCGGTGCGTCTTTTGACCTGCGGCGGCCGCTTCCTCGGGCGGCGCTGGGCCGTAGTCGGGGCCTCGCGGGATGCTGGAAAAGTGTAGACTTCTACGCATGGACGGCACTACCCTGCGCGTGGCTAACATAGGCAGCGAGGCGGACCTGGAGCTGGTGCGGGACGCGCTGGACACCATCGGAGCGGACTACGAGCACGTGGACTCCGACCCGGAGGACCTGTACCCGCAGACGGCGTACTTCCAGATCTCCACCAGCCTCGCCAGCGACGTAGAAGCGCTCTTCGCACGTCTTTCCGACGAGCACGGCTTCGACGCGGAGGTCCTCTAGGAGCCCTCCGCAACCTGCGGTTTATACTCTGATCCTGTGGCCGGAGCGAGCCCGCGGTTGTCTCCGGTCAAGAGGATATGCAGCAAGTAGAGAGGCGAGAATGCGCTACGATACCGTGTTCCTGGACGTTGATGGGACGCTCCTGTGGGTCGAATTGGACGTGGAAGGCTACGTCCGGGACCTCGCGCCCTACGCATCCAACGGCGGCCTGACGGTCGAGCGGGCGACCGGTCCCATGCGGGAGAGCATGCGGCGTCACATAGAGGAGAACATCAAGCACCGCACCGAGGAGAGCCTCTTCAGTTTCAAGCGCCGC
Organism: Rubrobacteraceae bacterium; assembly: GCA_035689095.1. GTDB lineage: Bacteria > Actinomycetota > Rubrobacteria > Rubrobacterales > Rubrobacteraceae > JACDDK01. The sequence goes on along the minus strand of DASSMB010000296.1, from coordinate 3,496 downwards.
AACGCCGAGATCACGGCGGAGGCTCTCGGCGTCGAGGCTCCCGCCGAGGTGCTGACGGAGGTCGCGGACCGCAGGATCTCCTTCAACCCGTACCCGGAGTCGGAGCGGGTGATGGAAGACTTGCGGACGATGGGCGCGAAGCTCTACGTCGTCTCGAACTGGGACATCCTCCTGGAAGGCATCCTCGAAGACCTCGGCTGGACGCGCTACTTCGACGGCGTCGTGGTCTCGGCGGTCATCGGCTCGGAGAAACCGGACGGGGCCATCTTCGACGAGGCCCTGCGTCTGAGCGGAAACACGGAGAGCGCGGACCGCGTCGTTCACGTCGGCAACGACCCCATGACGGACGTGTTCGGAGCGTCGGAGCGCGGGATCGACACGGTCTTCGTGGACCGGAAGGGCAATGGCGGGGCACCGGGGGCGACCTACGTGCTCCCGGACCTGACCGCCTTGCCGGACCTGGTGCGAGGTCAGCTGTGAGCGGGAAGGTAGACCTGCCGCGCATCGAGCGGGCGGTGCGCGAGATCCTGGCGGCCATCGGCGAGGACCCTGACCGCGACGTGATGCGCGAGACGCCGGAACGGGTCGCGGAGGCTTACGCTCACCTCTTCGGCGGCCTGCACGAGGACCCGGACCGCTACCTGGACGTGGCCTTTGCCGGAGACTTTGGCGACCCGGTGATGCTGCGGGACGTGCCGGTCGCCAGCCTGTGCGAGCATCACCTCCTGCCGTTCATCGGCAGGGCGCACGTCGGTTATGTGCCGGACGGGCGGGTGGTCGGGCTGTCGGAGGTAGTGAAGGTGGTGGAAGGTTACGCGAGGCGGCCCCAGATCCAGGAGCGCCTCACCGCCCAGGTCGCCGATGCCCTGTACGGATCTCTCGGATCGCGGGGCTCCATCGTCGTGATCGAGGCGGAGCACACGTGTATGACGATGCGCGGCGCCGAGAAGCCCGGCACTATCACGGTCACGCGGGCGGCTCGCGGCGTGTACGCCGAGGACGCGGCTCTACGGGCGGAGTTCCTGGCGCACGTTTCGGGCCGGTAAAGACCGGGGCTTCTACCGGTTCACAGACGTTTCGATAGCTCCGGCGAGCGCGGCGCCGATGATGCCGGCCTCGTTAAGTAGTGTGGCTGTGACGAGTTCGGTCCGGGTTTCCAGGTACGGGAAGTACTTCTCGGACTTCTTGGAGATGCCACCGCCGATCACGATCAGGTCCGGCCAGAACAGGTTTTCGACGGTCGTCAGGTACCTCTGAAGGCGCTTGGCGTACTGCTCCCAACTCAGGTCCTCGCGCTTGCGGGCGCCATCGCCCGCGCGGCTCTCGGCGTCGTGGCCGTCTATCTCCAGGTGGCCGAGCTCCGTGTTCGGGACGAGCCTCCCGCCGACGAACAACGCGCTCCCGATGCCGGTCCCGAGCGTCAGCATCAGGACCACGCCCTCCACGTCGCGTCCCGCTCCCCAGCGCACCTCCGCGAGTCCCGCCGCGTCGGCGTCGTTGACGACCCGCACCGGGTTCCCCAGATCCTTCTCCAGCTCTCTCCTGAGATCGAAGCCGATAACCGAGTCGTCCACGTTGGCCGCGGTCTGTATGACGCCGTCCTTAATTACCGCCGGGAAGCCGCACCCCACGGAGCCTTCCCACTCCGATTGCCGGACCACCGCGATGCACGTCTCAAGTATCGCCTGACCGGTCGCGGGCTGGGGAGTCTTGATCCTGACCCTTTCGGAGACCAGCTCTCCGCTTTCCGTATCAACTGTCGCGCCCTTTATCCCGGAGCCGCCGATATCTAAGCCGAAAACGTTCATGCTACCTCCCCGTAGAGCAGTCCAGCGTCTATTCTACAGGGAGCGACCGGCCCGCCGCCAAGACTCTCCGGGAGGAGCTACTCTTCCTTGGTGCTTATCTCGACGTTCTCGAACTTCACCGTTACAGGCTCGGTGAAGACCTTGCCCTCGCCGTTCTCCTCACCGTGGCGGCGGAAGTCAGGCGGCGAGATCTCCGCCTCCAGCGTGTACTTTCCGCTCTTCGGAAGGCTGAAGTTGTTGGCGTAGTGGTAGAACTCCGAGTAGTAGAACTCTAGCTGCTTGCTCTGGATCTCTTTCCCGCTCTCGTCGTAGACGTCGAGCTTGATGCTGGCTTGAGGGACCAGTAGTCCCGTCTCGGCGTCGAACGGCAGGATCTCGATGTGGTTCGTCTCTCCGCCGCGCGGTCCGCGCCACGTGAGGTCGCCGGGGTCTCCTTCCCACCAGCCCTCCGCCGGCTCGACGATGTATCCGATCTCGTACCCGCCCGCGTCCTTCTCGCCGCCCTCGGCCTCTATCTCCTCGTGCGCGAGCTTGTAGGAGTCCACAACCCCCCGCAGCGACGCCGAGGCCGCCCCGGAAGATCCGGTAGTCTCTCCCGTGGTCTCCTGCGCGGCCCGCTCGTTCGTGACGGGAGCATTGCCGCAACCGGCCGCGGCTAGTATCAGCCCGAGCGATGCCACGGCGATAATGAAAGAGGTTCTCAAGTTGTCTCCTGTTCTATATGCTCCGCGGAGCGTTGGGACTAGTTGTGGGCCGCTGCCGGTTGGGCCGCCGTCCGGGTCTGCGGGCGCAGGAAGAAGAAGCCGACCGTCAGCAGGTAGACCGCCCACACCCCGACCTCCAGAAGGTCCGGCTTCGCGTCCCAGCCGAGGAACGCCGTCAGGAACTGGCCGCTCACGCTGCCGCTAGAGAGCAAATGTATAGAGGAGAGATCCCAGACCGGATAGAAGAAAGCGGGGATGATGCCCCCAATCTCCATGATCGCCACCCCGCGCGCCAGCAGACCGGCCGCCACCACGATGAGCAGGATGCCCGTGATCTTGAAGAACGCGCCCATGTTTATGCGCTTGCCGCCGACGTAGACCGCGTATCCCAGGCCGACAGCCGCGGCCGTACCAGCTACCGCGCCTATCCCGACGCCGAGAGGCGTCGCGTTCTGGGTAATGCCGAACATGAACAACCCGGTCTCTATACCCTCGCGCAAGACCATGACGAAGACGAGCATCCCCAGCGCCAGAAGGCCGCCGCGCTCGACCGCGCTATCCACGTTACGCCGTATCCCCTGGGCCATCGTGCGAGCCTGCCGGCGCATCCAGAGGACCATGTAAGTGAGGAAGGCTACTGCAAGCCACATGGCTCCACTCTTGAAGTAGATCCCGGCCGTTCCTTCGAGGCCGTTCGCGGTCACGAACAAGACCCCTGCGGTAACGATAGAGATCAGGACCGCCGCGCCGACCCCGTACCAAACCCCGCGGGCGTCCTCCTTGCGTCCGGTCTGCGTCAGATACGCCAGCACTATGGCGACCGGCAGAGAAGCCTCGAACCCCTCTCGCAACATCACCAGGAAAGATCCCAACACCCTCGTTACACCTCCCGCCACTTCGGCGCTTGACACTAATGACAATCATTTGCAATAACTTCACGGTCAGGGTAATGTACGGGGCGGTAGTTCGTCAAGTCGCGGTCGG
>DASSMB010000295.1:0-4700 GCA_035689095.1 Rubrobacteraceae bacterium | reverse complement strand
CGCGCTGCCGAAACGGGGGAGCAGCAGCCCGGAGCCTGCGTCGGATTCGCCCTCGTTCAGGGCCGGGGAGAAGGTGCGGCACGCCAAGTTCGGGGAGGGTGAGATCCTGGAGTCCGGGGCCGGGAAGGTCGTCGTTCGTTTCGGGTCGGACGTAAAGACCCTCGTGCCGGAGCTTGCGCGGTTGAGCAAAGTTTGACGGTTATCCGGGTAGAATATGGGGGCAGTATGGGTGAGAGGGTAGCGTCAAAAGGGTTTCGGAGAGTCTAGAGGAGGCGCGGGTGCCGCACGTTTACGTAACAGGACACAAGAACCCGGACACGGACACCATCGCATCGGCCATCGGGTACGCGGAGTTGAAGAACCTGGTCGACCCGGACAATCATTACGCTCCGGCCCGGCTGGGGGAGGTCAACGCGCAGACGGCGTGGGCGTTGAAGGAGAGTGGGGCGGAGGAGCCGAAGTTCCTGGAGCACATCATGCTGCGGGTAAAGGACGCGATGAGCCCGGAGATCGCGGTGGTTCACAAGTACGATCCCCTGCGGAACGTCGGCCTGGTGATGTCCAAGAGGAACGTGAGTCAGGTCCCGATAGTCGATGACGACGGATCGCTGATCGGTCTGATCACCGAGCGGAACCTGGCGCGTATGTATATCCGCGAGTCTCGCGAGCCTTCCACGTTCGCCGACACTCCGGTCTCCGTCTCCGCTATCGTCGAGGTGCTCGAAGGCGAGCTGGTGGCCGGGAAGGAAAGGGAGGCCAACGGAAAGCTGTGGGTCATCTCGCGCAGCACGGACTCGATGGGCCAGCAGATACAGGATGGAGACGTGGTGGTCATCGCCGACCGTCCAAAGGGCCAGCGGATAGCGATAGAGCTCGGAGCGTCGGTGCTCGTAATCTCGAACGGCGTCCGGCCGGATAAAGAGGTCCTGGAGCTCGCCGAGGAGAAGGGTACGGCGGTGGTGCTCTCGCAGCTCGATTCCTACGTGACGAGCCGCATGATCCAGCTCGCCGTACCTTGCTGGGAGGTAATGAGCGAGGGACCGCTGACCGTCAGCCCGGACGACCTGATCTCGGACATAACCCAGCAGGTGATGGAGGTCCACTACCGCGCGGCGATAGCGGTGGACGATGACAACGTCCCCATCGGCGTCGTGACGCGGACGGACCTGCTGAACGCCAAGCCCCGGCGCGTCCTGCTCGTGGACCACGCCGAGGTCGGGCAGAGCGTCAAGGGCGTGGAGAAGGCCCAGATCGTCGAGATCCTGGACCACCACCATATCGGCAACATCGAGACCAGCACCCCCATAGCCGCGACCTTCGACCCCGTCGGCTCGACCGCGACGCTCGTGGTGGAGCGGTTCAAGACGGCGGGACTTGCGCCCTCCGAGTCGACGGCCAAGATGCTGCTCGCGGCGCTACTCTCGGACACCGTGATCCTCAACTCTCCGACCACCACCGAGCGCGACAGGGAGGTCGCCCGCTACCTGGAGGAGCTTCTGGACCTCAGCGCCGAGGAGTTTGGGATGGAGATGTTCGAGGCCTCCTCGGACGTCTCGGAGCTCTCTGCCGAGGAGATCGTAAACCGCGACGCCAAGGAGTACGGCCTGGGCTCCGGCGAGACCATGTGCATCTCGCAGGTCGAGACCGTCGGGAAGGGCTTGCTGGACCGCAAGGACGAGCTGATCGAGATGCTCGAGACCATGCGCCGGAGGAACGACTACCTGCTCGCCGCGCTGATGGTGACGGACATCATCGAGGGCGGCACCGAGCTACTATGCGCGGGCGACTGCTCCATGGTCGAGCAGGCGTTCGAGGCGCGGGCGAAGGACGGCGTCATAGACCTGCCCGGCGTGATGAGCCGCAAGAAGCAGGTCGCCCCCAAGCTCCTCGCGGTACTCTAGGCCGTGGCGGAGCCCGAGAAGATACTCGACGGCAAGGCCGTCGCGGCCGAGATCCGGGCCGAAGTGGCCGAAGGCGTGCGGAACCTCGCGGAGCGGGGCGTGCCGGTCCGGCTGGATGTGATCCTGGTCGGCGACGACCCGGCCTCCACGACCTACGTGAACATGAAGCAGCGCGACTGCGCCGAGGTCGGCATCGAGTCCCGCGCCCACCGCTTCGGCGCGGACGTCTCCCAGAAAGAGCTGGCGGTCCTCGTCGAGAACCTGAACGACGACCCCGCCGTCTCCGGGTTCTTCATCCAGCTCCCGCTTCCCAACGGACTGGACCACGTGCCGCTCATCTCCAGCATCGTACCGTCGAAAGACGTGGACGGACTCAGCCCGATGAGCGCCGGGAGGCTCGCGGTCGGGCTGCCGAGCCTCCTGCCCTGCACCCCGCACGGCGTGATCCAACTGCTCAAGCGCAACGGGATCGCGCTAGAAGGCAAGGAAGCTGTTGTCATCGGCCGCTCGAACCTCGTCGGCAAGCCGCTCGCCCAACTCCTCCTGCGCGAGAACGCGACCGTAACCGTCTGCCACTCGCGCACGAAGAACCTGCCGGACGTGGCGCGGCGGGCGGACGTCCTGATCGTCGCCGCCGGACGCCGGGAGATGATCGGCGCGGAGTACGTAAAGGATGGAGCAGCCGTCGTGGATGTCGGAATCCACCGCAAAGAAGAGGGCGGCCTCACTGGCGATGTGAAGTTCGCGGAGGTCGAGCCGGTGGCGTCGCGCATCACGCCGGTCCCCGGCGGCGTCGGTCCGATGACGCGGGCGATGCTCCTGTACAACACGCTGGAGGCGGCGCGGGCGGGAGCAGATATCGCTCAGGGCTAGGGTCTTGCTCGGGAATCTTTCTATCTCTTGGGAAGCCGGGTTATGATCTCCGGCCCGGACTCCGTAAGGATGAAGGTCTCCTCTGCCTTGGCGCCGGTGATGGAAGGGTTCCAGGCGAACGCCTGTCCTATCTGTATCTCCTGCTGCGTCTGCGGGTTCGCTATGACCTCGCGTGATCCATAGCCCGTCATGCCGCCCTGGTGGTGGAGCTTCCACTCCTCCGGATATCCCGCCTCCGCATAGAAACGCCGGCAGTCGGCGAAGGCTTCCGCCAGGGTGTGTCCGGGATGCGTGGCCTCTTCTCTCATCCGCCGTAGGATGGAGTTACAGGCTTCCTGCCGCCAGGCGATCTTCGGGTCCGGTTCCTCGAAATCGACGATCCGGGTTACGTTGGCGTAGAGACCGCCGCGCTCCGCGCTAACCACGAGCATGACGCGGCGCTCGATCTCATCTCCGTGCGGTATGGGATGGCGGTAACTGGCGATGCGGTTATCGGCGGCAGACAGCAGCACGGAGGAGAATAGTCCGCGCTTCCGGCAGGCTGCCGCCAGGTTCGCCGCCGCCTCGTACTCTGTCATGCCGGGTTCCACGGAGCCCGCCGCCTCCGCCATCGCCGCCGCGGTGTCGGCTCCGACCTCTCTGTAGCGTTCGATGGCATCCGGGTCGAGGACGTACCGCAGGGGCGAGACCTCGCCGGAGACATCCAGAGCGTTCTCCAGCGGAAAGTCCGCTCCCAGAGAGACGCTACCTACGACCTCACGGATAGCGGCGGTCTCGTCTTCGTGCCAGGGGTGTTCGATCACCTCGAAGTCCGGCGTCTGCTCCTCGCGCATCCGTGCCGCTTCGATGTTGTTGGTGAAGATGTACTCTGCCTCAAGGGTGACGAGCACGTCCGCGACGCCGAATGGGGAGGCGTGATCCACCCGGCTATCCGCTCCGCCCGTGTACCAGGCGAAGTTCGCGGAGCGCCGCAGCAGGAGCGCCTCCAGCTTCAGACGTTCCATCAACTCCCTGAGCCTCCCAAGCCGGGCTCCCCGATCCGTCGGGACGTGTGTCTGGGTCATCTCGATACCTCGATTCCGAATATGGACAAGCTCGATGCGGTTTCGTGTCAGGCCGGGCCGGGTTCTGGCCCGGCGTCGCCGGAGAGACCTCCCTGGCTGTCCGCGGACGGCTTCTTGCCGGCCCGCAGCAGCGTGAGGGCGCCGAGCGGGAACAGCACCACCGACAGTAGCCCGGCCACTACAAGCGCGGCGCCGGTCGCGGGGGCGAGGATGCCAAGCTCCATCCCGATCCCCGTCGTGGCGACGATGAACGGCAGCGAGGTCGCCTGTAGCAACCCCGCCGCCAGCACGCCCCTGGTGCCGACCGTCGGCCTGTAGAGGATCGCCGGAAGACCGCGGGCGAGCAGCAGGGCGAGCAGGAACAGCGGCACGGATGCGAGTGCCGCCCCGCCGCCGGCCAGCAGCGCTCCAACGTCGAGCTGTATCCCGCTGGTGACGAAGAAGAACGGGATGAAGACGCCGAAGCCGACGGCTTCGAGCTTCTGGCGGAAGAACGGGTGCGTCATCATCCTGTCTTTGTCCACGAGCCTCAATACCGTACCCGCGATAAATGCGCCCAAAATGACCTCCAGGCCCAGGAACTGAGCGAGAACGGCGAAGCTGATCAGGAAGAGGAGGGCGCCGCGCACCCGGATCTGGGCGCTGGAGTCCTGGAGCTTTTGCAGGACCATGCTCAGACGTTCCAGGTGTTCGATCTCGGCTAGCGCGATCCCGATGGCGGCCACCAGCACGACGAACGCCCCGATCAAAAGGAGCGTGGACCCGACGCTGCTGGAGTCCCCGGAGAAGAATAGCGAGAGCAGGATCACCGCCCCGAAATCCGCGACGGACGAGCCGGTGATGATCAACTGTCCCAGCGTGG
>DASSMB010000294.1:0-4811 GCA_035689095.1 Rubrobacteraceae bacterium | reverse complement strand
GGCCGCAGAGATCATCCTCCTCGCGTCCTCGACCACCGAGACGTCCCCGACGACCGCCTCCACCTCAGCCCCCGAACCCTCCAACTTCTCTTTAAGCCCCTGGAGCCCGGCCTCGTCAACGTCCGTCACGACGAGCCGCGCTCCCTCTTTCGCGAAGAGCTCGGCGGTCGCCCGGCCGATACCTTTGGCCGCCCCTGTAACGACCGCGGACTTCCCGCGCAGCCGGTCCAGGCCCTGCCCCGTCTCTCCCGTGCTCTCCGTCACGCCGCCTCCTTCGGTCTACGCCTTCCCTTGTATCTACCCCTACTTTCCATGCTCCAGCCTACCATAGAGGGCCGAACTCCCGCTCATGCCTCCAGGCCGCTCCAGACGCAAGTCCCCGCTTGCCTTGACTAACGAGCGCACCTTTCCGTATACTGGCCGCGGGGAAATGGAACGCTATTTCAAATCTAACCTGTGAGCGTACCGGCAGGTTCGGCGAAGAACCTGGAGAGAGCGTTCGCCATGTTGCGGGTGCTCTCGCAGCATGCGGAGGGGCTATCGCTGGCGGAGATCTGCCGCCGGAGCGAGGTCTCCAAGCCGACCGGCCACCGGCTGCTCGGGGTGCTCGGGGAGGCGGGCATGGTCAGGGAGTTTGGCCGGGGGGTGTATGGTCTCGGGCCGCAGTGTCTCGTCCTGGGGAGCGCGTTTCTGGATGGGTTGGATCTCCGGCGGGAGGCGAAGGGGGTCCTGGAGGACCTGGTATCGAAGACCGGAGAGACCTGTCACCTCGGCATCCGGGACGGCGACCGCATCGTCTACATCGAGAAGCTGGACAGCCCCAAGCTGGTGCAGCTAAAGACACGGGTAGGGCTGACCAACCCGCTCCACTCCACGGCGCTCGGCAAAGTCCTGCTGGCATACGACGGGGAGGCAGACATCGAGGCGATGTTCGCGCGGGGCGTGGAGCGCAGGACGCCGAACACCATAACCGATGTCGAGGTCTTCAGAGCCGAGTTGGAAGAGGTGCGCGAGCGCGGGTTCGCGGTGGACGACGTCGAGAACGAGGAAGGAATAAGGTGCGTCGCGGCGCCGGTCTTCGACCACGGGGGCGCGGCGGTCGCCAGCATCAGCGTCTCCAGCCCGGAGTACCGGGTATCCCGCGAGAGGCTACAGGAGATCGGGGCTCTGACCCGCGAGGCGGCGCTGGTTCTATCGCGGAGGATGGGCTACCGCCACGGCGCGAACGAGATCGGGGAGGAGGCCAGGAAAGATATCGTTTAGAAGAATTTGAAGTCTCAGGTTGGGATACCGTGAAGGATAGAGAGGGAGGAGAATAAGCATGGCCGAGGCAACGGAGCGACGGGGGGAACTCGCCACCGAGCTACCAAGCAAGCATTTACCGGGGGTCCAGTACCGGGACATGCCCGAGCCCTTGCCACTCGGGAAGATCGTGGGCGCGAGCGTTGTCTTGCTCGCCACGGCCCTCGGATCGGGGGAGTTGATCATCTGGCCATACATCACATCGCAGGTGGGGATCGGGCTTCTCTGGCTCGCGTTCGTGGGCTTCTCGATGCAGTACTTCCTAAACATGGAGATCGAGCGTTACACTCTGGCGACCGGCGAGACGGCGGTAACAGGCTTCACCCGCTTCTGGAAGCCGTGGGGGATCATCTTCTGCCTGGGGGCGTTCTTGCCCAACATGTGGCCCGGCTGGGCGACGGGCGGGGCGACCATGATCTCCTACCTGTTCGGCTTCGAGACCGAGGGCACCAAGACCGTAGCCATACTCGCGATCATCGGCCTCGTCGCCATCGGCGTCGCGATAACCGTCTCGCCGGTCATCTACCAGACCATCGAGAAGGTGCAGTTCTTCCTCGTCGGGTTTATCGCCCTCTTCATGGTCGTGGCGCTGGTCTTCGCCACGAAAGCCTCGTCCTGGGCGGCGATGGTTACGCAGGCGCCTTCGGGCGTAGCCAATTTCCCGAGCCTCCTCGGGGAGCTAGGCATCGCGACGCTTCTCGGAGCCATCGCCTTCGCGGGCGCGGGCGGCGCCAACAACCTCACCCAGAGTAACTACATACGCGACAAGGGCATGGGCATGGGGATACACATCCCGAGGATCGTCTCCCCCATCACCGGCGAAGAGGTCGCCGCGCCGTCTCTCGGCTACATGACCAAGACCGACGAGCCGAACGTGCGCCGCTGGAAGGGCTGGTGGAGCGTCGCCAACAAGGAACAGATCGTAACCTTCTACATCGTCGGGCTCATAACCCTCATCGGGCTCTCGGTGCTCGTTCACTCCACCGGCGCGAAGGGCGAGGCGGCAGACCCCTCGTTCCTTCAGACGGAGGCCCAGGTGCTCGGCCGGCAGATAGGGTACTGGTTCGAGGTCTTCTTCTACCTGGCCGGGTTTGCCATCCTCTTCTCGACCAACCTCGGGATCATCGACTATGTCAGCCGCCTCATCGCGGACTCGTTGAAGGTCAGCTTCTTCTCCCGTAGCGAGGCCGTAACGGAGAGCCGCATCTACTTCACGGTGGCGTGGCTCATGATCATCTTCGGCTCCATCGTGCTGCTCGCGGGCTTTGACCAGCCGCTGGTGCTCCTGATCATCGCCTCCTCGGGCGGCGGCGTCGTCATGGCGTTCTACTCGTGGATGCTTATAGTGCTGAACCGCCGGGCCCTCCCGGCGCCGATAAGGCTCAAGGGCTGGCGGCTGCCGATCATGTACGTGATCGCCGTGTTCTTCAGCATCTTCTCTGTACTACTCGTCTACGACGTGGTCCGCACGAACGTCTTCGGAGGATAGCCGCCCAGGTGCTGAAACAGCTCTGGCTTCGTATCCTCGTGGGCCTGGCGGTATTTTGCGTCCTGACCACCATAGCCTACCTGCTGGGGTTGCTCGAATAGGGCAACCCCGGCTCTACTACCAGGCGGTTTGAAGGCGCAGGTCCAGGGGTAGCAACATCTAGATCAAAACACTGTACGACAAAGGAGGCCCGCCAAACGTGGCTAAACTGGAGAGAGAAGTAAAGAGAGTCCTCAAGAGCAAGTCTGGCAGCAAGAAGGGTAAGAAAGGCAAGAGGAGCAGTACCGGCAGGAGCGGCGCGAGCCTGGAGAAAGAGATCAAGAAGCTCCTCAAGTAAACCCAGAACAAACACGCTTATCGAGGCCGGAGCTCTGACGCTCCGGCCTTTTTCGCGCGTCGAGGTCTCTTACGGGCCGCCCGCCGCGCTCCGGGCGCGGGCTTCTTCGAGTTCGGCGCGGGCGGCTCCCGCGAGCAGGCTCGCATCCGTCGCCACGGTTACCAGATCGAAGCCGGCCTCCGCGTGCCGCCGCGCCCACTCTCCCGAAGGGGAGTGTATGCCGGCGGCGATGCCGCGCCGGTGGCAGGTTTCCAGGATGCGCCGCACGGCGTTTACGTGCTCTTTCTCTGTGACCTGCAACGTCGGAGCGAGGCCGAGTGAGAGAGCAAGATCAGCCGGTCCTACGTAGATACCGTCGAGGCCAGGAGTCGCGGCGATCTCGTCAACCCTTTCGAGGGCTTCGCGCGTCTCGACCATGACGAAGCACAGCGCCTCGCGGTCGAGGTCTTCCGGGTCGCCGGAGCCGACCACGCCGGACGCCCGGATGGGTCCGTAGGAGCGGATGCCCCGCGGCGGGTAGCGGCAGGCGGCGACGGCCCGCGCGGCTTCTTCGGCGCTGTTGACGAGCGGCACGATCACGCCCCACGCCCCAGCGTCCAGGGACTTCATAATGTCGTACGAGTCGTTTGAGAGCACCCGCGTGATCGGGGCCGCGCCCGCCGCTCCGGCGGCCTGGAGCATCGGCAGCATAGCGTCGTAGCCGATGAGCCCGTGCTGCTGGTCCACGCACACGTAGTCCGGGCCCGCGCGGCCCAGGACCTCCGCCCCGAAAGACCCCGGCACGACCGCCCACAACCCGAACGCCGTCCGGCCCGCGTTCCAGATCTCTCTTAGGGGGTTGGTATTCGCCACCGGACCAATCTAGCACGAAAGCCGGTCGCGGTCCGGCAACCCGTCCGGCGCGTCGCTCCCTTCCGCGTCGAGCGTTGCGGGCTCGTGCGAGGGTCAAGCCTCCTGGTCTTCTATCCGTTCCAGCAGACGCTCGATCAAGTACCTGTCTACCTCAAGCACCCTCATCCGACCACCAACGTACTCGACGGCAAGCTCTACCTTCCCCGGCTTCGTGCGATCGTAGGTGATCTCCAGCTTGCGGACGACTTCGAGGTCTACACACTGCTTGCGAGCTACATCGTCGAACGAGCGGGAGTTACTCATCGTCCGCCGACGTGGATGGCGGGACGGCGCTCTGCCTCGGGTTCGGCTTCGCGCAGGACCTCGTGGGTGACCGGAGCGGTGTCGCCCTCGCCGAAGAGGATGTAGCGGAACAGGTAGACGATGGGGTTGCCCTCCGTCCAGCCGAAGTAGCAGTGCGGCGTCTTGCCGGTCATGTCGCGGACATGGAGCAAGAAAGCGGCTATGGCGTTAGGGACGACGGAGCTCTGGGCGCGCAGGACCTCGTGACCCCCGATCTCCACGCCCGTCACCTCCAGAACGTCCTCGAACTCCGAGGCGTCCTCGACCTCCACTTCGAGGAAGATGATTGGTTCGCCGTCCGGGATGTGGTTGTCCTCGCGCTGCTCCTTCTCCTTTGCGGCGTACTCCTCCGGGTCGTCGCCGATCCTGCGTCGGTGGGCGACTATGTGGATCTCACCCTTGCTCGCCTCCTCGATGAACTTCTGGGCCTTTTTGTCCAGCTCTATCCTCTCCTGGCGCAACTCCGTGGAGCGCTGTATCCGCGAGACG
>DASSMB010000293.1:0-3085 GCA_035689095.1 Rubrobacteraceae bacterium | reverse complement strand
CGCTCCCCCAAGCTCCGGCGCGCTAAGAGAAGCCAACGCCCCGCCGAACCTGCCGAACGGCGTCCGCGCCGCCCCGAGTATTACCGTCCGTTCCACCACTCTTCCTCCGAGGTCGAGATCAATGGAGACAGTTTAAGCTCTCCCGGCCTGGTTTGCGTCACGACTCCTTGCCAAAAACGGGCCACGGCGTGCTATCTTCTTGACGAGTCGAACGTCCCGCGAAAGGGAGAATCCATGAAGGTTAAGAAGCTGGATCACATAGCCCTCTACATGGCCGACCGCGCCACCGCCGCGGATTTCCTGACGTCACACCTCGGGTTCCACGTCGTGGACCACACCGACCGCTACACCCTGATCGGGGCGGGAGGCCGTATCGGCAAGCTCACCCTCTTCGACGCCCCGGAGGGAACCACGCCCTCGCCGGGGGTGATCGAGCGCATAAACATCCGCGTCGCCGGCCCCGAAGCCGCCGCCGCGAAACTGCCGGCCGGGACAGAAGCAGAGCCGCGCGACGGAGGATACTTCTTTACCGGCCCCGAAGGGCTCCCGTTCGCCCTGGTTCCGGGAGACGGCGAGTTTACCGACTACGACCTGGAAGGCTTCGTCGTGCGCTCCACGGAGCCGGAAGCGTCCGCGCGCGGCTTTCTCGATATGGGCTTCGCGCCGGGAGACGGCTCGACAACGGTGATGGCCGGAGAGTACCGGCTGCACCTCGCAGATTCCGCACCGGAGGCGGATGGGCAGGGGATGCTCTACCACATCGGCTGCCTGGTGGATTCGGCGGAGGAGCACCGCCGGGAAGCCGAGGAGCAGGGGTTCGAGATCCAGAACTTCGTCGAAGGCCCAAACACCCTCGCCGTCTTCGTCCGCGGCCCCGAAGACGTGAGCGTCGAGTACGTCGAACATAAACCCACCTTCTCCCTGACCTAACAGGTGAATATCGTCGTCGCAGGCGGCGGTCTCGCTGGCCTCACCGCCGCTCTGCGCGCCATAGAACTCGGCGCGCGCGTCACGCTGCTGGAGAAGGGCGACCGCCCCGGCGGCTCCTTCCTCTACTCCAGCGGCTACATCTGGTCCTACAACGACCTGCCCACCTACCGGCGCGAGGCTCCGGGTGGAGATCCCACCCTGCAAACCCTGATCCTGGAGCGCCTCGGCCCCGCCCTCGACTGGCTCGAAAACGCCACCCACCCCGCGCTCACCCGCGAGACGGGCAACCCGCTCACCTTCGGCGCCCGTTTCGACCCCGAGCGCACAGTCTCCGCGCTCGCGGAGCGCATAGAAGATTCCGGCAGCCCGATACTCACGGGCGCGGCACTGGACGGACTCGTCAAAGACTCCAATGGAGGTGTAGCCGGACTGCGTTTCTCGTCCGTCGGAGAGGAGTACGAACAGGCAGCGGACGCCGTGGTCCTGGCGTCCGGCGGATTCGCCGCCAACGAGGAGCTGGTCGGACGCTACATCATCGGCGGTCCGGGAAGGATGCGGCCGCGGGCGCATCCTCGGAGCACGGGCGACGGTCTCCTTGCGGCCCTGGATGCGGGCGCGCTCCAAAGCAGCGGCCTCGACGAGTTCTACGGCCGCAACCTGCCCGCCCCGCCCGCCAGTTTCTCCCCGCAGGAGTTCGTCAAAGTCTCCCAGCTCTACGGCCGCTACGCGGTGGCGATCAACGCCAACGGCCAGCGCTACGCCGACGAGGGCGCCGACTGGTCCGAGACGACCCTGACCCGCGCCACCGCCCGCCAACCGGGACTCCACGCCTGGTACATCCTGGACGCCGCCGGTCTGGAGAGCCGCTTTCGTGAACGCACCGCCGGGGAGATGGTCGAGACGGCCCGGCGCGTCGGCGGCATCGTTCTCGAAGCGGCGAGCCTGGAGCGGCTCGCGGACCGGCTCGCGGAGCGCGGAGTTCCACGCGGCACCCTGCTTCACACGCTGGAGGAGTACAACACAGCCGTCGCCGACGGAAAGGGCGCGGAGCTTTCGCCTCCGAGGAGCGGCCCCGCTTCGCCCGTGAAAATACCACCGTTCGTGGCCGTAGAGGTCGCGCCGACCATAACGCACACGGTCGGCGGGTTGGCGGTGGACGAAGGCTGCCGGGTGCTGCGCCGGACGGACAGGTGTCCGCTTCCCGGCCTGTACGCCGCCGGGGTCGAGGTCGGCGGGGTCTCGACCGGCGGCTACACGAGCGGCCTGGCTTCCGCTCTAGTCTTTGGCGGGGTAGCGGCGGAGTCGGCGGTCGCGGATGGCGGGGCCTTATAGAAGGATTGGCGTTCGGGGATCAGGCCGTTCTTGCTACAAGATGCTCCGCAACGTCCTCCAGCGAACCCCGCCTCTCGAAGACGCGGCGCTGCTCCTCGGCGCTGTTACCATGATCCACGATCTCAAGCACGCCTTCCAACTCAGCCTCGCACCCGAGGTCCTGGGAGACGGGCGTTAGATCTTTTACGAGTTTCCGGGCCGCTTCGCGGGCGGTGAAGCTCTCGCCGGTCGAGAAGTCGTGGAAGCGGGCGTCGAGGCCGTAGCGCGTGGCGTTCCACTTGTTCTCGCCGGTGAGTAGCGGGTTCTCCGGCGCGTGCTCCCCGGCGGTCGCGACGAGGCACTGGGCGAGGGCGGCGAGGGCGGCGGTGCGGGCGGCGTCGGTCTGGGCGTCCGGTGCCCGCAGTTCCACGGTTCCGAGCCTGGGGTGGGGCCGGGCGTCCCACCAGCACCAGGAGTAGTCGGGTATGAGGCCGGCCCCGATCAGTGTTTCGACGTAGCCCTCGAAGTCTTCCCAGCCGCGGAACGCCGGGGGTAATCCCGAGCGCGGGACCAGTTCGAAGACTTTCGCACGCACCGAGGCCAGGCGCGTCTCGGAGCCGTTCCAGAACGGGGAGTTGGCCGAGAGGGCGAGGAAGAGGGGCACATGCCGCGAGAGCGCGGAGACCGCCCGGATCGCGTGTTCGGCGTCCGGGACGGCGACGTGGACGTGCAGGCCATAGATCGCCTGCATCCGGGCCGTCCAGCCCATCCTCTCCTCCACCTGCCGGTAACGGTTGTCGCCCGTGATCGGCTGCTCCATCGAGTCGCTAAACGGGTGCGTCCC
>DASSMB010000292.1:0-17574 GCA_035689095.1 Rubrobacteraceae bacterium | reverse complement strand
GCGGACATCGTGCTCTGGGACCCGGAACTCTCGATCACGGCCACCGTGGACAACCGGCATGGCAACGTGGACTACACGCCCTACGAGGGGATGACGTTCCACGGCGGACCGGCGTCCGTGTACGTGCGGGGCGGGTTGGTCTATAAAGATGGCGAGGTCGTGGGCGAGCGCGGCTCCGGGCGGTTTGTCGAGCGGAGGTTCACGGCGACGAGGGGACTGGAGGTGCGGGTATGACGAACCCGGACGAACTGCTGAAGCGACACAAGAACGTTTTGCCGGAGTGGATCTCTCTCTACTACGACGAGCCGATCGAGCTTGCGCGCGGCGAGGGCTTCAGGGTCTGGGACTCGGAGGGGAAAGAGTACCTGGACTTCTTCGGCGGCATCGTCACGACCATCAGCGGGCACAATATCCCCGAGATCGTGGAGGCGGTGAGGGAGCAGGCCGGGAAGATCCTGCACTCCTCTACCCTCTACCTCATAGAGAACCAGGTGAAGCTGGCGGAGAAGCTGATCTCCGTCTCCCCGATCTCCGGCGACCAGAAGGTCTTTTTCGTGAACAGCGGCTCGGAGGCGAACGAGGCGGCGCTCCTGTTCGCCACTCAGCACCGCCGCTCCAGCGAGGTCCTTGCGATGCGCGGCTCGTACCACGGCGGTTCTTTCGGCACGATGGGGATAACCGGACAGAGTACGTGGCGCCCGACGAGCCGCTCGGCCCTCGACGTAACCTACGCGATGCCGCCGCACCACTCCTACTCCTCCATCTACGGGAGCTACGCGAAGGGCGACCCGGAGTTCGTGAGGGCGTGCGCCGAGGACCTGCGGGACCTGATCCGCACCGCCACCACCGGACACGTCGCCGCCCTCATAGCCGAACCCATCCAGGGCGTCGGCGGGTTTATAGAGCTGCCGCCGGAGTACATCCGGGGCGTAAAGGAGGTGCTGGACGAGACCGGCATCCTGTACATCTCCGACGAGGTGCAGACGGCGTTCGGCAGGACGGGATCGCATTTCTGGGGCATCGAGGAGTCGGGGGTGGAGCCGGATATGATCACGATGGCGAAGGGTCTCGGTAACGGCCTCGCCATCGGCGCCGTGATGGGCCGCGCCGAGATACTGGACTCCATCTCGGGCAAGCTCCACCTCGCCACCTTCGGCGGCAACCATGTCTCCACCGCCGGCGCTCTTGCCAACCTGAACTACATCCTGGACAACGACCTCCAGAAGAACGCGGACGAGGTGGGCGGCTACCTCAAGGACCGTCTCGTAAAGATGGCGAAAGACAGCCCGGTCGTCGGTGAGATCCGGGGCCGCGGCCTGATGCTCGCCCTCGAAATGGTCGGCCCCGACGGTAGCCCGGACCCGGCCGCCGCCGTCCGCTTCCTGCAAGCCTGCCGCGAGCGCGGCGTCCTGGTCGGCAAGGGCGGCATCGGCGCGAACGCCATCCGCATCGCCCCGCCCCTCACCATCACCCGCGAGGCCGCCGAAACCGCGGCCAACGCCTTCGAGGAGGCCCTAGCGGAGATCGGCACTTCGGCGAAGGTCGGCTGATGCAGGCCGAGCAGGTAGACGCCCGCCGCGCCGTCGAGGAGCTGAAGGAGCTGGCCGAACTGACCGGCGGTCCCGATGGCGCCCGGCGCGTCGCCTGGACCGACACCTGGAAACAGGCGCGCGAGTGGCTGCGCGGCAAGCTCGAAGAGATAGACGGTGTCGAGGTAGAGCGCGACGAGGCCGGGAACCTCTGGGCCACGGCCCCCGGCGACTCCGAGAAGGCGGTCCTGCTCGGTGGCCACATAGACTCCGTCCCCAACGGCGGCTGGCTCGACGGCTGCCTCAACACCATCGCCGCCCTCGAAGTAATGCGGGTGCTGGCGCCGCAACAGCGCCCCGTGACCCTGCGGCTCGTGGACTGGGCCGACGAGGAGGGCGCCCGCTTTGGCCGTAGCCTCTTTGGCTCCGGGGCTGCCGCCGGTACGCTAAAGCCCGACGACGTGCGCGGCCTCAAGGACCGGGACGGCGTGGCGCTGCCGGACGCGCTGCGCGAGCACGGGGTGGACCTGGACCAGGTGAATGAGGCGGGGAAGCAGATAGAGAACGCCGTCGCGTATCTGGAGCTTCACATCGAGCAGGGGCCGGTGCTGGAGAGGATGGACCTGCCGCTCGGCGCGGTGCTCGGGACGTTCGGGGTGGAGCGGCACGTCGTCCGGTTCACCGGCCAGCACGCCCACTCCGGCTCCACGCCGATGGACGTGCGGAAGGACGCCTTCATCGCGGCGGCCCGTTCGGCCATCGCGTTCCGGGACGACGCCGCGCGCCGCGACGACGTGCGCGCTACGACCGGCTTCGTCAACGTCAGCCCGGCCATCGTGACGGCGTTCAACGGCTGGTGCGAGATGTCCCTCGACCAGCGCGCCCTGGATGCCGACGTGCTCGCGGACATGCTAAAGAGCGCGAAAGAGGCGAGCGAGAGGATCGCGGCGGAAGAGGAAGTTACCGTCGAGTGGGAGAAGGTGTGGGAGATAGAGCCCATCCCGTTCGACGACGAGTTGATCTCCTTCGCCGAGGATGCGTGCAACGAGGTCTCGGGCAGCTCGCACCGACTGCCGAGCGGACCCCTGCATGACGCCGCCGAGATGGCGCGCATCATGCCCACGGTGATGTTGTTCGTCAAGAGCTTGCGGGGCCTGAGCCATACGAAGGATGAGGACACGCCGGAGGAGGACCTGGAGTTGTCGGTCCGGGCGCTCCACCGGCTCGCGGTGCGGACGATAGATTGGGCGGCGGAGAAGTAACCATAGCTGAAAGCTGGCGAAAGGGAGGACGATGGACCGGGAACACTACAGGGAGCTTGGGGTCAACGATCCGGCGGAGTTGGCGCGGATAAAGGCGGAGGTAAGCGCCTCCAGCCTCTACAACGAGGACCTGGCGCCCACGGGACCCGATGAGCGGACGTGGACGACGTACAACATCGCGGCGCTCTGGATCGGGATGGCTATAGTCATCACGACCTATACGCTGGCCTCCGGGCTCATCGCCGCCGGTATGAACTGGTGGCAGGCGCTGCTTACGATCTCGCTGGGTAACGTGATCGTGCTTATCCCGATGCTCCTGAACGCCCACGCCGGCACCAAGTACGGCGTCCCGTTCCCGGTCTTCGTCCGCGCCTCGTTCGGGGTGCGAGGGGCTAACTTCGCGGCGATGGCCCGCGCGCTCGTCGCCTGCGGATGGTTCGGGATACAGACCTGGATCGGCGGCCTCGCCCTCGACGCGCTGGTGACGGCGGCCTGGAACGGCTGGTCGGATGTGGCCGGACACTCGTTTATTATGTTCTTCGCCTTCTGGGCGGTGCAACTCGTGATCATCCTGACCGGCATCGAGGGCGTTAAGTGGTTCGAGTCCTACACCGCGCCGCTCCTCATAGCGGGCGGCATCGCGCTGCTCATCTGGGGGTTCTACGCGGGCGGCGGGATCGGGAACGTGTTCTCGACCTCGGCGAAGCTCCAGGAGGGTAACGCGCCGTTCTGGTCGCTGTTCTGGCCGTCGTTGGCGGCGAACGTGGGGTACTGGATCACGCTGTCCCTCAACATCCCGGACTTCACCCGCTACGCCCAGAGCCAGCGCTCGCAGGTCGTCGGCCAGGCCATAGGCCTCCCGCTCACGATGACGGCGTTCAGCTTTATAGGTATCTCGGTCACGGCGGCTACCCTCGTCGTCTTCAAGGAGCCCATCTGGGACCCGGTGGCGCTCATCACGCGGCTCGCCAGCGGTATACCCTTGGTCTTGATCCTCGCCATGATCATTATCGTGCTGGCCCAGATCTCGACGAACATGGCCGCGAACGTCGTCTCGCCCTCGTTCGATTTCTCGAACCTCGCTCCGAAGTACATCTCGTTCAGGACGGGTGGCATAATAACCGCGGTCCTCGGTGTCGTCTCGTTCCCGTGGGTGCTCTTCAACAACCTCGGGGCGTACATCTTCACCTGGCTCGTGGGATACGGCAGTTTGCTCGGCGCCATCGGGGCCGTGATGATCATGGACTACTGGATCGTTCGCCGCCGCACCCTAGACCTGGCCGACCTCTATAAGTACGAGGGAAGATACGCTTACTCGAACGGCTGGAACTGGCGGGCTGTAATAGCCGTCTTCATCGGCGTGGTCCCGGTGGTCCCCGGCTTCCTGAAGGCCGCCACGACCCCCGGTTTCGCCGGCGTGTTCCAGGACCCGACGTTTATCGAGAGCCTGTACAACTACGGCCTGTTCTTCACCTTCGGCGTCGCTGCGATATCGTACCTGATCCTGTCCATGCTCGGCGGCCGTTCTACCGAACCCGCCCGCGAGGCGGAGACCGCCTGAAGGTCGCCGATGCCGGAAGCCTCCACCTTTGGGCTCTTCCTCATCGCCTCCCTGGCGCTGACCGTAACGCCCGGCCCGGCGGTCCTCTACATCGTCGCGCGCAGCGTGGATGGAGGACTCCGGGCGGGCCTGGCCTCCGTACTGGGCGTGGGCGTTGGCGGCCTGGTACACATCGCCGCCGCGACCATCGGGCTATCGGCGCTTCTGGCATCCTCCGCGGCCGCCTTCTCCGTGGTGAAGTGGCTGGGCGCGGCCTACCTCGTCTGGCTCGGCCTGCAGCGCATCCTGGCCCGCGATGAAGACATCGCCACGATAACTGTCGAGAGCGAGCGCCTCCCGCGAGTCTTCTTGCAGGCCGTGGTCGTGGACGTGCTCAACCCCAAGGTCGCGCTGTTCTTTCTGGCCTTCCTGCCGCAATTCGTGGACCCCTCGCAGGGCGCGGCATGGGTACAGATATTGGTGTTCGGAGCCGTGTTCGTAGCCGTCGCGCTGTTCACCGACGGTCTCTACGCGCTACTCTCGAGCAAGGCCGGTGGCTGGCTGCGGCGGAGAAACGAAAGCCCCAGGTTCCGGCGCGGCCAGCGTTACGTCTCCGGCGGCGTCTATCTCGCGCTCGGCGCCGCCACCGCGATCTCCGGCTCCGGGAAGGATTAGAGGAGGCAACATGGACTTCGGCGTAACCTTCCAGACCGACCCGCCAGCCCAACGTGTCATTGAGTTAACACAAAGAGCCGAACGGCTCGGGTTCACCCATGCCTGGACCTTCGACTCACACATCCTCTGGCAGGAGCCCTACGTCATCTACTCGCAGATGCTCTCCGCGACCGAGAAGATCATCGTCGGCCCGTTCGTCACCAACCCGGTGAGCCGCGACCCGTCCGTTACCGCCTCGACCTTCGCCACGCTCAACGACATGTTCGGCAACCGCACCATCTGCGGCATTGGGCGCGGCGACTCTGTGGTGCGGGTGCTCGGACGCAAACCGACCACGCTGCGGCAGTTGGAAGAAGCGATGCACGTCATAAAAGAGCTGGCCGAGGGCCGCGAGGTCGACTACGGCGGCACCAGCGTCCGCATCCCGTGGATAAAGGACGGCAGGCTAGACGTGTGGATGGCCGGCTACGGTCCGAAGGCGCTTGGCCTCATCGGACGCAAGGCCGACGGCTTCATCCTGCAGCTCGCCGACCCGGTCATCCTGGAGTGGACCATGAAGCACGTCCACGACGCCGCGAGGGAGGCGGGACGCGACCCGAAGGACGTAAAGGTCTGCGTCGCCGCGCCGGCCTACGTCGGCAGAGACCTCGCGCACCAGCGCGACCAGTGCCGGTGGTTCGGCGGCATGGTCGGGAACCACGTAGCCGACCTCGTCTCCCGCTACGGCGAGGACGGCGAGGTGCCGCACGCCCTCACCGACTACATAAAGGCGCGGCAGGCTTACGATTACAGCCACCACGGCAAGGCCGGAAACCCCACGACCGACTTCGTCCCGGACGGCATAGTGGACCGCTTCTGCGTGCTGGGGAGTGTAGAGGACCATATAGCCAAGCTCACGCAACTGAGGGAACTCGGCGTGGACCAGTTCAACGTCTACCTCATGCACGACGCGCAGGAGTCCACACTGGACGCTTACGGGCGGGAGATCATACCGGCGCTGGAGTCACGGTCGGCCGTGTAGCGAATTATCGTTGCGTCTCGCGGTCGAGCACCTCCACTGTATCCCGGTAGAACTTCCTCGCGCTTTCGTGGCTGTCGCCGATGCAGACGGCGCCGAGCTTGCCGTACTGGGAGAGGGCGCCGATGAGGTGGAAGACAACGCCCTGCTGGGAGGCGCTGTCGAAGTGGAGGCCGTTGTCCACGGCGATGTCTACGAGGTCGTCGGGGGTGAGGCCCTTGTAGGCCGGGCTCTGAATGTTGTCTGAGGCGTAGTAGTAGCAGGGCTTGGCCGTGGGGGTGCAGTAGGTGCCGTCGTCGGCGTCGTAAGAGCCGTCGGTAAGGAAGCGCAGGATCAGGTACGGGTGTGTCGTGCCGCCCTTACGGAGGTTTATCTCGATGGCCTGGTGATCCCAGCCGGGGCTACCGTCATCTTCGCGTTTTACGGAGATGAAGTCTATAGCGAAGCGTCCCAGGGCCCCGCGCTCCTTGAGTATCTGTCCCACTCGCTCCCCGGCGTCCTTGATGTCTCGGCTGTACGCTTCGTCGGCGGGGAAGGAACTGCCCAGGAAGATCTGTCCGGAGGGACCGCCGAGGACCTGATCGTGGGTCGAGACGACAGCCGCCTCGCCCAGCGGGTTTATCCGGCACTGCACCGATGGAGAACGGATCTCCTCGCCCTCCACCCAGCACTCGACGATGCCGCCCATCTCCGCGAACTTGTGGAGGTAACGCTCCCAGGTCTCGCCGTTCGCCTCGAACTTGATGCGCTTCGGCAACTCGTCCCGGACCCAGCGTGTTAGCGCCTCGTTCTCCGGGGCGCCATCGTAGGAGAAAACGGCGTTGCCCTCCCCCGAAAAGCCCTCGTTCAGCTTGATAGCCACGCGGCGCAATCCCGGATCGCGGCGCTTCAACTCCACGATGGCCTCCGCGATGTCCCCATCGTCGCGCAGGTGCTCGAAACCGTCCGGCAGCGGCACGCCGGCCTCCCGGAACACCTCCCGGCCGCCGCTCTTGGTGCCCAGATCGTTGAGGGCCGGGTCGTTACCGTAGAGCGGGATGCCCAGCCGCACGGCGAGGCTTCGCTCCAGAGCGGTGCTGTTGAAACAACTCAGGTGAGCCGAGAAGGGATCGGTGATAGCCGACCGGATGCGTTCCACCAGACGGGGACGGTCCAGGATCTTCCGTGTCAGCGGCACGTCGGAGGCGTCGTGGCAGGAGAGGAGCGTCAACCGCCGTCTCGCGTGGCGCAGGGGGACGCCTGGAAGGAGATGCAGATAGTAGTCCACGATCGCCATGGGGACGTGCTGGCTGGTGACCAGGACGAGATGGGTGCGGGGCAGGCGCAGCAACATCAGCATGCACAGGAGGCGCTCCTCGTAGTGGTGGACGCCCGAGATCTTCGCCAGTTCCGCCGCATCGAGCGAGAGGCTCGGTACCACCACGACGGTCTGGGGGCTACCCGGATCAGTGACCAGACGCTGCGCCAGCGGCGCCAGCCGCTCCTGTATCCGGGCGAAGCGCCGCCGCTCTTCCTGCGAGCCGGGTGCCGGCAAAGCGCCTCCGACGTACTTAAACTCCGCCACCGCATCACGTCCGGTGAGTCTCATACGCACCCTCCGGCAAACCCATCGCGAACGCGGCGGCGATGAGACTGCCCGCCTTCGCGTTCCCGTCCAACCTATCCTACTCCGTATGTTACATCTTCTCCGGTACTCCACGCGACTCGCGGGAGGTAGCGGAGTATGTGGTTTATCTAATATGCTTCGTGAGATGAGAGTGACCACGAGATAGTGGAACAGACAATACAACCGGCGATCCGTATCCGGGATCTCAGCTACCGTTACCGGGGGCAGGAGACGCTCGCGCTGGACGGGGTGGACCTGGAGGTGGCCGAGGGCGAGTTCGTGGTAGTGATGGGACCATCTGGGGCGGGGAAGAGCACACTCTGCGCTTCGCTGAACGGACTGATCCCGCACTTCTTCCGCGGTCGGATGGAGGGGGAAGTTGAAGTCCGCGGCCGCTCGACCCGCGACGGCAAGGTCGGCGAGTTTGCCCGGGAGGTCGGTCTCGTCTTCCAGGACTTCGAGGCGCAGCTATTTTCCACTAATGTAGCCCTGGAGGTCGCCTTCGGGCCGGAGAACTTCCAGGTCGAGCGGGAGGAGATGGTCCGGCGCGTCGAGAGCGTGCTGGGGCGGGTACGGCTCGAAGGGTTCGAGGGGCGGCAGCCGGCAACGCTCTCAGGCGGGCAGAAGCAGCGGCTCGCTATAGCCTCGGTGCTCGCGATAGAGCCGCGCATCCTGTGCCTGGATGAGCCAACGACGGACCTGGATCCCCTCGGTAAGCTGGGAGTATTCGAGATCGCCGAGGAGTTGAGGAACCGGGACGACGTTACGCTCATCGTCGTCGAGCACGAGACCGAGGAGACGCTGGAAGCCGACCGGATCGTCATCCTGCGCGAAGGCAAGATAATCGCCGACCGTCCCGCCCGCGAGGTCCTGCGCGACGTGGACCTCCTGGAAGAGTCTCGCATTATGCCGCTACAGGTAACCCGCTTCTTCCGGCAGATGGGGCTGTGGGAGGCCCAGCTACCGCTGACACCCGCAGAAGGTATCGTGGAGTTCAAACGCCGGGGCTGGCGGATAGACCCGGAGCGCCACCGGGAGCTGGTCGCGGCGGACGAGGCCCGCGAGGGCCGCTACGGGGAGCCGCTAATCGAGGTCGAGGGCCTCACGCATCGCTATCCGAACGGCGTGGTGGCGCTGGAGGGCGTGGACATGACGGTGCGGCGGGGTGAGTTCCTCGCGGTGCTGGGACAGAACGGCTCCGGGAAGACCACGCTCGTCAAGCACTTCAACGGGCTGCTGAAGCCGAGCGGGGGGACGGTGCGGGTGGAAGGGGAGGAGACAACCCGGCAGGGGATACGGCGTCTCGGGCAGACGGTCGGGTACGTCTTCCAGAACCCGGACCATCAGATCTTCTCGGACACCGTCTTCGACGAGGTGGCTTTCGGGCCGAAGATCCGGGGCATGCAGGAGTCAGACATAAACGAGCGCGTCTCCGAGGCACTCGCCGCTGTCGGGCTGAGCGGCTATGAGAAGGAAGACCCGTTCGGACTGACGAAGGGCGAGCGCCAGCGGGTTGCCGTGGCGAGCGTGCTGGCGGTGAGGCCGGAGGTCCTGATCCTGGACGAGCCGACCACCGGCCTCGACTACGCCGAGCAGCGCTCCATGATGGACCTCGTGAAGCGTCTGAACGAGTCCGGCTCCACGATCATCGCCGTGACGCACACGATGTGGGTCGTCGCGGAGTACGCGCACCGGGCGGCGGTAATAAAGGACGGGCGCATGATCCTCTCCGGGACCGTGCGCGAGGTCTTCGCCAAGGAGGAGATCCTGCGCGACGCCTCTCTCCGGCCGCCGCACATAGTCTCTATGGGCAACTCGCTCGGCTCCACGGTCCTCACGGTCGAGGAGTTGATTAGAGTGACGGAACCGGGCCCGAAGGGGGAGGTGGAGTAGATGGACCCGTTTCTGTACCTGGACCGGGATACGTTCGTACACCGGCTCGACCCCCGTACGAAGATGTTGCTGCTCGTAGGGGCCTTCGTGCTCACGTTCCTATTCGTGAACCCGTTATACCAACTGGTGGTGTTCGCGGTAGTGATCGTCTTCGGGGCGATAGCCAGGTCCCTCGTGAACCTCAAGCGTATCTGGTTCATCCTCGTCATGGTGGGCTTGATGACGGTGATACTGTGGTCCATCTTTGCCAGCGGGGAGACGCCGCTCTTCTGGTTCGTGGAGCGCGAGGCGGTACTTTACGGAGTGGCGATCGCGCTACGGATAGACATAACGATCATAGCCGGCATGATCTTCCTCTCCACCACCCGCAACGAGGAGATAGCGACCGGGCTCGTAAGGATCGGCATTCCGTACCGTTTCGCCTTCGCCATCTCGACGGCCTTGCGGCTCGTCCCGACGATAGCGGCGACGGGCTCGACCATCGGGCAGGCGCAGCGTTCGCGCGGGCTCGACCTGGAGTCGGGGAACCTGATCCAACGCATAAGAAAGAACACTCCGCTCCTGATCCCGGTCTTCGTCTCCACCATCCGCTCGACGAACGTCTTTAGCATGGCGCTGGAGTCGAAGGGGTTCGGAGCGAGCCCGGAGAGGACGTATTTCCTCCAGCTCTCGATGGGACGACGGGATGCGCTGGTTTTGCTAATGTTCGCGGTGTTGCTGGCCGCGGCGCTTGCGCTGCGGTTCGCGGGATATGGTGGGTTGGAAGGGTTCAGCAGGTAGGGCAACGGAAAAGGGGAGGTACGTGATGAAGGAAGCGTTTACGATGTGGCGGCACACGCAGATGGTAGTGCTGGTGGCCCTGAGCGCGGCGATCTACGCGGCGGTCCTGATACCGTTCAAGGGGTTCGCGATCATTCCGGGCTTCACGGAGATTCGTCCGGCTAACGTCTTCCCGTTCGTCTTTGGGCTATTGTTTGGTCCGGCCGGCGCCTGGGGCGCGGCCATCGGGAACCTGATCGGGGACTTCTTCGGCACTTTAGGGATCGGCAGCATCTTCGGGTTCGTCGGCAACTTCTTCCTCGGCTTCATCCCGTACAAGATGTGGGGCGCGTTCTTCCGCCGCGGCGAGAACATGGAACCGACCGTGAACACCGGCAAGAAGCTCGCGGTGTACATCGCCATATCCATCCTCGCCTCGGCGGTCTGCGCGGACTGGATCGCCTGGTTCAACGACCTGATCGGCTTCGTCCCATTCGCCGCCCTCGGTTCGATCATCACCGTCAACAACGCCGTCGCGGGGATAGTGCTCGGTCCCATACTTCTCCTCGTCCTCTACCCGCGGGTGAAGCGCTGGGGCCTTCTGTGGACCGAGATCATGCGCCCCGACGAGGTCTCCGCCGCGAGGTTCCAGACCCTGGGCAACCTTCTGATGTGGGTCGGCGGTATCGGCGCGCTGGTCGTGGGTCTCGCCATCGGTCTCGGTATCTACGATCAGGGCTTCGCCGCCGCGGGTTTCGCCCCGACCGCCGGAGGAGCCGGAGGCGCCGCGATAGGACTGGCTCTCCTGCCATTCCTCGCCCTTATAGTCGTCGCCAGCTTTCTGCTCGGCGGACGTGAACAGGTCGAGGCCGCCGAGGAAGAGGCCGGCGCTCCCCGCGTGCGCTAGAAAGGCCCGTCATGCAGAGCGAATCCATAGTAAAGGACCCATCCCTCGCCCCGGACGGGCACAGGAAGATAGACTGGGCCGCCGAGCACTCCCCGGTCCTGAACATCGTCCGGGATAAGTACCTCAAGGACGGCACTTTCGAGGGCCTCGGCGTCGGCGTCGCCCTCCCGATAGAGGCGAAGACCGCCTACCTCACGGTCGTGCTGGCAGAAGCTGGAGCGAACGTGGCCGTGGCGAGCCCCGGACCGTTCTTCGTGCAGGACGACGTGGCCGCCGCCCTCGCCGAGCGGGGCGTCACGGTCTACGCCTCGTCCGAGAGCGCGCCGGAGGACGCCGACCGCGAGCTTGAGCGGGTCATTGACCGGGCGCTGGACGGGAAGGAAGCCGTCTTTATAGATGACCGGGCGGGGCTCGTGCGGCTGGCGCATACGACGCGGCGGGAGTTGCTGCCGCGCATCCGGGGGGCTTCGGAGGAGACGACGAGCGGGGTGTCGAAGTTCAGGGCGATGGAGCGGGAGGGGATACTTGAGTTCCCGGTCATCGCGGCGAACGATGCCCGCTGCAAGTACCTGTTCGACAACCGTTACGGCACGGGGCAGTCGACGCTCACGGCGATCATGCAGAACACGAACCTGATGGTCGGCGGCAAGCGGGTCGTGGTGCTCGGCTACGGCTGGTGCGGGAAGGGCATCGCCCGCTACGCAGCGGGCCTGGGTGCCCGCGTTACGGTCTGCGAGGTCGACCCTGTACGCGGCCTCGAAGCCTACGCCGACGGTTTCGACGTGCTGCCTTCCCTGGAGGCCGCCGAGCTAGGCGAGGTCTTCATCACGGCGACCGGGAGCCGGGACGTGCTGGCGGCGTCGCACTTCGAGCGGATGCGGGACGGCGCGATCCTGGCGAACGCTGGCGGGGTGGATGTGGAGATAGACGTTGATGGATTGACAGCGACGGCAGCGGGAAGATGCGAGGTGCGCCGTAACGTAGAGGAGTTCACGACGGCGGACGGGCGGAGGCTGCACCTCATCGGGCGGGGGATGGTCGTCAACCTGACGGCGGGAGATGGGCATCCCGTCGAGATCATGGACCTCACTTTCGCCATCCAGGCCCTCTGCGCCTACCACCTCGCCAACAACCACGCCTCGATGGAGAACCGGGTTCATCTGCTCCCGAAGGAGATAGACGATGAGGTCGCCCGGACCAAGCTCGACGCTGTCGGCATGGGTGTGGACGCCCTGACGCCGGAGCAGGAGGCGTTCCTGGCGGGCTGGCGCGAGTGATCCAGGCGTCGGTTCTGGCGCGTATACCGGTTCGGTGTCCCGGTTCGTAACCTGACGGAACCTGACCCTGTCTAAAGTTTTCCGACGGGTGGGATGATAAAGAGTCTGGTATGGGTGCGCTGGACGTGTGCCGGGATAGCCGGAGGGCTGGTGGGGCGAACGGGAGGGATCTTGATGTCCAACACGAAGTGGATAGTCGTACTCGCAGCGTCTCTTGTGTTGGGCGTATTGATGGTAGGGTTATTCGGAGCGCCGCTCTCCGCCCAGCAGCGTCCGAAGCTGCTCGAAGCATGCAAGGCCGGCGGCGATGAGGTGTCGGCCCGGGACCTGCCCTCCCGGATAGAGCCGGGACAATGCCCCACCGAGAAAGTCATAACGGACGGCGGGGTCGGAAGCGCGCTCCCCGAGCCTGGAGAGAGTGTCTACGTGGAGGCGCTGACCACGACCGGGTCCCAGGAGCTGCAGATATCTCACTTCAAGGACGGGACGATAGAGTTCAACCACGTCGGTGGCGATTCCGAAGAAGCCGATAGCGCGGAGGCCCAGATCTCGCTGGCCGCCAAGGGCCCGAACGAGTGCCGCGACCGGGCCCACACGAACCTGAGCTACCGGGTAGAGAGTGGGTTCCGTTACTACATCAACCTGGGCAGCAAGCCGCCCGAGCTGACGCGCACGGCGACCAAACGCGCCATCGTAAGTGGCGGGACTAACATAACCAGGACCCGCAACAAGTGCGGCATGGGCGACCGGGTCCCGGTGGGGACAAGCTACGCGGGACGCACCGGCCTCTCGGCTGACGTAAGCTCGACCGGCAGATGCCGCGGCGTGGACCGGAGGAACGTCGTATCCTTTGGTTCGCTTCCGAAGGGTACTCTAGCCGTGACGTGCACGTACTCGGCGAACAGCCCCGGTTACGACAAGGTCGTCACTTCAGACATGAAGATCAACAAGACCCGCGCTAACTGGACGACGAACCCTGGCTCGCGTTCGTGTAAGAGAAAGTTCGACCTCGAGTCCGTCGTGACGCACGAGCGCGGCCACACCTTCGGGCTGGGCCACGTATCCGAGAGCAAACACGGCAACCTGACGATGAGCACTCGGATCAACGGCCCTTGCCAGGCCTCGGAGAGGACCCTGGGCCGCGGCGACGTGCTCGGGCTCGACAGGAAGTACTAGCGACGCCAGCCGCCGGGGGCGCGCACAAAGCCCCCGGCGACGCTTGTGCAGGTGTCCAGGTCTAGCCGATTGTCTTGACGGCTCCTCTCTCGATTGGCAGGCCGGCCGCCATCCAGTCCTGCTCGCCGTCCTCGTAGTCGCAGACGTTCTCGTATCCCAAAGCCTCCAGCCGCCTCGCGGCCTGCGGCGAGTTCTGGCAGGCCCGGTTCGGGCAGTAGACGATTGGCCGGGCCGATTTGTCCGGCAAGAGACTCGGAGCGAGTTCGTCCACCTCGATGTGGGGGATGCTGACCGCCCCCGGCAAGTGCGCCTCTTCGTAGTACCTGTGCGGCAGAGCCTCGACGATGACCACCCCCTCGCCGCCGTCCAGCTTCGCCCGTAATCCTTCCCGCGAGATCTCCTTTACCGCCACCCTAGCTCCTCGCTCGTTCGTGCCGCTACTCTCTAGAGTGACGTTTCCTACAACTCGCGCACGGCCTTCTCCGCCGCCCGGAAGCCGATCTTCGTGTGCGTGCCGTCGCAGAACGGCCTGCCAGCCGAGGCGCCGCACCGGCACAACGCCACCGTCTCCTTTTGCACCGGGAAACTGTTCCCCTCAGCGTCCGTGATCGTCACCGCCCCCGTAACCAGAAACGGACCGTCCTCGTAGGCCGCGATCCTCACCTCTTCCACATTACACCGCCTCTCTTAAGTAGTTGCGTATACAACTAAAAACAAGCATAGCAGAGTGTTGTTGCGTGTGCAACTATCTGTGGTACAATCCTAGGATGGAGTTACGAACGGAGCGAAAGAGCGAAGCCGACGTGCCAGAGTTGGACGCGGCGCGCGGCGCTGCGTGGCGGACGCTTCTGACGGCGCACGCGGCGGTAGTAGAGCGCATAGAGCGCGAACTCGCGGCGGAGGGGGTGTTGCCGCTCGGGCACTACGACGTGTTCCTGGCGCTATACGAGGCTCCGGACCGCCGTCTTCGTATGAGCGAGTTGGCGCGGGCGGTCGTACTCAGCCGGAGCGGTCTGACGCGGCTGGTGGACCGATTGGAGAAGTCCGGGCTGTTGAGGCGCGAGCGGTGCGATGATGATGGACGCGGGTGCTACGCGGCGCTCACCGAAGAGGGTCTGGGGGCGTTGCGGCGTTCGTGGCCGGTCTACTCGCGCGGTATCTCCAGGCACTTCGGACTGTATCTCGACGATGAGGAAGTCCGGGTGCTGGACGATGCGCTGGGACGGGTGCTCGTGGCGGCCCGTGGGTAAGGTAAAGACAGACCTTTGTACTAGAATGCGTGGAACGGTGGATATCACGTTCGAGGAGGGTTTAGAGTGACTGGAGAAGTCTACGACGTCGTTATAGTGGGTTCAGGACCGGCGGGTTACACTGCCGCTCTCTACGCCGCGCGGGCGAACCTGAATACGGTCGTCTTCCAGGGGTTCGAGTCCGGCGGGCAGTTGATGCTTACCTCGGACGTTGAGAACTATCCCGGTTACAAGGACGGCGTCACGGGGCCGGATATGATGGACGAGCTAGAGGCCCAGGCCGCGCGCTTCGGAGCTGAGATGCGCCCGGACAACGTGGAGCGTGTGGACTTCTCCGAGCGTCCGTTCAGGCTTTGGGCGGAGGGGGAGGATGAGCCGGTGCTGGCCCACGCCGTCGTTATAGCGACGGGCGCGAAGGCGAAGTGGCTCGGGCTGGAGAGTGAGCAGCGCCTGATGGGGCGCGGGGTGAGCGGCTGCGCGACTTGCGACGGTTTCTTCTTCCGGGAGAAGCGGGTCGCGGTCATCGGCGGCGGGGATACGGCGATGGAGGAGGCGCTCTTCCTGACCAAGTACGCCTCGGAGGTGCTCGTCATTCACCGCCGGGACCAGTTCCGGGCGTCCAAGATCATGCTGGAGAGAGCCCAGAACAACCCGAAGGTCACCTTCCTCACCGATACGGTGGTAGAGGAAATCCTGGGCGATGACTCCGTGGAGGGCATCCGCATAAAGAACACGACGTCCGGCGAGGTGGAGACGCTCGAAGTGGACGGCTTCTTCACGGCCATCGGCCACGAGCCGGCCACGAAGCTGTTCGCCGGACAGGTCGAGTTGGACGCGGCGGGCTACATCCTGCAGAAGGAGCACACCATGACCAGCGTGCCGGGCGTCTTCGCGGCGGGCGACGTCTCGGACACGCGCTACCGGCAGGCCGTTACCGCCGCCGGCGACGGCTGCCGGGCGGCCATAGACGCCGAGCGGTGGCTGGAGGAGCAGGGCGAGGCTCCGGAGGGGGCCGTAGACCCCGGCGTGTGGGAGGCGGAGAAAGACCGCAGCGCATCCGCCTTGTAGCGGAGACAAAGATACCGCTGTCTGACGAGGCGCCGGGTCAAGATGTGTTCAGACCCGGCGCCTCGTCTGTATAATGCCGTTTCAGGTGATGACGGATTGTCCGATAAAGTAATACTGCTCGTCGAGGACGACGAGAACCAGGTTCTCCTCGCCATGCGCGCCCTGCGCCAGCACGGTATCGTGGATGAGGTGGATGAGGTCGTGATTGCCGGGAGCGGTAGGGAAGCGCTCGATTATCTCTTCGGGACCGGGTCCCACTCCGGCCGCGATACCAGCGTCTTGCCGGAGTTCATCCTGCTAGACGTTCACCTCAACGGGATGGACGGGCACGGCGTCCTGGAAAAACTGCGCGGGGACGAGCGGACGCACCTGGTGCCCGTGATCCTGTTCTCCTCCTCCAACGAGCACACGGACGTCGTCAAGGGCTACGAGCTGGGTGCAAACTCCTACGTCACCAAGCCCACCAACTTCGACAAGTTCTCCGAGGCCATGCAGTACCTCGGCTGGTACTGGCTCAACTTCAACGAGTCTCCGTAAGACTCCCTGCCGTTGCTGGGAGTTCTCCAGCGTCACACCTATAGAGACTTCTTGCGCCCCACCAGGTGGATGAGGCGCGCCACCGACCTGTAAGGGTCCCTCCGTCCCGCCTCCCACTCCAGCTCAAGCACCTCGGGCAGATCCTCACCGGGCATCCTCTCCCCGAGGTGATCCGTGAACACCCGCACCCCGTACCAGCTCTCCAACTCGAGCCCGGCCTCCCCGAAATACAGGGTGAGGTTCTCGACGGTGTCTCCGCGGGTCACCACGCCGAGGCGTCCGCGGTCTCGATCAACCTTTAGGGAGGAGAGGGCGTCGTGATAGCGACCTTCGAGAGCGGGACGCGCGGCCAGAGCGGCGGCGTTCTTGGTGAGGACGGAGACGACGCCGCCGGGGCGGACGAGGGCCGAGAGAGCGTGGATCATGGGACGTGGGTCTTCGAGGTACATAAGTACGCCATGACAGAGCGCCGCGTCGAACGTCTCCCCGTCCAGCGCCTCGCGCGCCCGCTCCCCGGTACCCTCGACGAGCCGCACCCGCCTGCAAACGTCCTCGTTTTCCCGCGCGAGCCTGCGGCGGGCTTCAGCTAGCATCTTCGGTGAAGGATCGAGGATGGTGACTTCGTGACCCTTTCGGGAGAGCGGAATCGCCTGCTGGCCCGCGCCGCCGCCCACGTCTACGATACTGGCCGGCACAGTGAGATGGGCGACGAGCCCGCGGTCTACGAGCTCGTGGCGGACGACTCGGCGCAGGGTGTCTCCTGAGGAGATGTAGCCCTCGGCAAGGCTTGAGAAGGGGTCTTTCAAGGGACTATTTCCCACTCTTCAAGTACTCCTCGAAATCGCTCCATGGCATACAGTTGATGACGCTCTCTTTCTCGACCCACGCCCGCCGCGCCTGGGAGACGCCGTACTTCATGAACGAGAGGGCCGTCTCGTCGTGGGCGTCGGTGTCTACCGTGATCTTCACGCCGGCGTTCATCGCCTCGCGGACGTAGGGGACGGCGAGGTCGAGTCGGTCCACGTAGGAGTTGAGTTCCAGGGCAGTGTTCGTGGCGGCGGCTTCTTTGATGAGGCG
>DASSMB010000291.1:0-3436 GCA_035689095.1 Rubrobacteraceae bacterium | reverse complement strand
AGGGACCAGGGCCAGCCGGACGCGGCGGAGAAGTAAGAGCGGGCCGAGGATCATGCCGACACCGTGCGCCGAAGCCAGCAACCCGTAACCCGCCCCGCCGGTCTCCAGCGGACCCCGCGCCAGGAAGACCAGCGCCACGGTATCAACGGCGATGAAGGTTATCCCGAAGAACAAACCCACCACGAGCGCGCGCACGAGCGGCTGGTGCGACACGTAGCGCAGCCCATCCCGAACCTCGGCCAGAAATCCCGCGGACAGCGCGGCTCCGTCCTTCGGAGCCGAAGGCAGCGCCGGAAGACTTGCCAAAAAGGCGGCGGAGACGAGGAAGGTAACGGCATCGAAAGCCAGCGCTCCCCGCGCCCCGATCACGGCGAAGGCCGAACCGCCGAGGGCCGGTCCCAGGGCGAAGCCCAGGTTTGCTGCTGTGCCAAGGAAGGCGTTCGCGGGAGTCAGGTCATCCGGGGCCACGAGCGCCGGGACGGCGCTCCGGCCGGCGGGGAAGAACAGCGTGGAGAGCGTCGCGGAGCCGGCGACGAGCAACACCAGCACGGGGAACGGCGGCAACAGGAGCGCCGCCAGACCGATCATGGCGGCTTGGCCGAGGTCGCAGAGGATCATCAGCCGTTTCCCGTCCATGCGGTCGGAGACGGTCCCGGCGAACGGCCCCAGAAGGCGCGGCAGCGTCATCGCCAGCGTGAGGATGCCGACGGAGATGGGATCTCCCTGCGTCTCGTACACGTAGAGGGGCAACACGGCGACGGTCGCGGCGCTGCCGAGATACGAGACGATCCGGGCCCCCCAGAAACGTCCGAACACCGGATTTCGGAAGAGTAGGAACCGGCGCATTAGAGAGGCGGTTTGGCGCTATCCGCGATCACGCACCCCACCACCTCCCTTGTGTAGCTGCGAGTTACGCCTGGATGTTCGTCTCGCGCCAGCGGGTGTGCGCGCCGAGCCCCTCGGCCTCCGGGAACTCCTCGCCCTTCGATAGCTGGATGCGGACCGGGGGGAGCATCGTCCCCCGGTCGCACAGGTAGGTGCCGGAGTAGGGCGCTTTCTCGCCGGGCTTGAAGCTCGGGCCATAGGGACGATAGCGTGCGAGGATGTCGTCCAGGTCCGCGGCCATCTAGAGCGTCACGGCCCTTGCTTCATTGAAGCCGGGCGTCTCCAGCAAGACCTGTATGACGTCGTCGGGGACGGGTTCGTCCACGGTTACGGCCATCGCGGCGCGGGAGCCGGGCTCTCCGCGGCCGACGGCCATGTTGCCTATGTTGATACCGTGATCCCCAAGGATGCTCCCGACCTTGCCGATCATGCCGGGTACGTCCTCGTTGCGGATGAAGAGCATGTGCTTCTCGGGCACGACGTCGAAGTCGAAGCCCATCGCCTCGACGAGCCGCGGCTGGAACCGTGGACCGAAGAGCGTGCCGCTCACCACGTTCTCACCCATGCGCAAGACCACGAGGCTGGTGTAGTCCGAGCTCTCGGACGAGCGCGCGGTCTCGACGCGCAGACCCCGCTCCTTCGCCAGCAGCGGCGTGTTCACGAAGTTCAGGGGCTCGAAGACCATCGGCGCGAGCAGACCCTTCTGGGCCGACACGTCCAGGAGGCGCGTGTCGTAGTTGGCGACCTCGCCGTGGTACTCGATCTTGAGCATGTCGCCCGGACGGTCGGTTAGCTGGTAGAGCAGGCTCCCCAGAGATTCACATAGCCCCGAGAACCTCGCCACGAACTCCGCGCCCTCGCCCGACGGGACGGGCGCGTTTATGGCGTGCGTGGGGACAGCACCCCTGAGCGCGACCGCGACCTGCTCGGCGGCTGTGATTCCGGCCCGATCCTGGGCCTCGGCCGTGCTCGCCCCGAGGTGCGGCGTAACAACCACGTTCGGGAGCGCGAAGAGCGGGGAGTCGGTCGTCGGCTCCTCCACGAACACGTCGAGGGCGGCGCCGGCGATCTGGCCCTCCTTCAGCGCGTTGTAGAGCGCCGTCTCGTCCACGATGCCGCCGCGGGCGACGTTGATCAGGTAAGCCGTCGGCTTCATCTTCTCCAGCGTCGCCTCGTTGACCATGCCCACCGTCTGCGGCGTGCGCGGGACGTGCAGCGAGACGAAGTCCGCCTTCTCGAAGACCTCGTCCGTGGACGCGGCCCGCTCGACGTTCATCGAACGCATCCGGTCTTCCGAGACGTAGGGGTCGTAGGCGAGCACCCTCATCCCCATGCCGATGGCACCCCGAGCCACTATCGCCCCGACGTGCCCGAGCCCGATTAGGCCGAGCGTCTTCTCGTCCACCTCGACGCCCTTGAAGGCGCTCCGCTTCCACTCGCCCTCGCGCAGCGAAGCATCGGCGGCCGGGATGCGGCGGGCGGCGGCGAGCATCAGGCCGAGCGTGTGCTCGGCGGCGGCGACGGTGTTGCTCTCGGGTGCGTTGGCGACGATGATGCCGCGCTTGGTCGCGGCCTCGATGTCTATGTTGTCCACCCCGATGCCCGCGCGCCCGATGGCCTTGAGGTTCTCGGCCCGCTCGATGACCTCGGCCGTCACCCTGGTGGCGCTGCGGATGATGAGGCCGTCGTACTCGCCTATCTTCTCCAGCAGCTCCTCGGGGCTGAGGCCGAGCTGCACGTCCACGTCGAACTCCTGCTTGAGAAGCTCTATACCGGGGTCGGCGAGCTTCTCCGGGATCAGGACCTTCAAGCTACCGCTCCACTCCGGGAGAAGACCCTCTGGGCCGCGCCAACGCCCTTGCCGAGCTCGACCGGGTGTCCGAGCGACTCCAGCGCAAGCTCCGCGGCGGCGATGGTGGCGATGATGTCGTAGGCGTCGAAGTAGCCGCAGTGCCCGATGCGGAAGATCCTGCCGGTCATCTCACCCTGGCCGCCCGCGACCTGTATCCCGTGCTCCCGGAAGAGCATCTTCACGAACTGCTTGCCGTCTACGCCCTCCGGCACCCAAGCCGCCGTGACCGCCGAGTTGAGGTCCTCGTCCGGCCCGAAGAGCGAGAGCCCCATGCCCTTCACGCCCTCGCGCGAGGCGCGTCCGAGCAGGACGTGCCGCTCGAAGACGTTCTCGACGCCCTCGTCCAGAAGCTGCTGGAGCGCCACGTCTAGCTGGATGATCACGCTGACCGCCGGGGTCCACGCCGTCTGCGGCGGGTCCTTCTCGTAGGCCTTCTTCGCCGCCGTCCAGTCGAAGTAGTACCGCGGCATCCGGGACTCGTCGTGCATCCGCCACGCCCGCTCGCTCACGCTCACGAACCCGAGCCCCGGAGGCGTCATCAGCGCCTTCTGGGAGCCCGCGACGACCACGTCCACGCCCCATTCGTCCGTCCGAAGCTCGCACGCCCCGAGCCCGGAGACCGCGTCCACGATGGAGACGACGTCCCGCGTCGCCCGCGCGAAGCCCTCGATGTCGTTGACGGTCCCGGTAGAGGTCTCG
>DASSMB010000290.1:0-5152 GCA_035689095.1 Rubrobacteraceae bacterium | reverse complement strand
ACGCTCGCGTCGCCATGCCTTTTGCTGAGTTTTTTGCCGTCGGGGCCAAGGATGATGCCGAGATGTACGAACGTCGGCTCGCTTGCCCCGAGCGCCTGGTAGAGCAACGCCTGTCGTCCCGTGTTGGAGAGGTGTTCCTCGCCCCTGATGACATGGGAAATACCCATCTCCAGGTCGTCCACCACGGCGGCAAAGTTGTAGGACGGTGTGCCGTCGGACTTGCGGAGCACGAAATCGGATATTCGGGAGAAACGGACCTTGCCGCGAAGTTCGTCCCGGAAGCTCCCGCCGCGTTCGGGAGGACGAAAGTACAGCGCCCGGCGTCCGCCCTCGTCCTCCGCCTCGTATGTAAGCCCTGCCTCTGAGAGCCGTTCGGCGGCTCTCTCGTAGTAGTCGCCGCGCTCGCTCTGCCGGTACGGCCCTTCGTCGAAGGAGAGTCCGAGCCAGTCGAGGTCTTCTAGCTGCGCCGTCTCGAACTCCCGCGTGCTGCGAGCCGCGTCCGTGTCCTCGACGCGGAGGAGTATCGTACCTTCGTGATGGCGGGCGAAGAGGTAATTGAAGAGCGCGGTGCGGGCGCCGCCGAGGTGGAGCATCCCCGTCGGACTCGGGGCGAAGCGCGTTCGGACCTCAGCCACGGGCTTCAGGCACCTTCGCGAAGGCTCTCCAGGAGGCAGATTGCCTGGGCGGCGATCCCCTCGCCGCGTCCCGTGAAACCGAGGCGTTCACTCGTCGTGCCGCGGACGGTCACGCGGGAGAGGTCCGTGTCGAGGGCGACGGCGAGGTTCCGGCGCATGGCATCCCTGTGGTCCCGGATCTTGGGCCGCTCGCAGACTACGACCGAATCCACGTTGACGACCTTCCATGAGTCTCCGACCAGTTCTCGGACGTGGCGCAGCAGCTCGATGGAGTCGGCGTCCCGGTAGCGCTCGTCGGTGTCCGGGAAGTAGTGGCCGATGTCTTCGAGGCCGGCGGCGCCGAGGAGGGCGTCGGTTATGGCGTGGGCGAGGACGTCGGCGTCGGAGTGACCGGTTAGGCCGCGTTCGGAGGGGATCTCCACGCCCCCGAGGATGAGCTTCCGGTCTTCTTCCGGCTGCGCGAAGGCGTGAACGTCCACGCCCAGGCCGACCCTGAAGCTCAGTGTCGCGTCCTCCACAGGATGCCGCGGTGGGCGCCGTCGCCGTTGTGCAGGCGGCTCCGGGAGGTCAGGATGGCCTCGGCCAGGATCAGGTCCTCGGGTGATGTGAGCTTTATATTGGTCTTGTCCCCGTGGACTATGGCGACGCAACCCCCGGCGCGCTCGACCAGCGAGGCGTCATCAGTGGCGGTCAGGAGGAACTCTTCGGAGGCGGCGTAGATCCGGCGCAGAAGCCCGAGCCGGAAGGCCT
This sequence comes from Rubrobacteraceae bacterium, assembly GCA_035689095.1. Classification (GTDB taxonomy): domain Bacteria; phylum Actinomycetota; class Rubrobacteria; order Rubrobacterales; family Rubrobacteraceae; genus JACDDK01. The sequence continues at coordinate 3,767 of DASSMB010000290.1, read as the reverse complement.
GGGGGGTCTGGGTGGCGTGGAGCCTGCTGCGGTCGAGCGTCTCCATAACAGCACCGTTCTCGGCGACCTTGATGGTGTCGGAGACGGGGAGTGTCGGTATGACGCCGTCGGCGTCGCCGTGCGCCGCCTCTATGACCCGCTGGATCAACTCCGGGGTGACGAGACAGCGGGAGCCGTCGTGGATCAGGACGACGCTCTCCGGATCTTCGGCGCAGAGCCCGAGACCGCTCCTGGTAGAGAGGGACCGGCTCTCACCCGGCGAGGCGCACCCGGAATACTTGCTGATGCCGGACATCGCGGCCAGTTCGCCTATCCGCGCCGCGTCCCCGACGGTGTAGATGCGGTCTATCCCCGGCGCTTCCTCGAAGGCCCGGAGGGTGTGGTAGAGGGCGGGACGTCCGAGCAGGTCTATAAACTGCTTGGGACGGCCCATACGGCTGCCGGTCCCGCCGGCGAGCACGAGCGCGATCGTGGATGCCCGCCCGGAATCTATTAGTTCCCGCTCCCACCGTTGCTCAGGGCGCCATCCACCAGAGATTCGGCCTCAGAGATGTCCATCTCGCGCACGAGAGCGATCTCGGAGATCAGGATCTGGCGCGCCTTCATCAGCATGTTGCGCTCGCCGGTCGAGAGACCGTGCTCGCCACCGTAGACGGAGAGGTTCCTGACGACCTCGGCGACCTCGGCGATCTCGCCGGACCGGATCTTCTCCCGGTTGTGCTTGAGCCGGTGGTTCCAGTTGCTCGGCATCTCCGTCGCCCCGTCCTCCAGCGCGGAGAGCGCCGCCTCGACGCTCTCCTCATCCGAGCAGGACCTGAGTCCCGTCTCGCCGTCCGCGGGAATGCTCAGCGTAAGCTCTGCGTCCGGGATGTAGACGATGTAGTAGCGGCGCTCCTCGCCGAGGATGGTCTTCTGCTCTATACCGGCGACGCACCCCGCCCCGTGGCTCGGGTACACGACCAGGTCCCCCTCGCTAAAAGCTACCGACTGCGTGTTCGCCACTCCGTCCTTGCTCTGATCTTCGCCTGCCACTAGAGTACCTCTCTCGATGGTTCGAGTTCCCGCTGCCGTCTGAGTCCGCGCTGGATCGCGCGGGCGCGAGCCTGTCCGACGCCTTCCACGTCGTCCAGGTCTTCCTCGGTAGCGTCGAGCAACCCTTCGAGCGACCCGAACTCCGCGATCAGGCTCTCCGCCACCTTGCGCGGGAGGCGCGGCACGCGCACGAGCTGCCGGTATCCGCGCGGCTTGACGAAGAAGTCCTCCGTCTGCCCCACCGACCCGTAACCGAGGGACTGCGTGATCTCCATAGTGTCCGAGAGTTGCTCGGACGAGAACGTCCTCAGCGCCGCCCGTAACTCCCTGTAGTCTGTCTCCTCCGCCACGTAGTCCTTGAGGAGCGCGTCGTACTGCTCCGGTACATTGTGGAACGCTTGCTCTAGCTGCATCTGTATGAGCCGCCCCTCCTGGCCCAACTCCCGCACGAACGCTTCTATCTCCTCGGCGATCCTCACCGAGTACTCGAACGTCCCGATGGCGGCGACCACCTCCCTGAGCGTCACCGAACCGTCGTACTCGTGGATGGTCAGGCTCCTCGCCTCCTCGCGCAGCCGCCGGGTGAACTTCTCCAGCGTGGCGATAGCGGAGTTCGCCTTGGAGAGCACGACCCCGATGTCCTCCAGGACGTGCGGCCCGTAAGCTCCCTGATACAGGCTCACCACCCGCCGCCGCTCGGAGACCACGATCACCAACTCTCCCGCCTGCTGCGCGGTGCGGTGTCCGGCCAGATGGCGCATGCCGGTCTCGCCCGACTCGAACTTCGGGTCCGGGCTGAGCTGCACGTTGGCGTAATGGATCATGGAGAGATCCGGAGCAACCACGATCGCGCCGTCCATCTTCGCCAATTCGTAGAGGCGCATCGCGGCGAACTCCAACTCGACCTTCATGCCGCCGGATATGATCCCCAACTGCTCCAGCTTCTCCGGGTTGGCGACCACGATGAGCGCGCCGTTGTGCGCCCGGATGATGTTCTCGATGGCGTCCCGGATCTCCGTCCCCGGAGCCACCATCTCGAGCGCCCCCGCAAGCTCCGCCGGCAGGTCTCGCCGTCGCGGGCTCACAGGAGCGCCACCGCCACGGCCTCTTCCAGCGTACCTACTTCCAACACGTTCGCCTCTCTCTTTTTCCGCCCATCGGACTCTGTACCGGACGGACTTTCGGACATAGCTTCCGGCCTTATTATACGCTCGAAGCCCATCTTGAGAAGTTCGGAGACCCGCCGGCCCGCCCCGGAGACGAACCGAACGTCCCCCGTGAGCCCGACCTCACCGAAACAAGCCGTCCCCGTTCCCGCCGGCCGGTCCCGCATCGCCGACGCGATAGCCAGCGCCACCCCGAGGTCCGCCGCCGGCTCCTCGACCCGCACCCCGCCCGTCACGTTCACGTACACGTCCTGATCGTGCAAAGGAAGCCCCGCCCGCCGCGCCAGCACCGCGCACAGCATGTTCACCCGCCCCGTGTCCACCCCGTTCGCCACCCGCCTCGGGTTAGCCAGCGGGCTCGGCGCGACCAGGCTCTCTATCTCCACCAGCATCGGCCGCGTCCCCTCCAAAAGACACACCGTAACCACCCCCGGCGGCGTCTTCTCACCCCGCCGCGACAAAAAGAAAGCCGACGGGTCCTCGACCTCCACCATCCCGCTACCCGTCATCTCGAAAACCCCGACCTCGTTAGTCGAACCGAACCGGTTCTTGAGCGCCCGCAAGACCCGGAAACTCTGGAACCTGTCGCCCTCGAACTGCAGGACCGTGTCCACCATGTGCTCCAGCACGCGCGGCCCGGCAATGGAGCCTTCCTTCGTCACGTGCCCGACCAGAAACACCGCGATCCCCTCGGACTTCGCCAGCCGCATCAGACGCGCCGCGCACTCCCGCACCTGCCCCACGCCCCCCGGCGCCCCGGAAAGCTCCGGCGAATACAGCGTCTGAATAGAGTCCACGACGACAATACTCGGCCGTTCCTCCAGGATCGTCGCCTCGATAACGTCCACGTCCGTCTCCGAGAGCACCCGGAAACCGGCCTCGTTCACTCCGAGCCGCCGGGCCGAGAGAGCCACCTGCCGCGGCGACTCCTCTCCGGAGATCATCAGGCACCCCTCGCCGAGATGGCCCATCACCTGCAAGAGCAGCGTGCTCTTTCCAACCCCCGGCTCGCCGCCGACGAGCACCATAGAGCCCGGCACGATCCCACCGCCCAGCACCCGGTTCAACTCCCCGACTCCCGCGTCCATCCGGCCCTCGCTCTCGGCCGGCGGCACCTCGCTCAACGACATCACGCTGCCGGCGGCTCGCCCGCCGCCAGCCTTCGCCCCGGCTGCCCGCGCCGCGAACCCGACCACCTTCTTATCCTCCCGCGCCTCCTCCACAAAGGTGCTCCACTCCCCACAGTCCGGGCAGCGTCCCAGCCATTTCGGCTCCTGGTGTCCGCAGTTAGAGCAGACGTAAAGAGTTTTAGTAGCCATAAGGTTATTGTACGAGATCGCTACAGAAGTACAGCAACAGAAAGACCGGAGCGCTTTCGCGCCTCGGCCCTGATATTGCTAGCCCGATTCCCTTACTCGGCCTTTACGACTTCCTTCGGCTGCGTGACCCGGATGTCCACGATGGTCTCGTCTTCGGCCACGTCGTCGTTGGAGATTTCGTTCGGCTCGATGATGACCTTTGAGCCGTTTAAGACCTTTGCCTCAAAGGAACTCGACGTGACCATCCATC
>DASSMB010000289.1:0-6940 GCA_035689095.1 Rubrobacteraceae bacterium | reverse complement strand
GCCATCCGTCCCCCGCAACTCTCCCGCGAGGGCGCCCGCCTTCTCGGGGTCCCGGTCTATGATGCGGACGCTGTTCCCGCCGGCGACTCGCCGGTCGCCGATCCCGCGAGCCATGTTCCCCGAGCCGATGATGGTTACGTTCATGATCTCTCCTTACTCTTTAACGACCGTTACCAGAGGACGATGCCCAGAGCGGCGTCGAGACTGATGGCGCCCGCGCCGGTGAGCAGCAGCGTCAGGGCCATGCCGGCGAGCGCCAGGTTGAACTCGTAACCACCGTTCATGGCGAAGAAGCCGTTCTTCAGATGCACCGCAAACACCGCGACGGCCATCGTCACGATCAGGGCCACCGCCGCCAGCGGCGTGAGGAGCCCAGCCGCCACCAGTATCCCGCCAGCGAACTCGGCGAGTCCCGCGAGGATCGCCATCAGGTAAGGCGGCTTTATGCCCAACTGCTCATGGAACCCCGCCGTACCCTTCAACCCCGGCCCACCGAAAGAACCGAACAACTTCTGAGCGCCGTGGGCGGCGAAGATCACACCGAGCACAACCCTTAATACCAGCAAACCAACATCCAACATCTGCGACCTCCCTGGGCCTTTAGTTACTCAACGTAACCAAGTATAATTTCATATATTAGTTACGTCAAGTCTCTAAGCGTGGTAAAATGCGGTTGTGATGATTGGTTCGGATGAGATCTATTCGGAGAGGTTCTGTCCCAGGTATCAGCGGGCGGTCGAGATCGTGGGTCGCCGGTGGAGCGGTGCGATACTGCGGGCGATGCTCGCGGGCGCTTCGCGTTTCGGGGAGATACAGGAGACTATCCCCGACCTCTCGAACCGGATGCTCTCGGAGCGTTTGAGGGAGTTCGAGGCAGAGGGTATCGTCGAGCGGGTGGTGGTGCCGGAGCGGCCGGTGCGGGTCGAGTACCGGCTCACGGAGAAGGGGCGCGCGCTAAACGAGGTCGTCGAAGCTCTGTCGCGCTGGTCCCAGGATTGGGTGGAACTCGAAGGGGCCGGGGAGGACAGCGGCCGTCCTGCCGCCGCGAGTTAGCCGGCAGTAAGTCCGTAGTCCGCATCGCTCCCATCGGGGGGCGCATGGTTTTCAGCGGTGCTTTTCAGTGGTCCGGGGGCGAGTAAAATACCCGTTGTCGTGTCCGGCTTTCGAGAGGAGTTGCCCACGAGCGTCAAGACGACCGCTTCTCCGCGAAGCATTCCGCGAGGCGCGCGGAATGAGCCGTTCCCCGTCTCCTCTCCGGTAGCGTGATGCGGGTCGAGCGGGTCTTCAGCGTCGAGGACGTGGACGAGACGGCGTGGCGCGCGCTGGAGCCGCCGGACTTCCCGTTCTTCGACCTGGAGTTCCTGCGGGCGCTCGAACGCTCCGGCAGCATCGGGGGCAAGAGCGGGTGGTCGCCGGTCTACCTCGTCTGCGAGGATGAGGGGCGCGTGCTCGGCGCGCTATGTCTCTATATCAAGACCGACTCCTACGGCGAATACATCTTCGACTGGGAGTGGGCGCGGGCGTATGGGGAGCACGGGCTGCCGTACTACCCCAAGCTCGTCTCGGCCGTCCCGTTCACACCCGCCACCGGACCCAAGCTGCTCGTGCGGTCCGATGCCAGTGAGGCGGAACGCGCGGCGGTGGTCGGAGCCCTGATGGACTCGGCCGGGAGGCTCGGCGACGAGTGCCGCGTCAGCTCATCGCACGCGCTCTTCCTGCCCGAGCGGGAGCTGGAAGAGTTCGCGCGGCGCGGATATGCGGTGCGGCACTCGATGCAGTTCCACTGGCGCAACCGGGGATACGGCGCGTTCTCCGATTACCTGGACGCGCTCGACGGCAAGAAGCGCCGCCAGGTAGCGCGCGAGCGCCGCCAACTCGGCGAGGAAGGGCTGGAGATAGAACGCCTTAACGGAGACGCTCTCCCGTCGGAGTACGGCGCTCTGATGTACCGCTATTACCTCAGGACGCTCGATGGAAAGTGGGGCGTCCCGTACCTGAATAAGGCTTTCTTCGATGAAGTCTTCCGAACCATGAAGGACCGTATCCTGTTCGTGCTAGCGCGTGACGGTGAGACGGGGCGTCCGGTCGCGGGCGCGCTCAACTTCTACAAAGGCCGGACGCTCTATGGGCGCTACTGGGGCGCCTCGCAGGCGCGGCGCAACCTGCACTTCGAGCTCTGCTACTACCAGGAGATCGAGTTCGCCATCGAACGTGGGTTGGAGCTCTTCGAGGCCGGCGCGCAGGGGGAGCACAAGCTAGCGCGCGGCTTCCTCCCGACCATCACCTACAGCGCGCACGACATCCGCCACCCGGCATTCAGACACGCCATCGCGCAGTACCTCGACGAGGAGAGAGAGCTGCTCTCCGGGGTCATGGCGGAGTACGCGCTCCACGATCCGTATAGATGCTGAACAACGGATATCCGTTTGGCCGGGCGGCATCACCGGAGGCTTGCGCGTGGCGCTACCGCGCGAGGCCTCCCCGCTGCGTGTCGAACGAGAGGAGAAGGGCGTCGCCCGAGCTTACGACGGTTCCCTGAGCGGCGACCTCCCCGGCGCGCAGACGCTCGTCCCTGATCGTCCGGGCGAGGTCGGGGGCGGCGATCAACTCGCGGCTCGCTTCCGGGGTCGGATGGGAAGGCGCGACCGGGAAGAACCTCTCGCCCCACGCGCGGTGTGTCTCGGCGGCGGGCAGTGTGCGCCCGTTATGTGAGTCGAAGATGGAACGCGCGCCGGCTTCGATCCTTGCCGCGCGCGGCTCCGGATAGGCGCCGAATATCATGTAGTCTTCCCCGAGACCGCGGGCACGGGTCATGCCGGGGCTCAGGAAGGCCAGATGCCAGAACGGCAGGCCCTCTCCGACGATGGCGTCCAGGGCGCCGATGAGACCCTCCGGGTCTTCGAAGGTAGCGGCGAACGGCACGTCGGCGTCGGCGCGGCGGGCGCGAAGGCGGGCGCTCACGACGATCCCGGTCCGTTCTTCCCCGACGGCGGAACGCAGCTCTTCACCGGGCACCTCGCGGCGCTCGCCTCCCGGCAGCACGACGCTCGCGGAGAGCACGTTATCGTGGAGCCAGCCGTACTCGAAGGAGCCCACGCCGAGACCGCCCGTGGCGAGCCAGCCTCCCACGGTAGCCCGCGGCGCGCTCGTGGGATATACGGCCAGCCCTTTGCCCCTCAGCCGCAGCTCGTTGTCCAGCGTGAGCCACAGCGCGCCGGGCTCGGCCTCGGCCCAGAGCTCCTCCCCCTCCGGGAGCCGGGTCGAGCGCATCAGGTCGAACCGGACCACGACGCTCCCCTCCTCCGCGCCGACCTCTCCCGACAGCCCGGCGCCGGCGACGGTCACCGGGAAACCGTGCGCCCCGGCTAGCCGCGCAAGCGTCTCCACCTCCCCGACATTGACCGGCGATACCTGGGCGAGCGAACCGCCGGAGGCGAGGTCCGCTTCCCGGCCCGGTCCGAATTTGAGGCGGTCCCCGAAGACGTGCTCCAGAACACCCAGCGCCTCCTCCCGAAAAGCTTCCATCCGGCACACCTTCCTTCCGATCAGCCGTAGTTCGGCAGCATACTACCCGGTAAGCGGCGACGCATGATCTATCTTGACCGCCCTACCATCCAGATTGACTATTTCTCTCCCGCTCCTCTTGCGTCCTCTCGCGCGCTCTTGCGTTGCCGGTGAGGGGATCTACCCGTTCTCCACAGAGCCTGGCGGAGAGCGGAGCCGCCGCTCGGTCGAGTTCTCGATCACCACGCGCCCCTCGGATTCCGTGCCAGCGGCGGTATAGGGCGAGACTTGGTCAAAACTAACCAGGCAAATGAGCCAGGCTGATCAAGGCAGGCACAAGCTCTAGGGGTAGATTTCGAGTAGAGAAACCGGAGCAAAGAAGGAGGTGAGAAGTCATGGCATTCGCGAGATTCATGTCCGAGCCTACCGGCCGGATCCTCCGGGTAGTAGCGGGGCTTGCGCTGATCGTGCTGGGGTTCCTGATCGGTGGGACCGCAGGCGTCCTGATCGTGATCGTCGGTCTCGTTCCGGTCGCGGCGGGGGCCTTCAACTACTGTCTGATCGGTCCGCTGATCGGAGGCTACTTCGACGGACGCAAGAACCTGGAAGGCCGTCCGCCCCGGACCCATCGGGGAGCGCACCAGCACTGAGAGGCCGGTCCCGCAAGCCGGGCTCGCCCCGAGCCCGGCCCACACTGTAGAGAGGAGAATCAATGAGCGCGCAAGCAATTAATTCCAGAGAGTCCCAGATACCCGAGCCAAACGTGAGCAAAGTCCTGTTCGCCGATACTCGCCTGGCCCCGGTATGGTTGATCGTCCGGGTGTACCTGGGCTACCTGTGGCTAACAGCCGGCTGGGAGAAGCTAACAGACCCCGCGGGCGTCTGGATCGGGAGCAAGGCGGGAGCCGCCGTCGCGGGCTTCGCCCAGGGCGCGATCCAGCAGACCACCGGCGAGCATCCCCAGGTTACCGGATGGTACGCGGGCTTCCTGAAGGACATCGTAGTTCCGAACGCCGCGTTGTTCTCCTACCTGGTTACCTTCGGCGAGGTCCTGGTCGGGCTCGGTTTGATATTTGGCCTGTTCACCGGCATCGCGGCCTTCTTCGGCGGCACGATGAACGCCAGCTACATATTCGCCGGGGTCGCGGGAGCCAACCCGCTGATGTTCATCCTGGCGACCTGGATCGTGCTCGCCTGGCGTGTCGCCGGGTACTGGGGCCTCGACCGCTGGGTGCTGCCCCGGGTCGGCGTCCCCGGTTCCCCCGGAACACTCTTCCGCGGACGGCACAGAGAAGACACAGGCACAGCTCACGCCTGAAAACTCACGACGGGGTGGCTCTCCACGGAGAGTCACCCCGCTCCGAAAGGAGCATCGGCAATGATAAACGGAAGCAAACCAAACATAGCGGTACTCGGCGGAGGGTTCGGAGGGCTAGAGGCGGCCTTCTATATGCGAATGAAGCTGCAAGACCGGGCGAACATAACGCTCGTCTCGGACAAAGACTATTTCCTATTCAAACCGAACACGATCTACATCCCCTTCGGGCTCGATCCCGATAAACTAAAGATCGACCTGAAGCGTCCCACCCGCCGCAAGGACATCACGTTTATCAAGGACCGGGTGCGCGAGGTGGACCCGGACTCGAAGATGGTCGCGACGGAAGGCCGGAAGATCTCTTACGACTATCTCGTCGTGGCTACCGGCTCCGACATGCGCCCAGAGGAGGTGCCCGGACTCAGGCAGCACGCCGAGACCATCTGGACGCCCCAGGAGATGCTCAAGCTCAGGCTGGCCTACTACGAGCTGCTCGAAGAGGCCCGCGAAGGTCGTAACAAGCGGGTGCTCTTCCTCGTCGCCCCGAACAACAAGTGCGCCGGACCTCTCTACGAGATGGTCATGATGCTCGATACCTGGCTGCGCCGTAAGAAGGTCCGCGCCAACGTGGACATAACCTGGTCCACTTACGAGCAGAGCTACATCCAGGCCTTCGGTCCCCGTCTGCACGAAGTCGTCACGAAAGAGTTCGAGCGCCGGGTGATAGCCGGACACACGAAATACGTCGCCGAGAAGGTGGAGGACGGCGAAGTCCACTACGCGAACGGCGAAGTCCTGCCCTACGACCTGCTCATAACCTTCTCTCCCTACATCGCCGAGATGACCTATCCCACGCTGCCGGGAGACGACCGGGGCTTCATCACCACGGACCTCAAGACCCGCCAGGTGGTGGGACACCCCGACATCTACGCCGTCGGGGACGCGGGTGACTTCCCGGTCAAGCAGGCCTTCCTGGCCTTCATGCAGGGAGACGCCGCCGCCGAGCACCTCTCGGCCCGCGTGCTGGGCACCGAGCCGGAGATCTCCTTCCAGCCCACCAGCATGTGCGTCATGGAGGAGTTCGACCGGGCGACCTTCGCCCAGGTCCCGCTGCGACTGACGGGCGTGCCGGAGAAGCCGATAGATGTGGACCCGGACGCGATGGACATGTACAAGGTCGGCACCTCGGTCCCGTGGCGGCTGGGGAAGAAGATGATCGGGCTCTACCTGCCAATGCGCTTCGGGTGGGGCAACCCGTTCCACGCGGGTCTCCCGTGGAAGGGAATGGAGGTGGGCCTCAAGGCGATGAGTGGTGTGCTAGCCAAGTGAGGGATTATGATGAAAACGATCAGACAAAGGAGGAGTGAGATGGGAGGGCAACGCACGTCCATGATCGAGAGGCTCGTGCATAGGATCGAGGAGCACATCGAGGAGTGGCGCAAGGAGGAGGCCGCTCGTCACAGGGCAGCGGAGGAGAACAGGGACAGGCTGTGGGCCGCCGCCGCCGAGCGGGAGAGGTTGCTGGTCGAGACCATAAACGAAGAGGAGTCGAGGCGCGACTCGCTCGAAGAGATCACCAAGCAGCACCGGCTGGTGTTCGTGGCGCACTCGGAGGAGGTAGCGGAGACGCTGGAGGAGTTCGCCAGCGAGGGAGACCGGCTGGTAAAGGTGATCCCCGGCCGCCAGGGAAGCTACGCGAAGGAAGTGGGCGTGAAGGGCTCCTGGCTCGTCTTCGAGGCCCCAGAATAAAGGGAAGTAAAGGCGCTCCAGACCGACGCTACGGGATCAAACCGGCCTTGCGGGCTCGCGCCAGGGCCTCTAGCTGGGAGTGCGCCCCTAGAGCTTGCAGGAGCGAGCGGATGTGGTTCCGCACGGTAGCCTGCGATAGGTAGAGATCCGCCCCGATCTCCTTCGCGCTTCTCCCATCGGAGAGCAGACGCAGGACCTCGAGTTGGCGGGCGGTCAGTTCGGGAGCGTCCGGTCGGCCCAGGGGAGCCGCCGTCCGCTGATCCTGCCTCGCGCGCTGGACCAGTTCCCGCGCTAGCTCCGCTTCGGAGACGTGGTGGCGGGCGTTGTCTATGGCGACGGCCGCGCTGTAGGCCAACCCCTCGGCGAGCGCCA
>DASSMB010000288.1:0-3416 GCA_035689095.1 Rubrobacteraceae bacterium | reverse complement strand
GAGCGTCCGGCCGCTGGGCGAGGCGCTCGCCGCGGAGGGCTTCACGGTGGCGGGACCGCGCCTCAAGGGGCACGGCACGAGCATGGAAGATCACGCCCGCAGCACGGCCCGAGATTGGATCTCCTCCATCGAAGAAGACCTTGCCTGGCTCGAAGAGCGCACCAACTCCGTGTTCTTCGCCGGCCTCTCCATGGGAGGCATGTTCTCACTCTACTTCGGCGGCATGCGGCCGGACCTGATCCGGGGCATCATCCCCATCAACGCCTGCGTCTTCCTGAACAACCCGGACCTGGCCCGCATCGTATTCGACCCGAAGGCCCCGCCGAGCGTGCCGGGCGTCGGCTCGGACATAAAGGCTCCGGGCGTGGTCCTCCATGCTCGTTCCATGCCCCGCCAGGCGCGGTCCCGCCACCGTGAAGCCCTCCGCGGCGAGCGCCTCGCCCAGCGGCCGGACGCTCTGCGTGGTCCCCGTGAACCCGTGCGAGACGAGCACTCCGATCTCGTCCCCCTCGAAGCGAAACGGTTCCGCGCCCTCCATGACTTGCTGCTCCATTCCAGGACCTCCCATCACTCTGGTTCACAATTCCCGGAGGTATTGTAGCTACCGGAATCTCCCGTCGCTTTCGAGCAACGGTTACCTTCTTGGGAGCCGGGGGTAGTATCCGCTCTGTCCATGACCGTGGCACGCCAGGAGGGTTGCGTGAAGATCGGGTACTTTCTGTCCAGCGAGGAGTTCGGGCCACACCAGCAGATAGAGCAGGCCAGGATGGCCGATGAGGCGGGATTCGAGGGGTTGTGGATCTCGGACCACTACCATCCCTGGATCGACGCCCAGGGCCAGAGCCCGTTCGTGTGGAGCGTCATCGGCGCGCTCTCCCAGGTGACGAAGCTTCCCGTAACCACCGCCGTGACCTGCCCGACCGTCCGAATCCACCCGGCGATCCTGGCCCAGGCCGCCGCGACCTCCGCCGTGATGCACGAGGGACGTTTCCGCTTCGGCATCGGCTCTGGCGAGGCCCTGAACGAGCACATCCTCGGCGACGCCTGGCCCTCGACCGATACGCGCCTGGAGATGATGGAGGAGGCCGTCGAGGTAATCCGCCTGTTGTGGGAGGGCGGCACGCAGAGTCACGAGGGCAAATACTACCTGGTGGACAACGCGAGGATCTACACGCTCCCTGACGAGCCGCCGCCGATCCTCATCTCCGGCTTCGGCCCAAAGGCCATCGAGCTTGCCGGCAGGATAGGCGACGGCTACGTCAACGTGGCCCCCGACAGGGACATGCTCGACCTCTTCCGCTCCTCCGGCGGCGGAGACAAGCCCGCCCACGGCGCCTTCAAGGTCTGTTACGGCGACGACGAGGCCGAGTGCGTCAGGACCGCGCACCGGCTCTGGCCGAACGAGGCGCTGCCCGGAGAGCTGGCCCAGGTCCTGCCGACCCCCGCCCACTACGAGCAGGCCACGCAGCTCGTCACGGAGGACATGATCTCGGAGTCCGTACCTTGCGGCCCGGACCCGGAGCCGCACCGCGCGTTGATCCGCCAGTTCGCTGACGCCGGCTATGACGAAGTCTATGTGCAGCAGATCGGCCCGAACCAGAAGCAGTTCTTCGACCTTTACGAGAAGGAGATACTGCCGGAGTTCCGCTAGCGTGAGAACATAACCTCCTTCCCGGAGCGCATAGAAGAATTCGGATGCGCCGGCCATGCAAGATCGCATTGTTCTTCACGACAAGTCCTGGCGCAGAAGAGGCTGGCTCCAGCGGCCGGCCACCCGAACAGTAAGGGCGAAAAACAGGGAATCGGTGCCGGTGGAAGAACCAGCGCCCGCTTTCGTCATGGCGCTTCTGCTCCATCTGTGATCGGCACGTCTGCCTGATCCGTATAGCTACCAAAGATCCGATTTTCGGAGTCCGCATCAGGCCAAAACGTTGTCCCCGTTGTCCCGATAGCGCCAAAGACTGAAACCTTGCCATGAAGGAGGCTTTTGTGATCAAACAGGAAGCGAATACAGCGACGAGCAGTCAACATTCCGAGACTAGCAGAGGGCACTACGTCCTTGAGCTCTGCGGCATTCTGGCCTTCACCGCGCTCGCCATTTTGATCGGGGTGGAGGCGTATGAAGGGATGGCGAACTTCGGCTACCCGTGGCTGCTGCCGATCCTCGCCATCATCGCGTACCTGGCGGCGGACCTGCTCTCGGGCATCGTTCACTTCCTGGCCGACAACTTCGGCTCCTACGACACCCCGGTGATCGGCCCCGGCTTCATAGACGCCTTCCGCGAGCACCACGTCGACCCCAAGGGGATCGTCGGTCACGACTTCGTGGACACCAACGGCAACAATAGCCTGGTCGCCGTGCCGTTCATGCTGCTCATCTGGCTCGCCGTACCCGTCGAGACGGCGCTCTGGGGTTATCTCCTCGGGGCGTTCTCCCTCTTCCTATGCCTCGCGACGTTCCTGACCAACCAGTTCCACAAGTGGGCGCACATGGAAGCTCCTCCGGCCCCTATCGCATGGCTCCAGAGGCGTGGCTTCATCCTCTCCGCCGAGCACCACGACATCCACCACGCTAGCCCCTACGACACCTACTACTGCATCACCGCCGGTTTCTGGAACCCGCTGCTGGATAGGCTCCGCTTCTTCGAGCGGACGGAGCGCCTGATCCGGCGCGTAGTCCCCGGTACGGACCCGCTCCTGCGAGCCGAGCGCGACGGTAGTCTTAACGACTGACCTCATACGGTGAGGCGCGGCGAATGGGAGCAGGAATCAGCCCTGTATGCGCCACTTACCGCACGCCTACTCTGGGCCATGGGACGTGCCGGAAGTCGCAGTGAAGCGCACGGAGATTCTGCGCTCCCTCCAGGCTACATTCGGTCTCTGAATGCTCTCATGTACCAGATGAGCGTCCCCAGACCGGTCGCTGAGACGACGCCGAAGACCGCCGCCATCCCGAGTGCGACGGGTTGGCCGAATAGGCTCATGGATATCATCATCGCCATGATTGCCAGCGCGAGCAGCGAGAAGAAGGTGAGCAGGGCGCCCGCTATCGCGTAAGCTATCGCTCGCCTGCGCCACAGCCAGATGGCCGTCAGGATTGCCGCGGGGAGTATCCACGCCATGTCCAGCACGTGGACGGCGTTGGTCGGGGTCCCGTTCTGCGTGACGCTCTGCGGCACCTCTCCCGCGACCAGGGCGGGGACGACCTCGCTCAACCACGCGAAGTAGAACAGAACAGCCACTGCAGCCAGGAAGATGCTCGCGGTCTTCACGGGCGTTCTTCCGGTGAAGCGCGCCTTGATCCCTGCTAGATCGGTAGTGGCGAGACCTCCGATCAGGGCGTACAGAGAACCTCCGAGCAGCGCGACGTAGACGAGGAACAACGGGTTGAAGTGGACCTGGAGAGCATAGATTTC
>DASSMB010000287.1:0-2860 GCA_035689095.1 Rubrobacteraceae bacterium | reverse complement strand
GTGTAGGTGGAGGTCTGGTAGATCGGGACTATCGTGGCGCCTGTCGCCGGGTCTGCCTCTTGCCCGACGTGGATGGCTCGCGTGGAGAACTTCATATCATCCCTCCCCGAAGATCCGGTACGGTTTTTCGAGGTCTTCCTTTGTCGCGGTCGAGTTGGCGAGCACCCACTCGTCGTCGAAGACCTTGGAGACGTAGTTGCGGCCGGTGTCGGGCAAGAGCACGACGACCACGGCGCTCTGCGGCAGCCCCTTCGCCGCCCGCACCGCGGCGACGGCGGCCATCCCGCACGAGCCTCCGACGAAGAGCCCTTCTTCCGCCATCAGGCGGCGGGTCATCAGGAACGACTCGCGGTCGTCCACCTGGATGACCTCGTCCACCACGCCGCCGTCGTAGTTCCCCGGATAGAAGTCCTCTCCCACGCCCTCGACGGCGTACTTGTGGATGTTATCCGGGTCGGAGAAGATTGAGCCCTCCGGGTCCGCGCCGACGACCTGCACTTCGGGATTGACCTCTTTCAGGTATCGTCCGGTGCCGGTGATTGTGCCGCAGGTGCCCATGCCGGCGACGAAGTGGGTGATGCGGCCGGCGGTCTGTTTCCAGAGTTCTGGTCCCGTTGTCTCGTAGTGGGCGAGGGGGTTGGCCGGGTTCTCGTACTGTCCGGGCTTGAAGCCGCCGGGGATCTCGTTGGCGAGCCGCTCGGCGACGGAGTAGTAGCTCTCCGGGTCGTCGGGCGGCAGGCTCGGGGTTACGACCACCTCCGCGCCCATAGCCTTCAGGAAGTCTTGCTTCTCCTTGCTGGCCTTCTCCGGCATCACGCAGATGCACTTGTAGCCCTTGACCGCCGCCGCGAGCGCGAGCCCCGCGCCGGTGTTGCCGCTCGTCGGCTCGACGACCGTGCCGCCGGGTTTCAGGAGACCTTTTTCCTCGGCGACCTCCAGCATCCTGATGGCGGGCCGGTCCTTCACGGAGCCGCCGGGGTTCAGGTACTCGACCTTCGCCAGCAGCGTCGCCTCGATGCCCTCGTCGCGTTCGATGCGGCTCATACGGATCAGGGGCGTGTTCCCCACAGCGTCCAGCACGTTCTCGTAATAGCTCATCCCGGAGTTATTCATGCTGGTAATGTACCACCCGCCGCAGCCCCGAACCCGCTCTCGCGTATACTGCGGTCATGGATAAGAGCTTGTGGATCGCCGACCGCGTACCCGGCGAGGTGGAGCTGGCGATCTGGCGCTCCGGCGACGGCCCGGACGGCGGTCAGGACCCCGTCATCTGCCTGCACGGCATCACCGCCCAGCACCGCGCCTTCACCACCGCCGCCCGCCTCCTCGAAGGGGAAAGATCTCTGGTGGGCGTAGACCTGCGGGGCCGGGGCGACTCGGACAAGCCCGACTCCGGCTACGGTCTCGAAGCCCACGCATCCGACGTGGTACGGGTCCTGGATCACCTCGGACTAGACCGCGCGGACATAGCCGGGCACTCGATGGGCGGCTTCGTCGGCCTCCAGACCGCGCTAACCTACCCCGAACGCGTCCGATCCCTCGTCCTGCTCGATGGAGGCTGGCCGCGGATCGAAGTCTCCCCCGACGACATGACCGAGGAGCAGAAGGAGGAGGCCGCCGCCGTGCAGGAGGGGCTGGCCCGCGCCTTCCGCCGCCTCGACATGGTCTTCGAGACCCCGGACGCTTACCTGGACTTCTGGTTCCCCGGACAGGACCTCACGATGGGCGACCTGCCGCCGGACCTCGCCGACTACTACACCTACGACCTCGGTAGGGTGGAGGGCGGCTATCAACCCAAATGCTCCTCCGCCGCCGCCAAAGAGGACTCTACCTGGCTCTCCGAGCGCGCCCCGACCGCCGAGCAGATGAAGGGCGTCTCCTGCCCTGTCGCCCTCGTCCGGCCGACGGCGGGCTTCTTCCCCGACAGCGATCCCCTCATCCCCGAAGAGACCCGAGCGGTAATGGCTGAGACCCTGGGCCTCCGCTCGGAAGTCCTGCTCCAAGGAGCGAACCATTACACGATGATGTGGGAGCCCTTCGCGGAGCGGTGGGCTGAGCTTCTGAGCTCCGATAGCTGGTTCCGGTAGTAGGCTGGAGACAACACAGCGGCGAATCGGACGCCGTAAATACGACGGCGCGTTTCGTAGCCCGTCCGGCTGACCCCGACCGGTGTGATCTCTCGCGCTCCCGGCTCCGTACACTTCTTGAACGCTCGCTAATAGAGAGGTACGGAGAGAACCTGATGAACCACCTGCTCGCCGAACTTGGTTCGTCCGGCGTCGTCCTCGTAAGCTCCTACGGGTACGCGGGTCTGGCGGTGCTGATGCTCCTGGGGGACATGTTCATGCCAGTCCCCACGGAGATCGTGCTGCCGCTCGTGGGTTTCCTGGCCCTCCGGGGGGAGTTCTCGTTCGTCGCGGCGGCGGCTGTCGCCACGGCGGGGTCCGTGGCCGGGGCGCTGGCCGTGTACGCTCTGGGACACCGGCTCGGTGAGGAGCCGCTCCGGCGCTTTGTCGGGCGGTTCGGGCGCTTCGTTCTGGTGGGCGAGCCCGACCTGGACCGGGTGCTCGGGTACTTCGAGCGGCGCGGCGGGATGGCCGTGATGGTCGGCAGGATCCTGCCGGGCACGAGCAGCTTCGTCTCCGTGCCCGCCGGGCTCGCGCGCATGCCGCTTCTCAGATACGTCGCCTATACCACGGCCGGCTGCGCCGTCTGGAACGTGGCGCACATAGGGCTCGGATGGGTCCTGGGGACCCAGTGGGGGCTCGTCAGGGAGTACGCCCCGGTACTCCAGTACGCGGCGATGGCGGCCATGGTCTCGGGCGCGCTCTGGTTCGTGTGGCGCCGGAAGAGTCTGGCG
>DASSMB010000286.1:0-4577 GCA_035689095.1 Rubrobacteraceae bacterium | reverse complement strand
AAGCGCCTGGGAAAGCGCAGGTCGCTTATCGGGAAGTTGTCGAGGGCGCGACGGGTCTGGGCGCCGAAGAGGGCGTCGCGGGGGACTTCCACCTCTCCCATCGAGTCGCGTTCCTTGCGGTGCGGGGTGTCGTGCGCGGTCTCGTGCTGCGTCATGCGGGCCTCCCGTCGAAGCTCGAACGTTTTGGTCATATAATCTTCACTTACGGGAGCATTATACGAGAGGTGATCTTTTGGATTCTTCTGATTCGCTACACCACGCCCTGAAGGAATGGGCCGTCGCCGTCCGGGCGCTGGAGATCGGCGCAACAGCCCTCGTCGTCCGAAAGGGCGGCATCCGGGAGAAGGCGTTCGCCATCGAGGACTCGCGCTTCCTCCTGCTACCCGGCTACGAGCACCAGCGCCCCGAACTCTTGAAACCCGAGTACCGCGATCTGATGGACGACCTTCCGAAGCTGTCCGATGAAGGTCCGCTGCGGTTCTCGTCGTTCGCGGAGGTCGCCGGTGCCTACGAGGTCTCGGAGGCGGAAGAGCTTTCAGCGCTCGACGAGCACCACATCTGGACGCCGGAGTACGCGGAGAGCCGCTTCAAGTGGCGCCCCAAGAAGCCTCTGACGGTGCTCCTGCTGAGGACCTACGTGCTGCCGGAGACGGTCGAGTTACCGTACCGGGAGGAGTACGGGGGATGCAAGTCCTGGATCCAGCTTCAGGACTCCGTCTCTACTGAAGGCGCGCGCCCGGCGCTCCCGGACGAGGAGTTCGAGCGGCTGACCGCTCCGGCGCTCGCGGTGTTGCGGAGACTCGAACCAGCGCCGGTGAGGTCGTAGGGGCGCGCCTTGGGTGCGGCGGCGATACCAATAGTGCTGGTCTTCCTGCTGGTGTTCTTTAGCTGGCAGACGATCTACTCGGCGAACAGGGATCTGGTCCGGGCGAAGGCGTGGGGAGAGATGGCGCGGCGCGCGCTGCCGTTCGGCGCGCTGCTCCTCATGGCCGCGAGCCTCCTTATCGTGCGGAGCTTCCAAGAGAGCTGGGTGCTTTTGACCTGGATGGTCGTCTCGGGCGTCGTGATCATAGGCGCCAGCCGGCTCGCGATGCCCCCCACCGAGCGTAAGGCCAGTAAGGCGTTCCGCTCCGGCGACTTCGAGAAGGCTTCGGATCTGTACGGCGAGCTGGTCGAGGAGCAGCCGCTCGCCCGCAACTACGCCTTCCTCGGGGCGGCGCTCGGCGCCTCCGAGCGGCTCGACGAGTCCGTCTCCTCCTCGACGCGAGCCATCGAGATAGACCCGCAGTACGGTCTCGCCTACTACAACCGGGCGCTAGTGCTGCAGCAGCAGAACAAGAAGAGCCGGGCCGTAAAGGACCTGAAGAAAGCCCTGGAGGTGGACCTGCCGCGCCGCTTCAGGAGCGCCGTCCGCAAAAGGCTCGAAGAGCTGTCATGAGCCTCTTCTACCCGACACTCGGCGCGCTCGTTATCCTGGCGGTCTTCTTGTTCTTCATCGGACGACAGAACCGCGACCTGCTGCGGGTAAAGGCTTACAGGGAATTCCTTTGGCGCCTGATCCCGGCCCTCTCAACCGGCGTCTTTATAGCCGGACTCCCCTTCGTCATGAACGAGGCGACCTTCGATAACTACGCGCCCGTCCTCCTCGTCTACCTCGGCGGGGCCGCCGTCCTGACCGCCGTCATGGCCCGCGCCGTCGCCCCCGAGGAGCGCCGCGCCGGGACAGCCTTCCGCAAGGGCGACTACGAAAAGGCCGCCACCCTATACGAAGACCTCACGGAGCGGCGCCCGCTCCCTCGCTACTACTCCGCCCTCTCCGCGAGCCTCGACGCCACCGGAGACCCCCACCGCGCCCTCGAAGCCGCCGAACAGGCCATCAAGCTCGACCCGAAGCTCGGCATCGCCTACTACAACCGCGCCTCCGCCTTCGCGGCCCTCGGCGAGAAGACCCGCGCCCGCGCCGACCTGCAAAGGATCTTCACCGTAGACTCCAGCCGCGCCCTGCGCCGCGCCGCCACCGAAGCGATGGAGATCCTGGAGAAGAGCTAGGGCGCTCCCAGAGCCGATACTCGTAACCTCTTCAGGACCTCCTCAACATCCATCAGCTTCACCCCGATGTTCTCCAGTTCCTGCGCACCCCGCTCGTAGAGCCCGGATGTAGCGTCCGCGACTAGCGCGACCCGGTAATCTCTCTCGCTCGCCTCGTAAACCGTGGCGCGCGGACAGTTCGGGAAGTTGCACCCGCACACCACAACCGTATCAACCCCAAGCTCCTGCAAATGTCCTTCCAGCGGAGTCTGGTAGAAAGCGCCCCAGCGGGGCTTGTACATGATCCACTCCGCAGGCGCCACGCGCTGTAGCTCCCCGGACAGCAGGCGCTCCGCGTCGAGCCTGGTCTCCGGTGTTGGCTTCAGCTCATCCACCAGCTCTGCCCCGTCGCTCTCCGGCGCCACTACCCGCTTGCCGCGCTCTATCTCCCCTCTGCGGCAGATGTCCACGTTCGAGCCGTCCGGCAGGTAGATCCTCACGACGTGGATGATGGGCCTGTTCTGTAGCCTGAACTCACCGACCAGACGCCGCATACTCGGGACGATCTCCTCTGTACCCATGATCTCCGCTGGCGCTCCCCGGAGGGTGAAGTCCCGTTGCGTGTCTATGGTGAGCAGGACCGCGTTCGCCCAGTCCGGGCTCACGTAGTCATCCGCCAAGCGTCCTACCGTACTTTCTCCTGGATATTCTCAGCCCCGGCGCGGACTTCTATCTCGCCGTCCCTCACCCGTACCTCGTAGCCCGGCTGGTGGAAGACGGCCGGACCGTCCAGCGGCTTCCCGGTGCACAACTCGAAGCGCGACCCGTGCCAGGGACAGACGACTGTATCGCCCTCGCGCCGTCCCTCTTCGAGCGGCCCGCCCATGTGGGTGCATACAGCGGACATCGCGCATATCTCGCCGCTCTGCGAGCGGCTGATCAGGACTTTCGCGCCCTCCACCGAAACCGCGCGCAGCTCATCGCCGCGCAGCTCGCTCTCGGGCAGGACGGCCGTGAATCCCTCGGGGCCGGTGGGCTGAGAGGCGGCCCGGTTGACCCGCAGTCCGTAGTTGTAGGAGAGCTCTCCCCCGAGGTGCATGGCCGTGCCGCTGATCGAGAACCCCGCCAGGAATGCCAGCCTCCCGGCGTTCCGGCGTCCCGTCAGCCTCAAGATGAGTGAGACTGTGCTGAGGGCCAGCCCGGCGACGTTCAACAGGCCGTGCGCCATGCCCATCCGGCGCGACCCGCCGCTCAGGTAGCGCCAGTCCGAGAACCCCGTTACGGCGGCCGCGAGACCTCCGGCTATCCCCATGGCCAGCGAGGCGTCCGCCGCGTTGCGCATGGCCCTGGAGCCCGTCGCCACGTCCAGCCCGTCGAAGACGATGGCCGCGGTCCAGGAGCCAGCCGGTACGTCCGTGAGCACCGGGTGAAGCGGCAGCTCCATCGGCGTGCCGTCGAGTACGTTCTTGACTGCGGTCCCGCCCGCCGCGACGGCCTCCTGCACCTTCGGCTGGACCCTGTCCGCTACCCTATCCAGGAACGGCAGCGACTCGACGATGCGCTGGCTTATGGTGGATCCCATACCCCTCACCTCTCTACACGAGTGAACCCCACGGCAAGATTATGCCACGCGCGAGTATGCCGGGGCCGTTCGCTATCCGCGTTTTTCGGTAGCGAGGTCTGGTCCGTACTCAGGCTCCGCCTCCCGTTCCGCGCCGAAGGTGAGGAACGCGGCCCAGTGCATCGCCAGGATATACAGGTAGAGCGTTAGCGCCAGGGTAGCGAGGGCCGTATCGTCCCCCTGCCACAGTAGCGGCCACTGCGGCGGGATGAACTGCAGGGCGAGCAGCAGCAGGGCCACCGCCACGCGCCCCCGCGCCATCAGCAGCAGTATTCCCGGCGCGAGCAACATAAGATAATTGTTCCACGCGATGGGCGAGGCGAGCAGCGATGCGGCCGTCAGAGCCCAGAGTCCGGCCTCGGAGCCGTGACGGACCTTTACGGCGGTCAGGATTATGACCCCGATCCCCGCAATGTAGGCCACCGGCACCAGCCACGGCAGCACCGCCAGCGGCCGGGCGAACTCGTTCTCGGTGAACATCCGCGCCACCGAGGACGGGAGCGAAGCGTTGTCCCAGTAGGTGCTGAGGGGAGAGCGCAGCAGTATCTCGAACCATTGAACCGTCGTATCCACTCCGAGTACGACCGCCCCGACGAGCGCCCCCAGGATTCCGGCGGCCATCGTAGCCGCGAAGGCCCGCCATCGCCGCCGCACGAGCGGCCAGAGGACTATCGGGGCGAGCGACGGTTTTAGCGCGACGACGAGTCCGAGAGCCACGCCGGAGAGCATGGGGCGGTCGCGGCGGTCGGCGTTCCAGGCCACGACCAGCCCCAGCGCCAGCACCGAATACATCTGTCCGAGCGCGAGCGTCGCCAAGAGCGGCGAAGAGAGCAGGAGCATCCCCATCGCGAGCGCCGTCCATCCGGCGCGCAGCTTCAACTCCTCGGCCATCCACGCCAGGTAACCGACGGTGATGAAGAGTGAGATC
>DASSMB010000285.1:0-2980 GCA_035689095.1 Rubrobacteraceae bacterium | reverse complement strand
GGCGCCCAGCCGGACGCAGGCGAGCATGGCGAAGACCGCCTCCGCCATCATCGGCATGTAGATGATGACCCGGTCCCCCCGGCCCACGCCAAGCTCCCTTAGAGTCGCGGCGAAGGCGTTGACCTCGGCGTGCAGGTCCCGGTAGGTGTACTCCCGGCGCTCGTCCGTCTCGGTGGAGACGTAGATCAGGGCGTTCTGATCCCCGCGCTCCTCCAGGTGCCGGTCCACCGCGTTGTGGCACAGGTTCGTCTCGCCCCCGACGAACCACCGGGCGAACGGTGGGTTGCTGAAGTCCAGCACCCTCTCGAAGTCCCTGTGCCAGTCGATGATCCGTGCCTGCTCGGCCCAGAACTCCTCCGGGTCGTCTATCGAACGCCGGTAGAACGACCGGTAATCCTCGATGCTCACAGCCTTACTCCTCCATTGTCCGCCACCACTATCCAGTATACGCACGGGCTCGGAGCCGGGCCAGAAGACGAGTCCTCGCAGCGCGCTGCGCGCTCGCGGAAGAGTTTTGGAAATTCTTATGAAGAACGTCTCAGAACGCTAAAGTCCTACCCCGCGTGATCCGATAACTGTCCTGCAAGCGATAACAGATATTCACACAGAAGGAGAGAACGATGAAGAAGACGATGGCTCTGGTTCTGGTAGTAGCCCTGATGGTCGCGATGTTCGCCGGGATCGCCGAGGCGAAGGGGCGTCCCGCTGGCAAGGGCAAGCCCGCCGACAAGGGCAACCCGGTCGTCACCTACGTCTTCAAGGGCGATGTGGCCTCCGTGCAGGACGGCTCGGTGACGGTCGACGTGCAGAGGGCCAACAAGTTCGCCCAGTCCTACGTGGGACAGCAGGTCGAGATCTCGGTGAGCGACAGCACCAGGATCGTCAAGGACGACGCCCCGGCGACCCTTACGGATCTCGTTCGCGGCGACAAGGTAGTGGTCCAGTCGCGGGCTCCGAGGCTTGGAGCCGAGAGCTTCACGGCGAGCGGGATCGTGGCGGAGAGCGCCGCGGCTCAGAACTAGCTTTCACCTGACAACGAACGGAAACGCTCAGGCCGGACTCCCCAGAGACAGGGGTCCGGCCTCTTTTCGCTCCAATGATTCCAGCCGGGAGGCGGCGCTCTCCATCCGGGTTCGACCCTGTTCGCTCAGAAGGCTTTGCTCTCTTGCCGGATGGCGGGGGAGACGCCGACCGGGAGACCTTCCACCTCCAGGCGGGAGAGGTCGAACACCTTGCTCGCGCTTCCGACCACTTCTATCTCGTAGAGCGTTCCGGCGTCGTCGCGGTGGAGCACCACGTTCTCGTTCAGGTCTTCGCCCACGATCTCGCCGACGACTCCCGCTTCTCCGGTTCGGAGTTTGATGTTCAGGCTGTCTGTCTCGGGTGAATAATAGACTTTCATTTTCTTAGCTTCCTCTTCGCGCAGCCACGAGTTCGCGCTGGTTTATTGAGGTTCCGCTGTCGCGGTTGTCAGCGGTTGGACTTCCCGCTCTATCTTCTCACCGCTTTCCATCCTGGCGAGCTCCAATTCGTAATGCTCCTGTAGCCCGAGCCAGAATTCGGGGCGCATGCCCGACCAGCGAGCGAGTCTCAGGGCCATCTCCGCAGATACTCCGCGCTTCTCGTTCACGATGTCGTAAATGTTCTGGCGATCTACCCCGAGAGCCTTCGCGAGCTGGTTCGCGTTCATATTCAACGGCCCCAGCCACTCCTCGCGCAGCATCTCGCCTGGATGCACCGGAGGATGTATCCGCTCCTCGCGCTCTATCTCTTCCGTCCAATCGCCCATTGCTTCTCCTCTAGTGGTAATCCGTGGCCTCCACGTCGTAGGCGTCTCCAGCTTCGTTGTCGAAGCGGAAGCAGATCCGGTACTGGTCATTGATCCTGATGGCCCACTGACCCTCCCGGTCCCCGCCGAGCTTGTGGAGCTTGTTACCCGGCGGCTTCCTCAACTCTTCCACGCTCCCGACCTGATCTAGTTGCGCCAGCTTGAGCTGCGCCCTACGCACCGCCTGCCCGGAAACTGCCCCTAGCTTGCCGCTTCCCGAGCTTTAGGTTCGCTGGTGAATGCCAGATCTCCCAGAGAGATACCGCTGAGATCCAACCGGGAGAGGTCCACGATCTTGCTCGCGTTCGCGTCTATGTCGATCCCGACCGGGATGCCTCTTTCGTCCACGTCTATGACTACATGTTCGGCGATCTCCACGGCATCCGCGCCGGGTTTCTCCGAGAGATGAATGTACAGTGAATCCGTCTCGGGATAATAGTTGAGCTTCACGTGTTTTTTCTCCTCTGCTCGCGGGTGAAGTTCCTGTCTGGAAACGCATTGTGGATAGTCTCGCCATCTTGAAGGGTGATGACGCGCAGGTACGGTGGCATCCCGAGCGCGTCGAGTTCCTCGACGTAGGCCTAGTGAGGGATACGGCCGGTGTCCTCTTCCACGGCGGTTGACTCGGGGTTTCGGCGGACCCGCTCGCACCACTCGCGTTCGAGGTACGGTCTCTTTACCTGGAGGATCACGTTCTCGAAATACCCCGTCGTCTTCATGCCCGTATGACGCTACTCTACCACTACAAGAACTTCGGCATCCTGGGTGGAGCGGATGACCAGAGCAGGTCTATCTCCTCGGGCGTGAGGCCGTATGCCTGGTTGACGACGTCCGAGAGGCGGCGTTCCAGACCGGCGGCTTCGGCGCGCCGCTCGCGCACCGGGGTGGCAATCTCCGCGTAGCCGGAACGCAGGTCTCTGAGATCGGCGGGGGTGAGGCGGCCCTCGCTCTTTGGGCGGCGCTTGCGGACTTCCTCCACGAAGGCATCGGCGTCGAGGGCGGCGAAGTCCTGGAGCTTCTGGCCGGGCTTCTCGATGCCGAACTCGGTCCCCAGCCAGTCGAGCATGTCCCGCCGCGCCTCCTGGCCGGACCTGGACAGCGAGATCAACCGCTCCACTGCTCCCTCCGCCTCCGCCCGCACCTCGTCGGTTG
>DASSMB010000284.1:0-56479 GCA_035689095.1 Rubrobacteraceae bacterium | reverse complement strand
CCGGACCCCGGCATCTGGTGGGAGCTGGTGGAACGGTACGGCGTAGCCACCATGTTCACCTCGCCGACGGCCATCCGGGCTCTGAGGAAGCAGGACCCCGAGTACATGCGCAGGCACGACACGAGCACGCTGCGCAAACTCTTCCTGGCCGGGGAGCCGCTCGACGAGCCGACCTCGCAGTGGACCTCGGAGACCCTGGGGACCTCCGTGCGGGACAACTACTGGCAGACGGAGACCGGCTGGCCCATCCTCAGCAGCATGCTGCCGGGGCTCGAAGATACGCCGGTCAAGGCGGGTTCGGCGGGCTTCCCGTGCTACGGGTACGACACGCGCCTGATCCGGGAGGACACCGGCGAGGAGGCGGGCCCCGGCGAGCGCGGCGTCCTGGCGATAGCGCCTCCGCTGCCTCCCGGCTGCATGAGCACGGTCTGGGGCGACGACGAGCGCTTCGTCCAGACCTACTTCTCGGACTTCAAGGAGCAGCTCTACTCGACCTTCGACTGGGCCATGAAGGACGAGGAAGGGTACCACTACATCATGGGCCGCTCGGACGACGTGATCAACGTCGCGGGGCATCGTCTCGGCACCCGCGAGATAGAGGAGGCGATCAACGCCCACGATGATGTCGCGGAGGTGGCCGTAGTCGGCGTGAAGGACGAGGATAAGGGACAGGTCGTGTTCGCCTACGCCGTGCCGAAAGACGGTGATAAGGTCGAGTCCGAGGCGGGGCGCTCGGAGCTGGAGCAGTCCATCAAGGAGATAGTAGCGAAGAAGATCGGGGCCATAGCCCGCCCGTCGGCGGTCTACTTCGTCGAGGCCCTGCCCAAGACCCGCTCCGGGAAGATGCTCCGGCGCGGCATCCAGGCCCTCGCCGAGAGCCGCGACCCCGGAGACCTCTCTACCCTGGAGGACCCGGCGGCCCTCGAAAGCGTGCGCGCCTCGAACACCGGCGAGTAGGGCGGCGGACGAGAGGACAGCCGTTCGGACAAGGACGCCGGCGCGTTTGGGTCATATTTCCTATTTCCAGCAGCCGGCGGGCCGCCTATGATGCCGTTCGGCGCGGGTAGCCTGGGTAGCGATCTCGCGAGCGTGGGGAAAGGGAAAGTGAGTGCCGGATGAGAACTCCGGCGCTCGTCACGCGGGCTGAGGCATTCTACGCTCTTCTTGTGTGCATCTCTGTGTGCATCTCGCGGCGAACGGGTAGAGGGCCCGGTAACGCGAGAGCCAGGGAAGGAGAGACAGTATGTCGGACAAGAGCAGCAACCAGGACAGGGCGGAGGGGGCCGTGGACAAGGCCAAGGGCCGGGCGAAAGAAGCCGGCGGAGCCTTGACCGGCGACAAGGACAAGAAGGCCGAGGGCCGCGGCGATCAGACCAAGGGCACCCTCAAGGAGAAGAAGGGCGCGGCCAAGGACCTCCTGAAGTAACCGGCCACCGACTGATCCTGCGGGCCGGAGCCGAGAAGGTTCCGGCCCTTTTGTTTGTCCCGAGACATCTCATACAAACTCATCCAAAAGTGCTAGAGAAAGATCACGCATTTGTGTGATGTGCCCGGCGCGTCCTGGCGTCATAGTTCGTATGTAAGGAAACGGACTGCCAACGGTTATGAGAAAGAGGGAAAGATGAACAGCGTGTATTTGAACCGATCTCTACTGTACGCTCGTCAGGGCGAACTGCGGCGGGAGGTTCATGCGAACAACTTCGCCAGGCGACACCGGGTAGATGAGCAACAGGACTCTTACCGGCGCTCCCCTGGCCTCTTCCTCCCCGGCTTGATACAGGTCATCCTGGGACGGCCAGCCGGTTCCTGAATACCAGGCTCCGGCTGGCGCCATACAGTGCGATAGACGGCCAGACGCTAATTCCGCACGATCTTGCCGCAGGTCGCCGGTAGCGATACTTCCATGGCGTTGTCGTAGCTGCCGTTGCCGTTCAGGTCCACGCCGTGCTGGACGATGGCGAAGTCTCCCACGTTCGCGGCAACGTCCGCCGGGATGCGGAAAGTGCGTGAATAGTCGAGGCGCCCCTTGGCGTTCGCGAGCGGGAAGCGGTCCAGGGCTCCGCCGCTGGCGGCGCTCGTATCGCCCGTTTCGGTGAAGGAGACCTGGATCGGACCGTAGAACGGCGCTCCCTCGGCGACGCTCACCAGACCGTCGCCGTCCGTGTCGGCGGCCAGGGTCGGGCACTCGCTTATCGCCTGCGCCATCCCGTGGATGTGCTGGAGGTGGTGAAGGTTCGGCTCCAGGCCTCTGGTCTTGATCTCTGCCTCAAGCCTCCTGCCACGCAATGTCAGGTCGGCGACGCCTGTCGCCCCCGATTGATTGAGCGTGGCGAGTTTCGCCCTGAACTCTCTCTGGTGGGTTCCTCCCTGCGCGAAGGCCACCGAGGCGAGGGCCAGAGCCAGGACCACGGCCAGCAGTAACGACATGCTTAATTTCTTCACGAGAGACTTCCTCCTTCGCCGGAGACTCCGCCGCCAGGATCACGGAGCCCGTCCTCACTCGCCCTTTCAATGCCTTGCATCCGATGATACGCACCGGGGCTTCTACCGGATCTACCGGAACGGGGAAAAGAACGTCTCGCGGCTGCTACTTGCGGCTGCGGATTAGCGCGGGAGCTTTCGGACCTTCTCTATGCGGTGGTCTTCACGCCCACCCGCTCACCGCGCACGATGAGCCGGTGGTCGTAGTTCGGCGGGTTGATGCAGGTCTGCAGGGAGACCAGATCCTTGCCCGCTACTGGCGCCGTCACCCAGTTCTCATCGGGCCTGACGGTCAGGATCTCGGTTACGCGGTACTCGTAGGTGGTTCCGTTGGCGTCGGTCAGGAAGATCTCATCGCCCTTCACCATGCTCGGAAGGTTGGCGAACTGCATGTAGCTCCCGGTGCCCGCGTACCCCAGGACGTGTCCGGCGATGTATACGTTTGCGCTCGGCTGCCAGGGGAACCCGCTCGTGGGCAGCTTTATCGCTCCGTTGTCCAGCGCCCACTCCGAGTCGTCGTTTCGCACCACGTCGTCGTAGCGGCCCATCTTGGGTACCGTCAGGTAGAGCGTCTTGTCCGCGGGCGGCGGAGGCAGCTTCTGCTCCGCGTCCTTCTTTTTCGAGCCCCATACGTCGGGGTCCCCTGCCGCCCGCGCCGGCTCCGCCGTCGCCGTGCCGGACTTCGCCGGGGCCTCGGACTGCCGGGTCTCGGACTTCCGCACCTCGGACTGAGGAATGGGAGCGGGTCCCGCCGTAGTGGCGTCCTCCCCGGAGCGCCATAACATCCAGGCGACGGCCAGCATGAAGACCAGGATGATGGCGAGCGCCGCCCTGCGACGGCGGCGATAGATCTTCTTACGGCTGATCTTGCGGCCGAAAGCGCGGCGGCGCGGTTTCCGATTGGGTGTTTGATCGGGTATCCGGCCGGGAGTACGTTCGGGGGCTCGCCCCGGACCTTCCTGCGGCTGGCGCGACGGCGCGCGCAGCGGCAACGAATACAACACTGCTTGAGGCGTATGCTCTGCCGATTGCGGAGGCGTCCGCAAAGGCGTCCGCGGTAGTGATTGCGGCTGCTGCTCTGGCTGACGCTCGTGCAGGCGCCGCAGCGGCGCGCGCGACCTCGTCCTGCCCCCCGGCTTCTCCATCAGGACCATAGGCGGGGATTTTATACAATAATGGGCCGCTGCGAAACGGTCTCGGGAAAAATTTGCCGGGGCGTCGCCGGAGCGGGATCAGAGCGTGAAGTAGAAGGTGGCGCCCCGGCCGATATCGCTCTCGGCCCATACGCGCCCGCCGTGGCGCTCGACCACGCGCTCTACCGCCGCGAGACCTATGCCGGCGCCCTCGAACTCGCTCGCGGAGTGCAGGCGCTGAAAGGCCCCGAAGAGTTTTTTGGCGTGGGCCATGTCGAAGCCGACGCCGTTGTCGCGCACGAAGTAGACCACGGCTCCATCCCGCTCTTCGGTCCCGAACTCTATCCTCGCCTCGGGCTGGCGCGAGGTGAACTTCCAGGCGTTATCCAGGAGGTTCGCCAGGGCTATCCTGAGCAGCCGCCGGTCGCACTCGGCCGTGAGGTCTCGCTGTATATCGAAGGTAACTGCACGGGTGGGGTCCCCCTGTCGCAGTTCGTCCGAGATGCCCCGGACGAGAGCGCTGAGGTCCACTGTCTCGCGGCGCAGTTCCGCGCGCGTCAGGCTGGAGAGGTCGAGGAGCTCGTCTATGATGTGTCCCATGTGACGGGCGGCGTCGGCCACTCGCGTCAGGTAGTCGCGGCCTCCGGCGTCGAGCGTGTCGCCGTGGTCTTCGAGGAGAATCTGGGAGAAGCCGTTGATGGCCCGGAGGGGGGCGCGCAGGTCATGGGCGATGAGGTAGGCGAAGTGTTCGAGCTCGGCGTTGGTGCGCGCGAGGTCCGCCCGCTGGCGCAGCAGTTCCCTCTCCGCCAGCTTGCGCTCGGTGACGTCGCGCAGGACGAGCAGGTGTCCCGTGAGATACCCTCTACGATCCCGGAGCGAGGAGAGCGACATCTCGTACTCGCGCCCCTCCGCGCCATCGCCGAACGGCACCTCCTTGTGAGCCTCATCCGCCTCGCCGTACCCTTCCAGGAGAGCGTCGAAGTCGGGAGCCAGCAGGGCGAGTGGGCTGCCCACGGTCCCGGTCCCCTGTGCGCCCAGCAGACGCCGCGCCGCCGGGTTGAGGTCCACGACGCGGCGGCGGGTGTCGGTGACGATCACGGCGTCGTTCATCCTCTCTATGACGGTATCGCGGGCCACCGGAACGATGTCCAGCAGCCGGTAGCGGAAGAGACTCCAGGAGACCGCTATCCCGCTCACGAGGAACGCGAGAGGGGTCGGGTCGAGGTTCGGGAGCGGCCAGAAGCCCAGGAAATACATACCGTTGCCGACCCACGGCGCGAGGGCCCCCACGAGCAGCGCGCCGCCCTGCCCCCTGTACAGGCCCGGCGAGCGGACGAACATGGAGACCAGGAAGAATGCGCCGAGCGCCACGAGCAGGTAAGAGTAGGCGAAGAAGACCCAGAACCACGCGCCCTGCTCCACGAGGAGAAAGGTCTCCGTGGTGTCCGTGGTGGCGTGGAGCCAGAACAGATGGTGCGCCCAGTTAGTCCACACCAGCGCCAGCGTAACGGCCGGAACGACGGCGAGCAGCGCCAGGTTGCGGCCGGAGATCCAGCGCTCCCGGCCCGTGTACCGGAGCGCGAACAGGACCCAGGCGACCGGAACCGTCACCACGCCCGCGTACCGCACGCTCGCCCAGAAAAGCTTGGCATTGAGGGCGGTAAAGAGGAACTCGAACCCGTAGCACAGGCTCCACACGGAGACCGCCGCCATCAGGAGCGCCAGTTCCCGCGCCCCCGAAGAGCCGCGCCGCCGCCAGGAGTAGAAGGCGAGCGCCGCCGCAACCGCCGCGCCCGCGGTCAATGCCAGAGTGTAGAATGTGAACTGCAAGTCCAGGATCGTTCCTCGCTTCTTCCAGCACATATTAGATCATTCCAGGAGCCCTGCGCTCGCCGTCAGTCACCGCCAGCCGCCGTTGCCTGCTAACATGCGGAATGATAGGTGTAAGGTCTCTTATAGGAGGGGCGCGTGTGGCCGAGATAAGCGTAGGAGAGAAGGCGCCGACCTTCGAGCTGCCGGATCAGACAGGCTACCCCTGGAATCTCTCCGGGCAACTGGAGCTGGGACCGGCGATGCTCGTCTTCTACCGGGGCGACTGGTGCCCGTACTGTAACGGACAGCTCGCCAGTCTGGCCCGCGGGTTCGAGCGGTTCGCGCGCTACAACACCGAGGTCGCCGCGATAAGCGTTGACCCGCCGGAGCACAGCCTGGCGTTGTCGAATAAGCTTCTCCTCCCTTTCCCGGTCCTGACCGACCCGAAGGGCGAGCTGGCGAAACGCTACGGCCTCTGGGACGCGAAGGAGGGCGTCGCGGTACCCGCCACAGTCCTCATAGACCGGACCGGCGAGGTCGCCTACCTCTACGCGGGCAAGGACTTCGCCGACCGGCCCGCCGAGGAGGAAGTCCTCTCCGTCCTGAAGCGCCTGAAGAACACGCACAAGCACGGTTTGGAGGGGCCGGAGGTGCAGGTGAACGCCGTCGATTCTCACGACTCCGTGCGCCCGGACCGTCCGGCCATGACCCTGGACCAACTCATCCCCTACTATCAGGGCGTCTTCTTCAGCACGGTCGCGCTCGGAGGCCGCTTCAGCGGGTGGGGGCGCTCGGGCCGTCACGCCTCAGGAGAGGTGAGCAACTACCGGACCACGACCAGCCGCTACGCCGAAGCGCTTCGGGAGACCATCCGGCTACACGAGTCCTAGAAGAACCGCGCCGGGAGTATCATCCATCCCGTAGCTCCAGGCGCTCCCGGATCACGCGCCGGTAAACCTCCGCGTCCACGGCGCCGGGGATCAGGAGCGCGTCGTCTACCACGACCGCCGGTATGCCGTTTATGCCGAGGCTGATCGCCTCCGTGTGCTCGGCGAAGACCTCGTCCTCGAAACCCTGCCAGCCGCTAACCAGCCGCTCGCGGAACTCGTCCTCCGGGATGCCGGACCGTCCGGCTACGTTCACGAGCACGTCGGTGTCGGAGATGGTGCGGTTCTCGTTGAAGTACGCCTCCATGACCTCCAGATGGAACCTGTGGAACGCTTCCTCCCCGAATGTCGCGGCGGCCTTTCCGGCGACGAGCGCGGGGACGCTGTGGGATGGCGGGGCGTTCTCCGTGGCCCAGACGGTGAAACTACCGGACTCGGGCTGCTCGGCGGGTCGCCGCCAGTTCCGGGTGTACTCGCGGTGCTCCTCCAGGCTCCGGGGATGCGGCGAGGGCCGGAGCATGAAGCTCTTCCACACGACTTCGGCGGTATCCTCGAACTCGGACGCTATCTTTTCGAGACGCACGGCCCCGTTAAAGCACCAGGGTCAGAGATAGTCCGAGTAGACGGTTAGACGGACGGGATCGCTCATGGGTCTTCCTTTCTCGAGATCAGGGCCACACCCGGTAAGCGTACTAGATCCACCCCGCCGCGCGGCGAGCAATGATGCTCGCGAGGTTATAGTTTGTCTCTATGCCGAACCTGAAAACGCATGCCTGAAGTTAAGGGACCGGCCAGCCTGCTCTTGGAGGAGCGTACCGGCAGGCTGCGCCCGCGCGCTGTCTGGCGGATGCTACTGCAGTACCTGGGGTTCAGGGTCCTGATCGCGCTCCTGGTCAACCTGCTGGCGGTGGCGTCGCTGTTGTTACTCTCCGGCGGCAGGGCTTTCTCCAGCGGAGCGGTAGACACCTCACTCCTCTCCGACTCGCCGCTGGTGCCCCTGATCTCCGCTGCCGCCTCCCTCTCAGCCGCGCTCCTGAGCGTCTGGCTGGCGGGCCGCCTCCTCGACCGCCGCCCGTTCGCGGACTTCGGTTTCCACATCAACGTCAGGTGGTGGCTGGACCTACTCTTCGGGCTACTCCTGGGTGCGACGCTCATGACGGTCATCTTCCTGACGGAGCTCGCCCTCGGATGGATCTCGATAACGGCAACGTTCGAGTCCGTCTACGCTGGAACTCCTTTCGCGCAGGCCGTGCTCGTCCCGGTCGTCGTATTCACGGGAGTTGGGGTCTACGAGGAGTTGATCTTCCGCGGCTACCAGCTTCGCAACGCGGCCGAAGGACTCAATTATCCTATGCTCGGCGCCAAGAACGCGGTGCTCCTCGCCTGGGCGCTCTCATCGATCTTCTTTGGCTGGCTGCACTCGGGCAATCCCAACTTCCCGGCCATCGGACTCCTTAACATAACCGTCGCCGGTCTGATGCTCGGGCTCGGCTACGTCCTGACCGGAGAACTCGCCATCCCCATCGGCCTGCACATAACCTGGAACTTCTTCCAGGGCGCCGTCTACGGCTTCCCCGTCAGCGGCCTGGACACCATCGGCGCGAGCTTCCTGACCGTAAAACAATCCGGCCCCGTCCTCCTGACCGGCGGAGCCTTCGGACCCGAGGCGGGCCTGATCGGCCTGTCAGCGATGGCGCTCGGCGGCCTGCTCATCGTACTCTGGATAAAGCTCCGGCACGGCGGAGTTGAGCTCCACACTCCTCTAGCCGAACCCTCTGAATCTGGCCGTCCTTCCGCACCCGGCCCGGAGTAGACACAGAGCTTGCCGGACTTTATAGCTTGTGTGATACTTCATGTAGAGGTTTGTTACAAACAGCTTACCTTGTAGCAGATTCGTGTATCAAGCACTTCTGTTTCTGTTACGAGCAGCTGATCCAGGCGGCTGAACTAAGGAGGCGTTCGGGATGCAGGGTGTGGGAGTGGGAGGATTGGAGGGCAGGTTGGATCTCCAGCCGCTGAATCCGGGGCACTGGAGGGTTACGCTGCTCTCGGGGTTTGGCTGGATGTTCGACGCGATGGACATTGGGTTGCTGTCGTTCGTCATGGTCGTGCTGGCGCAGGAGTGGGGTCTGAGCGAGGGGCAGGTTGGGCTGGCGATCAGTACCGGTCTCTTCGGCATGTTCGTCGGCGCGGCCGTCTCCGGCGCGCTCTCCGACCGTTACGGGCGCAAGACGCTCCTCATGACGACGCTGCTCGTCTACTCCGTCGCCACGGGCCTCACGGCTCTCGCGTGGGGGTTCGGGGCGCTGCTCGTCCTGCGGTTCGTCACGGGGGTCGGGCTCGGTGGCGAGTTGCCGGTCGCGAGCACGCTCGTCGCCGAGACGGCCCCAGCTCGCCATCGGGGGCGCCTGATCGTGCTGCTGGAGAGCTTCTGGGCGTACGGTTGGATCCTCGCGGCCCTCATAGGCTACCTCGTGATCCCGGAGTTCGGCTGGAGGATCGCGTTCGTCCTTGGGTCGCTGCCGGCGCTCTACGTCCTCGTCCTGCGCCGCGGTCTGCCGGAATCACCCAGGTTCCTGCTGCGAAAAGGCCGCTACGGCGAGGCGCGCGAGGCGGCCCGGCGACTCGGGATCGAAGACACCGGACCGGACCGGGAGGTTACCGACGAGGAAGCCGGGAAGACCGGGATCGGAGCGTTGTGGGCCACGTCCTACGCCCGCCGGACGGCGATGTTGTGGGTGCTGTGGTTCGGCATGGTGTTCTCGTACTACGGGATCTTCACCTGGCTCCCGCAGATACTCGCAACCTCCGGCTACGGAGTAGTGAAGTCCTTTGAGTACGTGCTGCTCATAACGCTCGCCCAGATCCCCGGTTACTTCTCAGCCGCATATCTCGTCGAGAAGTGGGGCCGCAAGCCGACCCTGGTGAGCTACCTGCTCTGCTGCGCGGCGGCGACCCTCGTCTTCGGTCTGCGGGGCTTCGGGGCGGAGACCTCCGGCGCGGAGCTTGTGCTCTGGGGCTCGCTCGTCTCGTTCTTCAACCTCGGGGCGTGGGGCGTCATCTACGGCTACACCCCGGAACTCTACCCGACGGCGGTGCGCGGCTCTGGCGCGGGCTGGGCCGCGGGCGTCGGACGCATCGGCGGGATCGCCGGTCCCTACATCGTCGGGATGATGCTCGGCGCCCCCGGATTCGGGACGCTCGCCGTATTCTCGATGTTCGCTGTAGTCCTGTTCGTCATAGCCGCCGACGTGTGGCTCTTAGGCGAGGAGACTCGCGGCCGGACACTAGATGAGATCTCCATGCCAGCGCGCCGCGCCGCCACAGCCAGCGGAAGCTAGAGTATGAGCGGCCGCTACGACGCCATAGTCGTCGGCGCGGGTCCCAACGGTCTCTCCGCCGCCATACGGCTCGCCGAAGCCGGCCACTCCGTGCTCGTCCTCGAAGCCGAGGACCGGCCTGGCGGGGCGGTGAAGACCGAAGCGCTCACCATCCCCGGCTTCCTTCACGACACCTTCTCCGGTGTCTACCCGGCAACCGCCGCCTCCCCCGTCTTCGCCCGCATGCCGCTCGGCGAGCATGGTCTGCGCCTCGTCCACCCGCCCGTGGCGATGGTTCATCTCCTCGACGAGAGCCGCGGCGCCGCTCTCTACCGCGACCTCGACCGTACAGCCGCTTCCCTGGACGACCTGACCGCGGGCGACGGCGAGGCGTGGCGGCGTTTCATCTCGCCCTACCTGAAGGTCTGGCCCGCGCTCCGGCGGGCGATGCTCGGCGGGTTCCCGCCGGTTGGGGGGTCGCTGCGGACGGCGGCGGGTCTCGGACTCACGGGGTCGCTGGAGACGGCGCGCATGATCCTCCAGCCCGTCTCGGCGCTCGCGGACGAGCTGTTCGAGGGCGATGGAGCGAAGGCCTGGCTCTACGGCTCGGCGCTGCACGGAGACGTGGCGCCGGACGCTAGCGGGAGCGCGGTCTTCGGCTTCTATCTCAATCTGCTCGGCCACGCCGTCGGATGGCCGGTCGCCGAGGGCGGTTCCGGCCGCATCACGGCCGCCCTCGTGAGTTACCTGAACTCCTTGAGCGGCGAGTTGCGCGTGAACGCCCCCGTGGAGCGCATCGTGGCGGAGAACGGCAGGATGCGCGGCGTCGAGGTCGGCGGAGAAATATTCGAGGCTGGTGTAGTCGTGTGCGACGTAACTCCGCAGGGCCTGCTCGGGATCTCGGCCCACGCGCTGCCGGACTCGTACAAGAGAAAGATGGCCCGCTACCGTTACGGGCCGGGCTCCCTGAAGTTGGACTGGGCGCTCTCGGGTCCGGCGCCGTGGTCTTACGAGACGGCGCGTGGCGCGGGCACGCTCCACATCGGCGGCGGCACGCGGGAGCTATCCGAGGGCATAGCTACGGAGAAGCTCGGCGGGCTGCCGGAGAGTCCGTTCCTGCTCGCCGCCCAGCCAACGGTCGCCGACCCCTCCCGCGCCCCGGAGGGCTGCCACACCCTCTGGGCCTACACGCACGTCCCGTCCGGCGCGGACCCGGCGAGTCTGGAAGGTCACGTAGAGAGGATCGAGGCTCAGGTAGAGCGTTTCGCTCCCGGCTTCCGGGACCTCATCCAGGGCCGG
Organism: Rubrobacteraceae bacterium; assembly: GCA_035689095.1. Classification (GTDB taxonomy): domain Bacteria; phylum Actinomycetota; class Rubrobacteria; order Rubrobacterales; family Rubrobacteraceae; genus JACDDK01. The sequence continues at coordinate 45,547 of DASSMB010000284.1, read as the reverse complement.
CACGTCCTGACTCCAGCGGACCTGGAATCCCGAAACTGCAACCTCGTTGGAGGGGACGTGAACGCCGGGAGCCAGGCCCCGGACCAGCTCTTCTTCCGTCCACTGCCCTCGCTCTCGCCCTACCGCACGCCCCTGCGCGGCCTCTACATCGGAAGCGCGGCCACCTTCCCCGGCGGCGCGGTCCACGGTGTCCCCGGCGACTCCGCGGCAAAGGCCGCCCTGACGGACCTGCGGCTGCGCCGGGTGCGGCTCGCGTAGATCGCGCGTCCTGCTAGCGCAGGCTACGTCCCCGGCGGAGGCTCGTTCACCAGGAGCCAGTACCGGGCGATCATACCGGCGATCTCGGGATACGGCAGGTTCAGCGACACCTTATCCACGTAGCTGTTGGCCCCCAGACGATAGGCTTCGAGCATATCCTGCGGGTCGTCGGAGGACGAAAACACCACCACCGGCACGATCTCGGTGCGCCGGTCGGCGCGGATGCGCCGCAGCGTCTCCAGCCCGCCCATACGCGGCATGCGCATGTCCAGGATGATCAGTCGCGGCATGCGCGTGCCCCGTCCGGCGTGCTGTCCCGTTCCGAAGAGGTATTCCAGAGCCTCGATGCCGTCCCCGGCAGGGATCACTTCGTTGGTGATACCGTGGATCTTGAGTACGCGCGAGAAGAGAGCCGCGTTCTGCGGCCGGTCGTCCACAAAAAGGATGTGGCCCTCGCTCAAGCTCTCTCCCATTATCAGGGCTGGAGAGCTTTCTACCCGGCAACCGTTGTTCGGACGCCTCGAGGCTGGTATCCGACCATTGCGCCCCGCCAAAGGAGGGAGCAGAGATAGCCGGTTCGTCCGCGCTGGAGATATTACGTCCGGTCCATCAGGGCCTTGTAGGTCTGGTGGAGGTGATCCGAGACAGTGAGCATGGCGAAGATGGCCCCGACGAGCCGGGTTGCCGCCGGAAAGAGCACCAGCGCGTAGGAGAAGAACGACGCCACCCACATCCCGAGGCAGAAATGGCAGGTCAGAAGCTCGCCGACCGACCGCCGGAGGCCGGTGCCCCGAGGCTTCTCATCCGCCTTCGTCGGGCTCTTGACCTCTTCGAGCTCGGTGAACGGGGCGCGAATGGGGCTCGTTATGGGCTCTCTAGCCAACAGCCAACTCAACTTGTGGGTCGCCACGCCTAAGAGCAGGATGTCCCGAGTCTCGATCCGCTCCGGGATCGGCCGCCCTGTACGCCGGGCAAGAAACAGGAATAAGGCGAAGAGCAGGTTGAACAGACCTACCAGCGCGGCATATGAGGAGATCTCTACCTCGTCGTTCTTGTCGTAGCCTTCGAAGATCCCCTCCGGACGCTCGTCCTCGCTCATGTCCTCTCCTTCGTCGGTCTTGTGTCTCTCCCGAGTCTACCGGGATATCCCCCGTGATTCCTGGGAGCCAAACATCGCAGAATGTGGCGCGTACCGGGCCGGTCTATGGGTAAACGTTCACGCTCCAGCGCACTCTATGCGGCAGGGGATCCTCTGCCAGCGTGAAGCTCCCACCCTCGCGCGCAAGGCGCAATACGTGCGACTCGCCGTCTTCAGGGAGGCAGAAGAGGCCCCTGGCAGCGCGTGTCTCCGCGCCGTAGACACGAAGCTCTATCTCGCTCCAGTCGATCCATTCCGTACTCTGGGCGAGTCCCGCGTGCGGTATCGCCGCGCCGTCCCGGACGAGCAGCACAATCGGGAGATCTCCGGCCCGGATGTCGTGCCACCTCGCGCCCTCGTAGACCTCCCCGGTCTGGTAGTCGATCCAGAACCCCGGCGGCAGGTACACGTCCCGGCCGGGCGCGTCCTCCAGCCGCGGGGCGACGAGGATGTCTTCGCCGAAGAGGTACTCGTCCTCGATCAGCCAAGAGGTGCGGTCCTCCGGGAACTCGAAGAAGAGCGGCCGGATCATGGGGTGCCCGCGCTCGGAGCAGAGCCTGGCCTGGGCGTATACGTAGGGCATGAGCCGGTATTTCGTCTCGACTATGCGCCGGAAGCCGTCCATGAATTCCTTGCCGTATTCCCAGGGCTCCCTGGGTGGCGCGCCGTGGCAGCGGCTGTGGGAGCAGAACATCCCGAACGCCAGCCATCGCAGGTACAGGTCCGCCGGGCTCTGGTAGGCGAAGCCCCCGATGAAGTGGCTCCAGAACGAGAAGCCGCAGAGCCCTAAAGAGAGCCCGGCCCGCAGGGTTGCGGCTAAAGCCGTGTCGGTGTTCTCGGCGTCGCCGCCCCAGTGGAGCGGGTAACGTTGGGAGCCGGCCCAGCCGCTGCGGGCGAAGATCACACCGTAGCCGTTTACTTCCTCCGTGATCTCGGCGACGGCCTTGTTGTAGCGCAGCGGGTAGAGGTTATGCTCGTGAAATCCTCCGTGCCGCGCGGCGTAGATGCCCGAGAGCGGGGCCGCCTCGCCGAAGTCCGCCGTGAAGACCCCGACTCCTTTCTCCAGGAGCTTCTTCAGCTTGCCCTGATACCACTCCACGGCCTCCGGCTTGCCGAGGTCTATCACGGCGTCGTCCACGGGCTCCTTACCGTTGGCGCTGAGGACCACGAGATCCTTCTCTATCGCCTCGGCGTGCAGTTCGTTCATCGGGTTGAGATAGGGCAATTGCCACAGGCTCACGCGGAATCCGTCTTCTCTCAGGTCGGAGAGCATCTTTTCGGCGGTCGGGAAGCGGGAAGGGGAGAACTCGTAGTCGCAGCGGTGCGGGGTCTCGGTCCAGTCGGTATCCAGGTGGATCACGTCCGAAGGGATGCGGTGCTCGCGCAGCTTCCTCGCCACCTCCCTCGTCTCCTGCTCTGAGGAGTAGGACTCGCGGCCCATCCAGAGCCCGAACGACCAGAGCGGCGGGGTCGGGGCGCGGCCGGTGAGGGCGGTGTACTCGGTGAGGATCTCCTTCGGCGAGCCGATGAAGACGAACAGGTCCAGGAAGTCGTCGCCCAGGTAGATCACGTTCGCCCCGTCATACGAACCTCCGAGGTCGAAAGTGAGCGGCGCGCTCGTGTGGACGAACATCCCGTATCCGCGGTCGCTCATGAAGAACGGCACCGGCTTGTACATGTAGGGGGTCTGGGCGCTGTAGGCGTCGTAGGTGTAGAGGACCATTTTCTGGCCCCGCTTGTCGAGCCGCGTGAAGGACTCCCCGCCGCCAAATAGCTTCTCGCCCGGAGAGAGCTTGAAGCTGGCCGCGATGTGCCGGTGCAGGTTCGAGGCGTTGCGGACGAACGAGAACGGCGTCGGCATCGAGTTGACCACGCTCCGGGTGTCGGAGAGGTGGTTGGTGCGGGTCAGGAGCCTGCCCGAGGCATCGCGGAACTCGAAGTGAAAGGGCTCGCGCTCCACCACGACGGAGCCGTGAGGAGCCGTGTAGGTTACCCGCCCTCCTTCGTCGCTCATCTCCCAGGAGCCGTCGGAGCCGGGTTCTCCGACGAGCATGAGCGAGTCCTTCTCGCGGATAGGCTCTCGCCGGGCCGCCACCCGGAGCCGGACGGTCCTCGGGCTCACGAAGGAGATGTCGAAAGGGAGGACCTGGTCGTCCTCATACTCTCCCGGCGGCGTGTCCTCCCACACCTTGTAGTCCTCGAACTGGAGGGTGAGTTGATGGTACGAGACGCGCTGCTTCAGGGAGAGACTCTTCCAAATTATCTCTCCGGACGCCATCAGAGGATCGAAGCTCTCGACCTTCTCACCGAGGAAGAAGTGGTTCTCCTGCCGGGCGAATTGCCCGCTGATGTCCACCGGCTGGTTCTGAAACGCTGCCTCGTACTCTCCCATCAACGTCTCCTTCCCCGGACGACTCGTCGCCGGGTAACTCCCCATTTTTCACCATTCCGAAAAGAGACGCCGCGCCCGCTCGAAATGATCCGAAATATGCACGGGCGGTGAATAACAGTTCCGCAACTGCGGGTATAGGCGTGTCCACGACTAGAGAAAGGACCGAAGATGACAGACCAGCACGGGCAACAGGACCCGAGAGAGAAGTACCCGCAGCCGGAGTTCCCGGAGCAGGACCAGCGAGACCAGCACCCCGGTCTTGAGTCCGAGATGGAACCGAAGCCCGACTACGGCTACGAGACGTACCGGGGCAGCGGACGGCTCGAAGGCAAGAAAGCCGTCATAACCGGCGGCGACTCGGGTATCGGACGGGCCGTCGCCCTCGCCTTCGCCCGTGAGGGGGCGGACGTCTTGATCTCCTACCTCCCCGAAGAGGAGTCCGACGCAGAGGAGACGGCGCGGGCCGTCGAGGAGTCCGGCAGGCGCTGCGTCAGGTTCCCCGGAGACATCAGCGAGGAGGCGACGTGCGTCAGCCTCATCGAGAAGGCCGTCGAGGAGTTCGGTCGGATAGACGTGCTGGTCAATAACGCCGCCCATCAGATGACGGTCGGGAGCATCTCCGAAGTCTCGACAGACCTGCTGGACCGCACCTTCAAGACGAACATCTACGCCATGTTCTGGACGGTGAAGGCTGCCCTGCCGCACATGCCGAAGGGCGGCGCCATCATCAACGTGGGCTCCGCGCAGGCGTACAAGCCCTCGCCGCCGCTCCTCCCCTACTCCGCCACGAAGGGCGCGATAGTGACTTTCACCGAGGGGCTGGCGCAGGAGGTCGTAGAGTATGGGCTCCGGGCCAACGTCGTCGCGCCCGGCCCGGTGTGGACCCCGATCATACCCGCCTCCATGCCCGGAGATACGGTCTCCTCTTTCGGCCAGCAGTCGCCGACGGGCCGTCCCGGTCAGCCGGTAGAGGTCTCCCCCGCCTTCGTCTTCCTCGCCTCTGACGAGTCCAGCTTCGTCAACGGCGCGGTCATAGACATCACGGGCGGCCAGCCGGTGGCGTAGGGAACCGGTCAGCCAACCAGCTTCAACCCGTCAGCTTTTTGTCGGCGGCGGGCATCAAGTCCGAGCGCCCCGCCTGTGCAGACGGGGCGCTCTTCACCGTTCATTAGTCAATCTGCTGGCTGTTACAACCCGCCGTCCGCGCTGTAGGCCCAGCCGACGTGGATGTGGTCCTGGTGCATCTCGTTGGTGAAAGATCCGGGTCCGAAGACCCAGGGGCTGCCAAGCTCCGCCGGCGCGAACTGGTCTTCGATGGACTGGGCCAGGTCGTGGGCTGCCTGGTTGCCGCTCGATACCGGCACCCCATCCACCTCATAGATGTCTACCGCCCGGCCGTAGTAGTGGGAGTTCGGGTAGCCCGCGAGGCCGATAGCGTCGAGGGTCGGGCCGTAGGGATGCCCGGTCTTGAAGACCGAGATCGCGATGCTGTGCTCCTGGGCTGCGAAAGCCACCACGTCCAGAACCCGCGAGTCAACGATGCCGGCGGAGAGGTCCTGCTGAGCCATCGAGGTGAGGCTGACATTCGGGTTGTCGAGTATGGCCTGCGCGCCCGGATCGGAAGAGGTGGCCGCGGGGTCCGGCTCCGCTGAGGAGGCATCGGTCGTCTCCCCTCCCGACGAAGAGTCCTGATACTGATCCTGAGCAGCGGATTCGCCTCCACTCGCGTACTGATCCGCGGCCGCACTCTGATCGCTCTGCTGATCGCTCTGATCCGCCGCCTGTTTTGCCTCCTGCTTTGCAGCCTGAGCAGCCTGCTGGGCCTGCTCGATGAGTTGCTGCTGCTTCTGGCGGGCGGCCTTCTCGGCGGCGGCCTGCTGGGCGGCTTTCTTGCGCGCCTGCTCCGCCTCGGCGGCGAGTCGCTGTTTCTCGGTCTTGTCTTTCGCCTTCTCCGCTCTCTTGTCGGCCTCGTCAGCCTGGACGGCGAGCTGCTGGCGCTGCTGGCGGGCGGTGGTCTCGGCGAGGGCCTGCTTCTCGGCCTCGGCGCTGGCCTGCTCGCCGGCGTTGGCCTGGGCCATCTGCTGACGGGTCGCCTGAGCGGCGGCCTGCTTCTCGGCCTGGGCCTCCTGCTCGGCGGCCTTTTTAGCGTTCGCCTGGGCTTCGGCCTTCGCGAGACGTTCGGCGGCCTCCCGCGCCTGCCGGGCCTGCTCCTCCTGGATCATGCGCTGCACCTCGCCGCTGAGGGAGGCGTAGGTCGCCCGCTGCTCGGCGAGCCGGTCGTCTATGGCGGCCTGCTGCTTCCGCATCTGATCAGAGATGCCAGCTTGCGTCTGCTTCTTCTCCTTCAAGGCTCTCTGCTGACCGGCGAGATCGTCCTTTATCTTCGCGATCTTGATCACAGCGTCCCGGTCCTGCTTGAGCACCTGCAGGATGAACTGGCCCTTGTTGGAGAGGTCGGCGAAGGACTTCACCGAGAGCAGGACATCCAGGTACATGACTCCCCCGGACTTGTAAGAGCCGACCGCCCGGTCGGAGAGCTTCTCCTTCGCGTCATCCAGCCGCTTCTGGGTCTTCTTCAGCGCGTCCTGGTTCTTGGAGATGTCACCCTCGACCTTCGCCAGCTTGTCCTGCGACTCGTCGTAGGCGGCCTGGGCCTTGTTCAGGTCTTCGAGGGTCGCGTCTATCCGGGCCTGCGCCTGCGTTACCTCGGCCTGCTTGGCCTCTATCTCCGGCGTCTGGGCCTGCGCCGCATGGGAGATTATCCCCACGAACATCACCACGGATACCGCGACCCCGAGAAAGAGTCCTCGGCCGTAACCGCCGCTGCCCGCGGCGTGACGTACAGATGTAAATCGCAAGAGCCCCCCTCCAGCGAGAAATGAGATTTTGAACGCGGTCGCTATTCTGAACCACTGTCAGCCGCCGCGCAAGACCTTCACGCATCTTTTTTCGCCCGTCACCAAAGTTCTTCATGTTGCGAACACCTGAAAATCACCCACAACATCTTGGGTGCGCCCGGCGAGAGCCATGCTGCGAAAACGCGCCTGATACGCTAGGCTACACGGGAGCAGGAACAGCGGGAGGAAGCCGTCTTTGGGGATCGTCGTTCAGAAATACGGTGGCAGTTCGGTGGCCACGGCGGAGCACATAAAGGCCGTAGCCGCGAGGGTCGGACGAGCGCGGGAGTCGGGCCTGGACATCGTCGTAGTCGTCTCCGCGATGGGCAAGACAACGGACCGGCTCTTGAGGCTCGCGGGAGAGGTCAGCAGGGAGCCGTCGCCGCGGGAGATAGATCAGCTCCTTGCCACCGGCGAGGAGCAGTCGGTGGCGCTCCTGGCGATGGCGCTGCACGACCGCGGTGTGCCGGCCGTCTCGCTCACGGGGCCGCAGGCGGGGTTCAGGATCACAGGCCGCTACGGCTCGGGGGTTATATCGGAGATCCAGCCGAAGCGCATCCGAGAGTATATCGGCGAGGGACAGGCCGTCATCGTCGCCGGTTTCCAGGGGATGAACGCCCTGGGCGACGTGATGACGCTGGGCCGCGGCGGCTCGGATACGACGGCGGTCGCACTCGCGGCGGCGCTGGAGGCGGAGCGGTGCGAGATCTACACCGACGTGGACGGCATCTACACGGCGGACCCTCGCATAGTCCCCGAGGCGCGGCGAATCCCCGTCATCTCATCGGAGGAGATGGCCGAGATGTCCTGGCGCGGGGCGAAGGTCATGCACCCGCGGGCGGTCGAGCTAGGGGCGCTCTACGGGGTCGAGATCCACGTCCGCAGCTCCTTCGACGAGGAGCCGGGCACGGCGATAGTAGGAGGTAAGCACTTGGAACACCTGGAGACCCGGGAGACCGTCGCCGGCATCGTCCACGACCTGGACGTCTCGCGCATAACCCTGAACAGGATAAGGACCGGCCCCGGTACCATGAGCCGCGTCTTCGCACCGCTCGCGGAGCGCGGCATCTCGGTTGACGTGATCGTGGAGAGCGGCCTGGAAGGCGGCCTCTCCGACGTGGCCTTCACCGTGTCCCGAGGCAACTTCGCCGAGGCGCGAAAACTCGCCGCGGAGGTCGCGGACTCTTTGGGCGGCGCGGTCGAGGGCGAGGAAGACCTGGGCAAGGTCTCGGTCGTCGGGACCGGGATGCTGAACCGTCCCGGCTACGCGGCGAGGATGTTCAGTTCTTTAGGCGAGGCGGGCATCCCCATACGAATGGTCTCGACCTCGGAGATACAGGTAACGTGCGTGTTGCCGGCGGAGAGAGTAGAGGAGGCGGTAAGGCGTCTCCACAAGGACTTCGAACTGGAGGAGAGAGATGTTTAGCGGCGCGTTCACGGCCCTCGTTACACCGTTCAGGAACGGCGAGGTGGATGTCGAGGCCCTGGAGAACCTGGTCGAGTTCCAGATACAGCACGGCATCCACGGCCTCGTCCCCTGCGGCACCACCGGAGAGTCCCCGACCCTCAGCGAGTCTGAGGACCGGCTGGTCATAGAGACCGTCGTGCGGGTCGCCAACGGGCGGGTGCCGGTGATCGCCGGGACCGGCTCGAACAACACCGACAGCGCGATCAAGTACACCAAGATGGCCGAGGATGTCGGGGCGGACGGCTCGTTGCAGGTGGCCCCCTACTACAACAAGCCGACCCAGGAGGGCCTCTACCGGCACTTCGCCGCCATCGCGGAGAATACGGACCTGCCGCTCATCCTCTACAACATCCCCGGACGCACCAGCGTCGCCATCGAGCCGGAGACGATAGCGCGGCTCTACGAGGAGGTACCGAACGTCGTCGGGGTCAAGGAGGCGACGCTCTCGACGGGGATTGCGGGCGAGATAAAGCGCCTCTGCGGCGAGGAGTTCGACCTGCTCTCCGGCGACGACCCGATGACGCTCCCGCTGATGGCCCTGGGCGGCTCCGGCGTCATAGCCGTTACCTCCAACATCGCCCCCGGCATCTATGCGGACATGGTCAACGCGCTGCTGGAAGGCGACTTCGCGCGCGGACGCGAGATCCACTACCAGCTCCTCCCACTCTTCAAGGCGCTCTTCGTCGAGACGAACCCCATCCCGGTAAAGACCGCCGCCTCCCTCCTCGGACTCTGCTCCGACGAGATGCGCCTCCCCCTGATGCCGATGTCCGGCGACAAGCTGCGCGGCCTCGAAGAAGCCCTTGAGCGCCACGGTCACCTCCTCCCCACGCCCGAGGAAGTGTAGGCCCTTGACTCGCGTGGCCATAATTGGCACCGCCGGGCGCATGGGGCGCGAGCTGTGCCGCGCCGCCCTGGAGACGGACGGCATCGAGCTGGCGGGAGGAACCGTCGAGCCCGGAGCGCCGGAGCTGGGCGCCGACCTCGGCGAGTTGTGCGGGGCGGGTAAGGTGGGAGTAACTGCCAGCGAGGAGCCGCCGGAGAATGCCGAGGTCCTGGTCGAGTTCACCACCCCCGAGGCGACCGTCGCGCACCTGTCCTACGGCAAGCCCCACGTCATCGGGACGACGGGGCTCTCGGAGGATCAAATGTCGCAGGTTGCGGATGCGGCGAAGAGCGCGCCGGTAATGCTCGCCCCGAACATGAGCGTCGGGGTGAACCTGCTGCGCGAGGTAGTGCGGGAACTGTCCGCAAAGCTCGGAAGCGGCTACGACATCGAGGTCGTGGAGGCGCACCACCGCAACAAGAAGGATGCGCCTTCCGGGACGGCGCTCTTCCTGGCACGGGCCGCCGCCGAGGGCCGGGGGCAGGATCTCGACGAGGTAGCCACTTACGGGCGGGAGGGCCTCGCGCCGCGGAAGGAGGGTGAGATCGGGATCCACGCCCTGCGCGGCGGCGCGGTCGTCGGAGAGCACCGGCTCATCTTCTACTCCGGCGGCGAGGAGGTCGAGGTCATCCACCGCGCCCTTTCGCGGCGCACCTTCGCCGATGGCGCGCTGCGGGCGGCGAAATTCGTGGCCGGAGCGGAGCCGGGCCTGTACTCGATGGGCGACGTGCTGGGGATTGGAGGCCCTGAGACCGGGGACTAACTTCCCGGTTTTTCGCCGAACGCCTCGCGGGTCGCCTCGCGCGCGCCCTCCTCGTGTTCGGCGCTCCATTGCTGCTCTCTGACAGAATCCAGTATCAGGTCCCGCGCCTCGGCGGGCGAGTCGGTGACAGCCAGGAGCCCCAGGTCGGCGGAGGAGATCTTGCCTTCCGTCACCATCGTGGTGTTCAACCAGTCGAGAAGTCCCCGCCAGTAGTCCGAGCCGAAGAGGACGACGGGGAAGTTCCTGACCTTGCCGGTCTGTATAAGGGTAAGCGCCTCGAACAGCTCGTCCAGAGTACCGAAACCGCCGGGGAAGATGACGAAGGCCTGCGAGTACTTGACGAGCATCATCTTGCGGACGAAGAAGTACCGGAAGTCCACCTCGATGTCCACGTACGGGTTGACGTGCTGCTCGAACGGCAACTCGATATTGAGTCCGACCGAGGGAGCGCCGGCCTGTCGCGCGCCGCGGTTGCCGGCTTCCATGACTCCCGGTCCCCCGCCGGTAATGATCGTGAACCCCGCCTCGCCCAGGAGGCGTCCCATCTCGGTCGCCGTCTCGTACATCGCGTCCCCGGCGCTCACCCGCGCGGAGCCGAAGATCGTCACCGCCGGACCGAGATCCGCCAGCTCCTCGAAACCCTGGACGAACTCGCCCATGATCCTGAACACCCGCCAGGTATCGGTCTCCGTGAAGGCGGCGAGGTCCAGCCCCGAAGCCGAGAGTAGCCGCTCGTCCTCCGTGCGCCGCCTCCGGCGCACGCTTCTGTGCGGGTTCTCGTTCGGCATATCCTCAATCTACCCCGGAACGCCCCCTCGCACCCCTCACCGTTCCTGGTTCGCGCTCTCGCCGGGATATTCCTCATCCGGGAGCATCGCCAGTACCTGCTCGACCCAGGAGACGTCCACGCCCATCCGGGCCGAGATCTCCTCGGGTTTGTTCCCCGCTCGCCGCAGTCTCCAGACCTCTTCTTCGAGGCACACTTCTCTCTGATCTTCCATCGTCTCCACCTTCCTACACGGCCTGTTCTCTCGTACATACTAGCGACACCGACAACGTGACCTGGTCTTACCCGAACGGCGGAGCCAAAATACGCCTATCATGCGGTTCACCAACATGCGCCGGCGCGATCTGCTTCGATGAGGGTGAACCAGTCGTACTCGCCGAAGGTCAGATAGCAAGAGATCATCCGACAGCGCCTGACTTCGGCCACGCTTGCGATGGCGACGCTGCGGTCCTCCTGACTGTGTTCTCTTGCCAGGGCTCTCGAATCTGGTGTATAAGATGCGGTGGGGAAAGTCCGAGAAAGGAGAGCCGAACATGCTGGTCTTCGTTGATGTCCGTGTTGATCCCAAGGATATGTCGCTGGATGAGCTGTGGGAGGCCTGGGAGGAAGAGGCAAACGCGGCAATCGGGGCCATAGAGGCCGGAAAAATCGTTGGGCTCTACAAGGTCTCCGGCCAGCGGCGCGTGCTGGGCGTTCTGGATGTCGAGTCCCACGACGAGCTAGATCAGATCCTCATGGCCGGCCTTCCAATGGCCCATTACCTCACGATGGCGGAAGTCCTGCCGGTTCGCGAGTACACGGCCTTCGCCGACGATGTAAGGAGGCGCTGGCAGCAATAGCCGCGTCTCGGTTGACCTCGCAGTTCGTTCGAGCGCAAAGTCAGGCGAGCGAGAGGTATGAAGAGCACCAGCGGAAAGTTCCGCACAAACCGCGCAGTTGGTGGTTCCCGAGATACTCAGGAAGCGCACGGCGGCGGAGATGTGGAGCAGCGCCGGGAGTGAAAGCGCGAGCGTGCCGGGAGCTATCGGTCCGTGTACACTGACCTAGGCTTGGACGTCGTGGCGCGCCATGACGGCAGGCTGAAGTTGACCTGGAGATCGGGAAGCAACCTTAGCGGTCTATGCGATTCACCAAGATGCACGGCGTCGGCAACGACTTCATCATCTTCGATCCCGGCGAGGTCGAGGGCGTGGACCTGCCGGATCTGGCCCGGCGCGTCTGCGATCGGCACTTCGGCGTCGGAGCGGACGGGATTCTCGTCCCCACCCCCTCGGAGGTCGCGGATATCGAGATGGTCTACCTCAACTCCGACGGCTCGGTCTCGGAGATGTGCGGTAACGGTATCCGCTGCCTCGCCCGCTACGCGCGGGACTTCGAGATGGTGGAGGGCGACGCCCTCACTATAGGTACCGGGGCCGGCGTCAAGAAGGTGGTGCTGCGGGAAGACGGCTCCTCACGGGTGAACATGGGTCCTCCAGTGCTCGGCACAGAGGTAGAGGTCGGCGGCTTCGCCTTACTGCGCGTCTCGATGGGCAACCCGCACGCGGTCGCGTTCCTGGAGAGCGCGGCGGCGGTGGACGCGCTGGAGTTGCGCGATGTCGGGCCGCTTATCGAGAACGACCCAACCTTCCCGGAGAAGACAAACGTGGAGTTCGCGTTCGCGCGGGGACGGCGCGACGTTCGGATGAGGATCTGGGAGCGCGGCGCGGGTGAGACGCTCGCGTCGGGCTCCGGCTCCTGCGCGACGGCGGTAGCGGCGGTCTCTCGGGGCCTCGCCGAGAGCCCGGCGCTTATACACCTCGACGGCGGCATCGTGGAGATAGAGTGGGCCGGCGAGGACGAGCCCGTCTACATGACCGGGCCGGCGGAGTATGTCTGCGAGGGAGAGTTGCTGCTCTAGCTCGCGGCTCTACTCGTGACTCTAAGTCAACTCGACGATATCGTACTTGACGGCGAAGAGGAGGGCTTGCAGGCGCGAGTGGACGCCCAGCTTGGTCAGTATATTCATCATGTGGGTGCGTTCGGTATCCACGCTGACGTGCAGGCGCTCGGCGATCTCCTTATTCGAGAGGCCTTCGGCGAGAGCCTGGAGCACCTGAAGCTCGCGGGGGGTCAGGCGCTCTATGCCGGCCCGCGCCTCGCGCTCCTGCTCGCGGTTGGACCCGGCCAGGCGCAATAGAGTCACGATCTCCTCCGGCGAGATCAGGGTCTTGCCCTCCGCGAGGGTCCTTACCGCGCCGACGATCTCGTCCACGTCGGCGGACTTGTGGAGGACACCGGCGGCGCCCGCCTCGATGGCGCGGGCGTGGTCCGCCTGGTCCAGGCTCGCCGTGAGGATCAGGGCAGAGAAGTGCGGGCTGACCTCCCGGATCTCCTGGATCAACTCTATCCCCTCGCCGTCCGGGAGAGTCAGGTCTATTACCCCGAGATCCATCGCGTCTCCGAACTCCACAGCCACCTGCCGAGCCTCTCCGAGCGAACCGGCCTGCGCGGCCACCTCGAACTCCGTCTCCCGGTCGAACATCAGGGCAAGGGTCTGCCGGAAGGATGCGTGATCTTCGACAAGCAAGATTCGATGCATCTCTGCCTTTCATTACTACTTTCGCAGCCCGGGGTTACCAGCAAGAAATATAGCAGCTTGCGAGACTAAACTCCCGGCTGCCTCTTACCACCAGCCGCGTCCACGGGCGCCTCCATGAGGGTCGAGAGATCGGCCCGGAAGCACACCCGTGTTCCGGCTCCGGGCTCGCCGCTAACGTCCAGCGTGCCGCCGAGGGCGAGCGCGCGCTCCCGCATCCCGGTCATGCCCATGCCGGGAGAGGTTCCGGGCGCGAAACCCCGCCCGTCGTCCTCGATGCTCACGCACACCTCTTCGCCGGAAGAACTGAGATGGACCTTCACTCGCCGCGCCCCGGAGTGGCGCCGGATGTTGGCGAGCGCCTCCTGGGCGATGCGCGTGATCTCGACCCCGGAGACGCCGGCTATGGAGTCCGGGAACCCCTCGTCTACCGCCAGCTCTATCTCACGGTCTGGAACCATCTGGCGGTTGAGCTCGACGAGCGCTTCCAGCGACCGCACCAGCGGCTGCTCCCGGACACCCTCCAGCCGCAGGTCGTAGATCGCGTCGCGCAGCCCCTTGACCGCCCGGCGCAACGCTTCTATCTGCCGGTCCCGCTCCTCGTCCGCCTCACTGCCGGACCCCCGGCCGGGCCCGCCGACAGACCCGGCGGTTGCGGCGACCGCCCTCGAAAGCTGCATGGACTGGAGGGAGTAGGTCAGGTCCTGGAGCACCACGTCGTGTAGCTCGCGCGCAATACGCCGCCGCTCGAACTCCCGGATCTCGCGCAGCGCCTCCTCGGCGTTCTTGCGGGCGGTTATATCTTCAAGGGTCCCCTCGAAACCGGCGAACTCTCCAGTCTCCTCGTCGCGCACGGCGCGCGCGCTTACGGAAGCCCACATCACACTCCCGTCGGCGCGGTACATCTGGATCTCGAACCCCCGCACGAATCCGTCCCGCTGCACGAGCCGGTCGAACTCCGCCCGGCGCTCCGGGTCCACATATAGCTGCTCCCCGATACTGGAGACGCTGCGCAGCAATTCCTCGGCGGTCTCGTAGCCGAACATGCGGGCCAGCGCCGGGTTAGCGATGAGGAACGCACCGTCCACCGTGGTCTGGAAGATGCCCTCGACGGAATTCTCGAAGATGCCCCGGTACTTCTCCTCGGCCCGCCTCTGGGCCTCCTCCGCCAGGCGTCGCTCCCGGCGCACCTCCGCCTCCCGAAGCTCGCGTTCGATGGCGCTGGTGAGGCGGCGGAGGTTGTCCTTCATCAGGTAGTCCTGCGCCCCGGACTTCATCGCCAGGACCGCCGAGTCCTCGCCTATCTGACCGGAGACTATGATGAACGGCAGGTCCATGTAGCCCTCGCTCCGCAAGAGGTCCAGCGCCGCCGACGAGCTGAAGTTCGGCATGGAGTGATCCGAGATGACCAGGTCCCACTCCCACTCGCGGAGAGCGGCTTTCATGGCCTGCTCGGTGTCGACCCGCTGGTGGAACGGCTGGTATCCTCCGCGCCGGAGCTCATGCAGGAGAAGCAGGGTATCGTCCTCCGAGTCCTCCACCACCAGGACTCTCAGCGGATTGCCCACCCGGACTCCTCTCTCTCTCGCGGCCCCGGCGCAAAAATAATCGTGGCGCGGCCACACTTCGCGACCCGATACCGGACAAGCTCTACCCATTTCGGGATAGGCAAAGAGATCTCCCTCGCTCCATTCACTCCTTCCAATTCTATTCTTGTACCGGACCGGTGGCAAATATCCGCGCGCCCGTCTCGCAACCCGAACAGAAAAAATTTTCGCAAATCGCAAAAAATCACTCATTTGAGTGATGCCGGGACACACTTCCAGGGTAGATACTTTGAACATTACCGGGCCGGCGTCCAATTTCCCCCTCCTAGATCGCCGGCCCTTCTCTTTTGCCAGCAGAGAATACTCGGATGGCGACTCATAGAAAATCACTCATTTGAGTGATGCGCTCGACCCACCAGGGGAATATGATGTGAGCGGTTAAAGTAACCTGGCAATCTTAGGAGAAGCGGCTATGCAAGAACCTCATAACGAAACCGAGCGGCAAGCATATCCCACTACCATGTCCCCGCAGGACGAGCAGACGTGGTCCATCATCTCGCACCTGAGCGTGCTGGCGGCCCTGATCGGCGTGATGCCGCTCGGCGCTCTCATCATCTGGCTGGTGTACAGGGACCGCTCAGAGAGGGTGCGTTTCCATGCCCTGCAGGCGCTCTGGTATCAGCTAGCATGGGTCGTCCTACTCATCGCCTACACTATCCTGAGTCTGATCCTGAGCCTCGTCATCGTCGGGATCTTCATGTTCTTCCTGCTGCCCCTGATCGCGCTCGTCCCGCTCGTCCACGGCTGCTACGCGGCATACAGGGTCAGCCAGGGCGAGGACTACCGTTACCCGTTCATCGCCGACAGGATAGACGGCGGACCTCGCCGGGTAGCCTAGAAAAGACCGGATTTGCGAACCCCGCTCAAAAGACGCTCCGGAGCGAACAGCGAGACCTTGCGCCGAGCCCCTACGCAATGTAGCATCTGGCATAATCCGGGGGTGTTTACATGAGTAACAAGGTCATATTGCTGGTAGAAGACAACCCCGATGATGAGCTGCTCACGCTCCGGGCGCTGAAGAAGAACAACGTCATGAACAGGGTGGTGGTAGCCCACGACGGAGTCGAGGCCCTGGAGTACCTCTTCGCCACAGGATCCCACACCGATCCGGAGGTCATTCCGCAACTCGTCCTGCTGGACTTGAAGCTCCCAAAGGTGGACGGTCTGGAGGTGCTGCGGCGGATGCGCTCCGACGACCGCACCCGGCTCGTCCCCGTCGTGATCCTGACCTCTTCGACGGAGCGGCAGGACATGCTGGAAGGCTACGGTCTGGGCGCCAACAGCTATGTCCGAAAGCCGGTGAACTTCGTGCAGTTCACCGCGGCCATCGAACAGCTCAAGTCCTACTGGCTGGTGCTCAACGAGAACCCGCCAGTCGGAGCGTGATGAGTTGCCGTCCAGGATCAAAGGAACCGGAGAGATCCGGCAGGCCGTCCGGGACCACCTGAGACGCACCGCCGCGGCCTATGGCGTACTGGTAGTCGCTCTGTTGCTCACCGTCCTCGCCGCTCTCTACGTAAAGCAGAACGTCGAGGCGCGGGAGAACGCGCGCTTTGACGAGACGACCAGCGGAGTTCAGCGCGCGCTGGACCGGCGCATGGACACTTACGTGGACGCCATGCTGGAAGGCCGGGGACTCTTCGCCGCCAGCAACTCCGTTACCCGCGAGGAGTGGAGCCGGTACGTGGCGGCCTCCGACCTCCAGCGCCGCTATCCCGGCATCCGGGCCATGGGCTACGCCCCGCGCGTCACGCTGGAGGGGAGAGATAAACACGTGTCCCGGCTGCGCGGCGAGGGCTTCCCGGACTACGAGTTGCGGCCCGCGGGCGAGCGCTACGAGTACTTCCCCATTACCTACGTGGAGCCGTTCGAGGGAGCGAACCGCGCTCTCTTCGGCCGGGACCTCTACGCCGAACGAGTGAGCCGGGCGGCGATGGAGCAGGCGCGAGACACGGGCCTGCCCCGCGCCTCGGGCAAAATAGACCTTCCGAGCAAGAAAGGCTCCGGCGGAGGCCCGGGCTTCGTAGTCTACACGCCGGTGTACAAAAATGGCGCGCCTCACGATAACCCCGACGCGCGCCGTCAGTCCTTGCAGGGTTACATCGTCGGCGTCTTTGGAGCGGACGAGTTGCTCGCGGGTATCTTCGGAGATCAGACATCACCCGGCGTTGACCTGGAGGTCTTCGACGGCGCGGAGCTGACCTCCTCGGGGCTGCTGCACGATGACGACGGGGCCCTGCACGCCGCCGACAGCTCCTACTCTCCGCCCTTCGAGGACACCACCACGATGGAGGTCGCGGGGCGCATCTGGACCCTGTACTTCAGCTCGCTTCCCGGCTTCGAGAGCGGCTGGCGGACCAACCTCCCGCTCTTCGTACTCCTGAGCGGCGGCGCTATAAGCCTGATGCTCTTCGGGGTTACGTGGATGCTCTCGGTCAACCGCGCCGCCGCCGAGCGGGTCGGCCGAGATCTAGAATCCGCGAACCGGGAGCTGGAAGCCACCAATCAAGAGCTCACCTCGGCCAACCGCGAGCTGGCGGCGACCAACGCGGAGCTTCAGGCGTTCTCCTACTCGGTCTCTCACGACCTGCGGACCCCGCTCAGGAGCATCGAGGGCTTCTCGCAGATAATCCTCGAAGACTACGCGGACCGTCTCGACGAGGAGGGCCGCGGACACCTAGAGCGCGTTAAGGCCGCGAGCCGGCACATGAGCCACCTCATAGACGACCTGCTCGACCTCTCGCGCGTAACGCGCAAGCCGCTCTTCAGGGAGACCGTGGACCTGAGCGCCCTGGCGCGAGAGATAGCCGCCGAGCTACAGGCCGCCGACCCGGACCGCCGCGTAAAGCTAGCCGTGGAGGATGGCCTGCGGGCCGAGGGGGACACCAGGCTACTGCGGGTGGCGCTCGAAAACTTGCTCGGCAACGCCTGGAAGTTCACCGCGGGAGAGGATGTAGCTCAGGTGGAGTTCGGCTCCGAACCCGGAAGCGATGGAGAAGAACCTGTCTACTACGTGCGCGACAATGGGGCCGGTTTCGACATGGCCTACGCGGGCAAGCTCTTCGGGGCGTTCCAGCGCCTGCATCCGGCCGATGAGTTCGAGGGGAACGGAATAGGACTGGCGACGGTGCAGCGCGTGATCCGGCGCCACGGCGGCCGGGTGTGGGCCGAGGGCAAGCCCGGCGTCGGCGCGACTTTCTACTTCACGCTCCCGAAATGACGACCCCGGCGTCCGGACCAAAGGTCATCAATCGCCGGGAGTTCCTGAAGCTAGGCGGCGTGGGAATCGCGGGGGTATCTCTGCTGGGAGCCGCGGGATGCTCGAAAGGCGAGCGCGAAGGCCCGGCGAAGCTCATCTTCACTCACGGTCCCGACGGAGCTCAGATCTGGCAGGAGCAGATCGACCGCTTCAACCGGCGCCACCAGGGCGAGATAAAGGTCGTGCTGCATCAAGCCCCGGCCGACACGGGCCAGTACTTTGAGATGCTGCGCACCGGCTTCCAGGCCGGTGAGACGCGCGCGGACGTAATAAGCGGCGACGTCATCTGGCCCGCTCAGTTCGCTGCGAAAGGTTGGATCTCCGACCTCTCCAACCGCTTCTCTCCCGACCTCCAGAGCCGCCACCTCCCCGGCGCCATCGCCTCCAACACATCCGATGGCGGCATCTACGGCGTGCCGTGGTTTACGGACGCGGGGATGCTCTACTACCGCAAGGACCTGCTGGAGAAGAGCGGCTTCTCCGAAGCCCCCAGGACCTGGGACAAGCTCATGGAGATCTCGCAGAAGGTCCAGAGAGACCAGAATATCAAGTACGGCTACGCCTTCCAGGGCGCGGACTACGAGGGCGGGGTAGTGAACGCGCTGGAGTTCGTCTGGAACGCGGGCGGCGACGTGCTGGGACCGAAAGACCGGGTCGTCATCGGCGAGCCGCGGGCCGTGGACGGGCTCCGGGCCGCGCGCGGCATGGTCGAGAGCGGGACGTCGCCGGAGGCGGTATCGAGCTTCAAGGAGCTCGAAGCCTACACGGTCTTTCTCGCGGGCGACGCGGTCTTCATGCGGAACTGGCCGTTCGTATACGCGCTCTCGTCCAACCCTTCGCTCTCGAAGGTGAAACCGGAGCAGATAGGTCTGGCGCCGCTCCCGACGGCCCGGAGTGGCGAGAGGTCCTCCAGCGGGCTCGGCGGCTGGAACCTGATGATCAATGCCGCCACGCACAAGATGGACGCGGCCTGGGCTTTCATCGAGTACCTGAGCGGCTCCGAGCAACAGAAAGAACGCGCCCTCAAAGGCGGCTACCTCCCTACCCTAAAAGCTCTCTACGACGACTCCGAGATACTAAAGGAGGTGCCCGTTGCGGCGCTGGGCAAGGAGGCCATAAAGAACGTCCGCTCTCGGCCGACCTCACCATACTACTATGACATGTCCCTGGCGATATCGGGACGCTTCCACGCCTCGCTCACCGGCAGCATCTCCCCGAAGGAAGAAGCCGCCGCGCTCCAGAGAGACCTCCAGAAGATACTGGCCCGCGCCGAGAAGCTCTAGCCGGGATGCCCACCGCAAATTAGAGCCCCGGTCCGGGAGGTGCGGACCGGGGCTTCGTCGTGTCTATCCTATCGCTTTATCTATGCGCGAGACATCCCGTTCAGCCGGCTGTGGCATGCCCGCTGCACGAGCCCCGGGCATCGCCCGCCTGGGAGGGGTCTCCGCCGTGCGTGCTCCCCACGTGACCCGGCTTGCTGGGTATATCCTTGCAGTTCGGGCGCGGCTTGTCATGATGCGGCTTCGGGTGGTGCGGCTTGTCGTGATGCGGTTTGTCATGGTGCGGCTTCGGAGCCGGCTTCGCGGCGGCGACCGAGACCATGTGGTTGACCCTGTTTGACATCGCGCCGTCCGAGTCCTTCACCTGCATGGAGAGGACCGGCCGGGAGCCGGATTTCAGGTAAGAGCACTTCAGCAGGCCGCCGCCGATCAGGGGCCGGGAGGCGAGCCTGGCGCCCTGGCCGCAAAGCGGGTAGCCGGCTCCGAAGCTCATGGTGTCGTTCCTGCCGGGATCGGTGATGGTGAACCGGAAGGGCAGGGTCTGTCCCTTCTTGGCCTTAGAAGAACCGGTCAGGGAGAGGCGGGGAGCGACGTTTTTGATCTGGACCGTGATCCGGGCGCCGAGGTCTTCGAGGGAGGAGACTCGGGTATCGCTGGCCTGGGAGAGCTCCTGTGGCACGTTAACCAGAGCGGAGACCTGAGTGGTCTTCGGGCCATCCGGGAAGAAGCACTCGAAGCTGTTCGCATCCGGAGTGTCGGTGTAGGTGGCGTTGGCGCCGCAGCTCTCGGAGATTTGGCTGGGGGCGTCCACGTCCTCCACGCTGTAGCTGTAGGTCCTGGAGTCGCCCTCGTTCACCACGCGGGCGCTCTCCTCATCCAGGTTTATCTCCGGCAGGTCGTCAACCTGGTTGACGGTGACGGTTACCGTGCCGACATCGCACTTGATGGGAGAACCATCGTCACAGACGGTGTAGTCGAAGGCGTCGGACCCGCTGTAGTTCGGGTCGGGGGTATAGAGGACCTTGCCGGCGTCGCCGCCGGTCGTGATGATCTCCGCCGCGCCGTGCGCCGGGTCGGTAACGGAATCGACCGTCAGGCTCTGCCCGGACTCGTCGGCCGGGCCGGGAGAGTCGCCGTCCTTGACGTCTATGACGACGGCGGTGTCCTCGTCGGTCGTCGCGCTATCATCGTCCGCGAAGGGCGGGTCGTTGACCGGGTTGACCGTGATGGTAACCGTCCCCTCGTCGCAGATCTCCGGTTCGATGTTGTTACAGGACTCGTATACGAAGCTGTCCGTGCCGGAGAAGTCGGCGGCGGGCGTGTAGGAGAAGGAGCCATCCTCGTTCAAGTCGAGCGTACCGTTCGCGGGGCCGGTCTTGAGCTCGGCGTGCAGCGGTCTACCGTTGGGGTCCGTGTCGTTGCCGAGGACGCCGGGCTCCGCTACCACGAGCGTGTTGTCCTCATCCACTGAGTAGGCGTCGTCCTCGGCGTTCGGCTTGTCCGGGGACTCTACTGTCGGGGAGCTGTCCTGAACGAGGGCGTTCGCCCTCCCCGCAAACGTCGCAACCGACGCCAAAGTTAGAAGTATCGCTACCAGCAACATGAAGAACTTATATGATCCCCGCGACTCCGTGTACATGAGGCCCCTTTCGGCTTCGTTGTTTGCTTGCGGCCTCTTCGGCAATGGGTCATCCGCGTTAGCGTGGAGGCTATGCGGGTATCATGCCTCGCGGATCCCCTTACGCCATCGCGTAAATCAGTGAACTTTATCTAGTCCAAATGGGCTAACGTAGCTGGCAAACGCGATATATGAGGAGGATAAAAGGTCTTAGAGGGATACGACGGATGGGCTAGACCCTGGTGGATGTCTCCGCCTGGATCTCGTCCACGAACTGTCTCGCGGTGCGTCCGGAGCGTCCGGCGTGCCAGCGGTCCCACAGCAGAGCGCGCTCCCGAAGCTCGCCCTCCGGGATCTCGACGCCCCTCTCGCGGGCTAGGCCGCTGACTATCTCCAGGTAGCGGTTCTGGTCTGGAGAGGGAAAGGTAACACGCAACCCGAAGCGCGCGGAGAGCGAGAGCTTCTCTTGCATGGTGTCGCGGGCGTGTACATCGTCGCCGGCGAAGCCGTCCTCCCGGTCGGAGAAGCTCTCCCGGATGATGTTGCGGCGGTTGGAGGTGGCGTAGAGCCGGACGTTCTCCGGCGGCTCCTCGACGCTCCCTTCGAGCAGCGCCTTGAGGGACTTGTACTCGACCTCGTGCTCCTCGAACGAGAGGTCGTCGACAAAGAGGATGAAGCGCGGCCCGCGCCCGCGCAGCGTTTCGAGCACGCGCGGCAGCTCCGACAGGTCCTCCTTCGCCACCTCGACGATCCGCAGCCCGTCGTCCGCGTATTCGTTGGCGAGAGCCTTGACGGTCGAGGACTTGCCGGTGCCGGGCAGGCCGTAGAGCAGGGCGTGATGGGCCGGGAGCCCGGAGAGGAAGCGCTCGGTGTTCTCTATCAGCGGCCGCCGCTCGCGGTCGTAGGCGACGAGACCGGAGAGACGCACCGGGTCGGGGCGCGGAACGGGGTGGAGGCTTCCCTCCCACCAGCGGAAAGCCCGGTTGCCGCCGAAGAGCCCCGCGCCGTGACGGGCGAAGTGGCCTTCGAGAAGCTCCGCGCACGAGTCCCAGTCTCCGGCGGCGGCGAGCTTGCGGGCGATGGTATGGCGGGCGGACTCAGAGTCCGGCTCCGGGGCGGTCCAGGGGGCCCAGATGCTGGTGAGGCCGGGGACGGCGGCCTCGATCATGCCGAGCAGCGTCGGGGCGTCGAGGTCAAAGAGCGTCCGCAACGTGCGGAGGTCCCTCCGCGCCTGATCCCGGATCGCGACAGCCGCGCCGCCCAACTCCGCGCCGCGGCTGAAGGAGTTCTCATCGTCCAGGATGCGCCCCACGAGATGCGACTGCCAGGCGTCGGGGAGCAGACGCTCGTTCTCCATCGCCAGTCCCTCCCAGAGACGCCCGAAGACCTCCGCAAGCTCCCCGGCTTCCGGCCGCTCCACGCTCAGAAGCCGCAGCAGCGCCAGGAAGTCCCGCGCCACGGGCGAGTCGATGGCCCCGCGCAGTACGGCGAGACCCCGCGTCCTCAACAGCAGCCGGTCTAGATCCCTACTCTCCATACAGGGCGGAACTCTAGCACAGTAAGTTCAGCCGGAGACCGCCTCCACGCGGCTCTCCAAGAGATACTGATGGACGAAGCGCACCGCCATCGAGCCCTCGCCCACGGCAGATGCAACCCGCTTGACGGAGCCGCTGCGCGCGTCCCCGGCGGCGAACACCCCCGGCAGGCTCGTCTCCAGCAAGAACGGGTCCCGCGCGAGCGGCCACGCGACGCCGTCGGAAGACTCCAGCGACGGTCCCGTGACCACGAAGCCGCGCCCGTCCAGCTCCAGCACGTCCTCCAGCCATTCCGTGTGCGCATCGGCCCCGATGAACACGAAGACCGCCCGCGCTCCGAGCGTGCGCCGCTCCCCGGAACTGTTGTCCTCCACGATGACGCCCTCCAGATGTTCATCCCCCAGCAGCTCGCGCACCTCGGTGCGGGTCAGGACCTCGATGTTCGGGGTCCCCTCCACGCGGTTCACCAGGTAGCGGGACATGCCCCGGCTCAGGTCGCCGCCGCGGATTAGGACGTAGACCTTCCTCGTGCGTCCCGCCATGAACACGGCGGCCTGCCCCGCCGAGTTGCCGCCGCCCACGACGATCACCTCAGAGCCCGCGCACATCTGGGCCTCGACCTCGGTGGCGGCGTAGTAGACGCTTACGCCCTCGAAGTCTTCCAGGCGCGGCGCGTCCAGCCTGCGGTAGCGGGCGCCGGTGGCGATGATCACGCTGCGGCCCGCAACCTCCTCGCCGTCCGAGAGGGCGACGCGGTAGAGTCCGTTCTCGCGGCGCAGCCCCACCACCTCGCGCGGCCCCGGAAAGCGCGCGCCGAACTTGTCGGCCTGGATCATGGCCCGGCTCGCCAGCTCCGAACCCGAGAGCCCCGCCGGGAACCCGAGGTAGTTCTCGATCCTGGAAGAAGTCCCCGCCTGCCCACCGGGGGCCACGGCGTCCAGGGCGATTGTGGAGAGCCCCTCGGAGGCTCCGTAGACCGAGGCCGCGAGCCCCGCAGGGCCGGCCCCGATCACGACGAGGTCGTAGGTGTCTTCCGGCGTTACGTCCGCGCCGAGGCCGATGGCGCGGGAGAGTTCCGCGTTCGTCGGGTTCCTGAGCACGTCGGTGCCCTGCCAGATCACGACCGGCGTCTCTGAGGGCTCGACGCCGAACTCCCGCAGCAGCGCCTCCGAACCCTCGTCTTCCTCAAGGTCGATCCAGGCGTGCGGGATGCCGTTGCGCACCGCGAACTCCCGCAGCCGCAAGGTGTCCTCCGAGTAGCGGGAGCCCACGACCTTCAGCCCCGTCCCGAGCCCCGAGAGGATGACACGCCGCATCAGGAAGGCGCGGAGGATCAACTCGCTCAGGCCCGGCTCTTCGGCGACGATCTCCTTGAGACGCTCCGGCGGGATGAAGATGGCCTCGCCCGGCTCCGTCACGAGCGCCGTCAGGTAGACGGCCTGGCCGGTGAACAGGTTCATCTCGCCCAGGAAGCGCCCCGCCCCGTGCCGGGCGACGGTGCGCGACTCGCCGCGGAAGTTCTCCCGGATCTCCACGAGCCCCTCCAGGATCACGATGAAGTCGTAGGAGGCGTCGCCTTCCTTAAAGAGGACCTCGTCCTCCTCGATCTCGCGCACCTCCCCGAAGCGTTTGAGGACCTCGATCTGTCCGCGCGCCAGCGTCGGGAAGGCGGCGCTCCGGTCATCTCTGTTGGTGCGCTCCGTCATAGGCAACGGTTATTCTAACCGCCGCCACCGTTCAGTGAACCCGGACGAACGGCTAGGTGTAGATGTCGCGCCGCCGGAAAGCGATCATCGCCAGAACGATCAGCGCCAGCGTGACGAGGGTTATCCCACCGAAGTTCACCCAGTCTATGCCGTCTCTGATCGCAGATCCATAATAGTAGAAGAGGGAGTATGGTCGTAAGTCCTCAAGGTCTTCGGAGACTTTTCCGAGCACGTCCATGAGGTACATCCCGAGGAGCACAACGCCCGGAACAGCTATTGCGAGCGACCGCCGGTGGAAGATCGCCGAGCACAGCAGCGCGAGGCCACCGAAGAACAGGCATATCGGCCACAGGTTCAGGTATCCATTCACCGCATTCTCGACGGAGAGGTCCACGTCCACCAGGGCCGCCGTGATCCAGGCGAATAGTCCCGCGACCGCGAGGATGCCCAGCAGCGATACGGCCGTCGCGACGAAGCTGCCGGCCACGAGCTGCCAGCGCTGTATCGGGTTGCCAAGCAAGACATCTATAGTGCCGCGCTCCTCGGCGCCCGCGATCGCGCTCGACGCCGCCAG
The DNA here is from genome assembly GCA_035689095.1 of Rubrobacteraceae bacterium. Taxonomy (GTDB): domain Bacteria; phylum Actinomycetota; class Rubrobacteria; order Rubrobacterales; family Rubrobacteraceae; genus JACDDK01. Next base: position 20,801 of record DASSMB010000284.1, on the reverse strand, counting down.
GATTGGGAAGAAAGCCAGGGCCAGCGGCGCCATGAAGCTGAAGATCTCCGTGTCCAGGAAACCCTCGATGGTGCTCATGTCCGTAATGTTGAACGCCTCTCTCAATCCCTTGGGATACGCCTGCACGAACTGATCGAACCCCTGCATGTCTCCGAAGGTCGGGTAGGTGGCCACGATCGCGGCGCTGTAGAGGCCCAGGATGCCACCCCAGATAAGCACCCCCCGGAGCTGCATCCGGACGGTGTGTGAGATCAGAGCCAGCAGCGCGTCCCGCGGCGCGCGGCGCTCAACCCTCTGCCTTCCCGCTCTCTTCTTGACCGCCTGCGCAGCGCTCATGCCCCTTCTCCGTTCCTGTGGTTGCCATAGTAGGTGAGGAAGACTTCCTCCAGGCTCGGCCGCTCGTACTCCAGGTTCACCAGCCGGTGCCTCGCCGCCAGCTTCACCATCTCGTCCAGGTTGTCATAGAGCGTGAAGGACACCTTCGCGCCATCGAACTTTACGTTCTTCACGCCCGGCAGCGCCTCGAATGGTTTCGGGTCCACGCTCTCCGCGAAGGTCAGGACGACGTGGCGGAAGGACTTGTCCACGAGGGTCTCGGTGGTCTCCACCGCCGCGAGCCTGCCATTGCGGATGATCCCGACCCGGTCGCACACCCGCTCGACCTCGGCCAGGTTGTGCGACGAGAAGAAGACCGTCCTCCCCTCATCCCTGACTTCCTCGATGATGTCCAGGAACTCCTCCTGCACCAGAGGGTCGAGCCCGCTCGTCGGTTCGTCCAGTATGAGAAGAGGCGGACGATGGAACATGGCCTGCACGAGCCCGATCTTCTGCTTGTTCCCCCGCGAGAGCCGCCGCATCGGACGGCGCAACTCCGCTCCGAGCCTCTCGGCCAACTCGTGCGCGTAACCCAAATCCTTCACGCCGCGCAACCGGGCGAAGAACCTGAGCAGACCCTCGCCGGTCATCCTGTCCTCCAGCGCGAACTCGCCGGGCAGGTTGCCTACACGAGCGCGTATCCCCACGCTCTCCTTGCGGATGTCTAGCCCGAAGACGCTGGCCTCCCCACCCGTAGGCCGCAGGAACCCGAGCAGCGTCCGTATGGTCGTTGTCTTGCCCGCTCCGTTCGGCCCGAGGAAACCGAAGACCTCGCCCGGCGCCACCTGGAGGTTCACCTCCGAGATCCCCCTCGCCTTGCGCCCGTAGGTCTTGGTCAGGTTCCTGGTCTCTATAGCCAGGCTCATTGCTTCTCCTTCTCCCACCTCTCGAAGATGGCGGGTAACTCGCGTTCCCAGTGAGCGTAGAAGTCGCGCATCTCCTCCATGTTGCGGCGAGTCTCCGCGGAATCGGTGCCCTGAAGATCCAGGCCCCTCTCCGCCATCTTCCAGAATACCATGGTAACGGACACCTGCCCCCGCGTCGCCTCCAGCCAAGCGCCCTGCCTGACCCGGAAGTAGTCCCGCCGCACGCCAGACGGCTGTTGGATGCACAAAGTCGTCAACTCAAGGATATCGTATGGTTACAGTTTTTCTCCGATGCGTCCGATAATCGTATTGACGGATACAAAAGGCAAATTCGCCGCGAGGCGAAAGGTGACAAGGAGAGACCTATGCTGATGAGGACCGCGAAGAAAGCAAAACATGTTGAGTAATGGTTTATTGAGAGTATGGTCGGTGAAGGCGCTGGTGCCCCTAGTCCTGACGCTCTTGATGGCGGCTCTGGCGTTCGCCAGCCCGGCTCACGCCGCCACGGTAGCGAACGGTGACTTCGAGAGCGGCACGCTCACGGGATGGACGGTCGTGAACCAGAACGGTGGCAACGGCGACTGGTATGCGTACAGTGGCACCGCGTCGCCCCAGTCTGGGCGGCAGATCACGGCTCCGCCGCAGGGAAACTTCGCCGCCACCACGGACCAGACTGGCCCAGGGTCACACGTCCTCTACCAGGACATCGCTCTAGAGGAGAACGCGGAGCACACGCTCTCGTTTATCCTCTACTACCAGAACGAGGCCCAGGGCTTCTCCACCCCTGACACGCTAGACTACAGTACCGGAGCTAATCAGCAATACCGGGTGGACATCCTCAAGCCGTCCGCCGACCCCTTCTCGGTGGATCCCGCGGATATCCTGGACTCGGTCTACCGCACCAACGCGGGAGATCCCAACACCCTCGAGCCAACGCCGATGACCTTCGATCTCAGTCCTTACGCTGGCCAGACTGTGCGCTTGCGCTTTGCCGGGGTCGAGAGTCAGTTCTTTTTCCGGGCTTCGGTGGACGACATAAAGGTTGAGACGGAGATTCCGCCTCCTCCGCCCGACCCGACGCCTGACCCCAAGCCAGCCTGCAACGACGGCCGCGACAACGACGCCGACAGCAAGGTGGACCTTAGGGATCCAGGCTGCTCCTCTAGGAGCGACAACTCCGAGAAGAACCCCACGCCTGACCCCAACGCCTGCACCATTAAGGGCAACGACAGGGACAACATCCTCAAGGGCACCTCCAAGCGCGACGTGATCTGCGGCCTCGGCGGCAACGATATCATCAAGGGTCTCGGCGGTAACGACCTTATCAAGGGCGGCGCTGGCAACGACACCATTCAGGCCGGTAGCGGCAAAGACGTAGTGTACGGTGGAGAAGGCAAGGACGCGATACAGGGACAGGACGGTGCCGATACCCTCTACGGTCAGGAAAACGACGATACGCTTCAGGGTAATGGTGGCAACGACAAGCTCTATGGCAGCAGCGGTAACGACACGCTGCAAGGTGGCCTCGGCAGGGACGTTCTTCGCGGTGGCCCCGGAAAGGACGTAACTCAGCAGTAGTCCAGTACAGATAGCGTATTCGAGCTCCCGGCTTCTCTCACGAGAGCCGGGAGCTTTCCTTTTTATGTACAAGCCCGGTACGGGGTTTATCAGCCGCCGAAGAGGCGGGACCAGAAGCCGCGGTTCTTGAGGGCCTGGAGTTCGGCTTCGAGGCGGATACGTTCCTCGACGAGGCCGGACTTCTCCTCGACGAGTTCCAGGCGGTCGTTGATCAGGCGTTCGCGTTCGGCTTCGAGCTTCTTCTTCTCTTCTTCGAGAGTGGAGATCGTCTTCTCCTGAAGCTCGCGCTGGAACTCGATTAGGTTGAGGCGTTCTATCTCGGACCAGAGGCGGTCTATCTCGACACGGGCGGCGTCGCGCTCGACGCGGATGTCTTCCATCTGGCGGTTGCGTTCTTCGAGGCGGGTCTTGTAATCCTGGCCCTGCTGGAGGAGACGTTCGTAGCGCTCGAACGGGACGGCGGGGAGGCGGGACCGAGGATCGCTCTCCTCCCCGATCACCTCTCCCTCAAAGACCTCTTCCTCCGCGCTCTCGACCTCCAGCTCTCTCGCCAGAGCGTGGACTTCAGCGAAATTGAGGCTGTAACCGCCGTTCTCCGTCCGCTCGGCGCGCAGGCGTCCATCATTCACGAAGCGCCGGACTTCCTCCGGCGCCACGCCCAGAACCACCGCCGCGCCGTTTAGCCCGATCCGCTCCTCACTGGAGTCCATGAGGGCATTCTACTTTAGCCGCCAGCGGTGATCCATCCGGCGGCCGGGTTCTTGTAAAGAGCGGCTGACTGCTACGCCTTGACGACCTGCCCGCCCTCCACCTTGACCGGTATCTCCGGCAGAGGCTGCTGCGCGGGTCCGTTAACCACCGATCCCCCATTTGCCGGGTCGAAGATGGAGCCGTGGCACGGGCAGGCTAGCTGACCGCCCTTGTAGGCCACCGTGCATCCCTGATGCGTGCACACGGCCGAATAAGCCACGAAATCGCCGCTATCCAGATGGACCAGGACAGCCGGCTGCCCCGAGTTCTTGAAGCTCTTCGCGCTACCAGTAGCCACCTCGGACTCCGAAGCTATCGCTCCGCTGCTGGACCCGCCGCTGGCTTTGCCAGAGGCATTCTCCGTCTTGGTCGTCTCGCCCGAACCGTCCTTCGACTTAACAGTGGAGGCCTCGCCCGAGGAGCCGCTGCTCCCGGTGCTGCCTCCCGAGTTCCCGCCGCCGGAAGAGCCGGAGTCTCCTCCGCCACAGGCCGCAAGCACCGACGCGCTGGCGGCGCTCACGCCCAGCGCGGCGCCAACACGAATGAACCTTTCGCGCGAAATCCTCTCCAAAACTTCCTCCTCCACAGTAGGCTTTCAGGGATCTTGGTCTATATACGCACGGACATGTACTATGGTTCTACGCCGACAGGGACGCGGCGGAGCATCGCTACGCAAATGTCTCTGACGAGTAGCCGGCACGACGCCACACGCCGGAGAAGATTCGGATATTCAGGAGCTACAACGGCGAGATCGGCGAGTGTCAAGGAGCGACCGTGATGAATGGCGGAGATCTTCACAAGCCTCCACACCGATGCGTGAAAGTAAATGACCGGCGCGCGACCAGGGACGGGAGGAGCAGCCGATGGTAGAGTTGCGGCACCTGCGTTACTTCGTGGCTGTCGCCGAGGAGCTTCACTTCGGCCGGGCGGCGGCCCGGTTACGCGTATCTCAGTCTCCATTGAGCCAGCAGATCATCCAGCTAGAGCGCGAGCTCGGCGTCGAGCTACTGGAACGCACCAAGCGCCGGGTGGAGCTGACGTCCGCGGGCGAGGTGTACCTTCGGGAGGCCCGGCGCGTGCTCACCTACAATGAGCGGGCGGAGGAGGCTGCCAGACGCGCGGGACGCGGTGAGTTGGGACGGCTGGTCCTGGGTTTCGCGGGCTCGGCCGCATATGGCGTATTGCCCCTGCTGCTCAAGGCGTCGCGGGAGCGGCTGCCGGACCTCGGGATCGAGTTGCGAGGCGAGTTGCTGAGCTCGGAGCTGGTGCGGGCTCTGGGCGAAGACGAGATCCAGATCGCCATACTCCTGCGCACCTCGACCGAAAACCCGGACCTGGAGGTGGCGGTCGTGCGCCGGGAACCTTTCGTGGCCGCGCTCCCGGCAGACCATCCGCTCGCCCGCCGCAGGGTCGTCGACCCCCGCGAACTGTCGGAGGAGCCGTTCGTGATCTTCCCCCGGCGCAGGGGCGCCGTGCTCCACGACGCCGTTATCAACACCTGCCAGGACGCCGGCTTCAGCCCGCGGGTGGTGCAGGAGGCTACCGAGCTACCCACCCAGGTGAGCCTGATCGCTGCCGGGATGGGGGTCGCACTCGTCCCCGCCTCGATGCGCCACCTGCGCTACCACGGCGTCGTCTACCGTTCCCTGCGCGGGCATCCTCCCGCCCCCGACACGGCCGTCGCCTGGCGGCGCGGGGGCGAGACCCCGACCGTGAGAGCCTTCCTGCAGGTCGTGAGGGCCGTCGCGGATGTCGCGGACATCCCGGATGGCGTTCCCGGAGTTTCAGATCTCTGAGGTCTTAATACTGCTGCAAATTGTCTTGGACAAGTTCATACCGCGACGTTACCTTTGAGAGCGTAAGGTCCGGTTCGGCGCCGCCGATAGCGATGTAGATCCGGACTCCGAAATCCAAACGGAGGTTCAGGCAAGATGGCGCAAGCTCTCAGGAACGAAACGCTAGGGACCGAGAGATGGTCTGTAGAAACCAGGGAAGTATCCCTGCGGGTCGAGGCAGCCGGCTACGGCGGAGTACCTGTCAGAACTGTGTTCCCGGTCGAGGCCCTTTCGGGCATCGAGAAGGGAGACCTCCCGGTCGAGACGAGCCTCAAGATCAAGGCTCCCGGTTACGGATGGCGCTCCGTCGAAGCCCGGATCTTCCCACGCAACGGAGACGGTGTGACGGAAGACGGGGCGCGGTCGGTGGGGCTGTCCGTCCCCGGCTACGGCAACATACCACTTAGCGCGGTCTTCGGAGGGGCGCGCTGATGTCCGCGGAGAAGAGCGGCCAGGGTCGCATAGCTGTCGAGACGGGCGTCGGGGCGTATCAGATCACGGGCGCGCGGCCCGAGCGGGGATCGTTCGCCCGCTTTACCCGTCCGGAAGGAACAAGCCGGGCGGCGCTCGAGGCGGCGTGCGGCATTGGCGTTATCGTGGAGGCTGGCGTGATCCCCCGTCTCGCCGGTGAGCAACACTACGAGGCCGCGCGCCGGGAGTTTGGCCGTCCCTACGCCGAGGGGTTCGCCCACGGCTTCGACGGAGCGCCGGTACCACGCGAGCAATGGTCTCGCGAGACCGATCTGGAGCGGGTGATCGAAGGTCACCGTGACGGAGAGGCCCTTTGGGCGGCCGTGCGGGACGGCGTGTCGCCCGTGCCCGACTTTCCGCCGGACGAATGGTCACCCGAGACGATCCCGAGCGGAGCGCCCGCAGCACCGTAACCCAGGGGATCCAGCGCATGAACGCGGGCCGGGAGCCATGGCGTAACAGCCCGCTCCCGGCTCCCGGCGTTTCAAGATGTTCGACAAACGGCGCTACGCGCGCACAACGTTGTCACCCTTGAGCTTGACCTTTACCTTCTGCAGCGGCTTCTGGGCGGGTCCGTTCGCGACCGCGCCGTCGGCCGGATCGAAGCCCGAGCCGTGGCACGGGCAGCGCAGCAGGGGCTGATCCACCTGGTAGCCTATCTCGCATCCCTTGTGCGTACATACAGCCTCGTAGGCCGCCCAGCTATCGTCCTTGAGGTGTACCAGGAGCGCGGGCTTGCCCGACTCGGCTATGGTGAATGGGAAGGCGAAGCCCGGCGGCAGGAAGGCCGCCAAAACTATAGGTTCCCCCGAGCCCACCGTGGGGTCCGTAGTGCCGCCGCTGGAGGAAGACTTCTTCTTCGTGCTCTCTTCGCTCTGCGCGGAATCTCCGCCCCCGCCGCAGGAAGCGAGCACGGAGGCGCCGGCTACACTGAGCCCGACTGCCGCACCATAGCGGATGAACTCCCTCCTGGGTACTCTTTCCTCGCCCAAGGCATCCTCCTTCATCTGTGGGCTTCCGCCCTTTCCCGTACATCTGCTACTTACGCAGAGAATTGCGCCGCGGTTTGTCCATCCTTTCGTTCCGGGCGCGCGTATACTAAAAAGTAGAGGGCTCGGGCTATCAGGGAGGTGCTTCGCGGATGAGAGCTATGGCGTGGGTGCGGATCCTGATCGGGGCCGTCTGGCTCAACGGCGCTATCGAGAAGCTCCTGAACCCGGATTTCCCGCAGCAGTTCGCCCAGAGCCTCAAGGCGGGCGGGTTCGTCTCTCAGGCCCCGCCGTTCTTCCAGGGGTTCATGAAGGGCACCGTCGTGCCCAACGCAGAGCTCTTCGCTCAGGTCGCCCGCGTCGTGGAGCTATCGCTGGGGATAGCCCTTATCCTGGGTCTGCTCACCAACCTGGCGGCCATCGGCAGCATAGCCATGAGCATCAACATCATGCTCTCCCAGGGAGGCGTCCGGCTCGGCACCGGCCTCGGGGCGCCCGAGTTCCTCACGATAAACGTGGTGGTCGCCCTGATCTCGCTGCTAATCCTCCTCAGCCGGTCCGCGAAGGTGCTCTCCATTGACTCCGCGCTGGCCCGCCGCCGTCCAGGCCTCTCCCCCCTCCTCGTCAATCAGCGCCAGAGGACGTAGAGTAGCCCCACTGGTCCGCTACGCCGTAGCGACGCACGACTTAACGAGTAGAACTCTGGCGGAGCATGCGCCCGTCGGCTCCCGTTACAAGAAAGCCGGGACCAGCTCTCCCTTTATGAGGTCGGCGTTGTGCTCGCGCTCGCGCACGACGGCGAAGCTATCTCCCCGGACCATGACCTCGGCGGGGCGCGGGCGGGAGTTGTAGTTGGAGGCCATCGAGAAGCCGTAGGCCCCGGCGCTCATGACGGCGAGCAGTTCGCCCTCGGCGGCGTCGGGCAGCTCGCGGTCGCGGGCCAGGTAGTCGCCGGACTCGCAGACGGGACCGACGAGATCCGCGTTCGCCAGAGACCCGTCCTCGCGCGCGGCCCGCACCTCGTGGTGGGCGTCGTAGAGGCTCGGGCGGATGAGGTCGTTCATGCCCGCGTCGGCGACGATAAAGCTCTTCTCGCCGCTCTTCTTGCGGTAGATCACACGCGTCAGGAGAGCCCCCGCGTTGCCGGCGATGTAGCGGCCCATCTCGCAGAGTATCTTCGTGCCGCTCGCCCCGAGCGACTCAAGGGTGGGCCGGACGGCATCCACCAGGTCTTTCGCGGTCGGCACTTTCTCGTCCTTGTAGCGGATGCCGAGGCCGCCGCCGATGTTGAAGTATTTGATGTCGAAGCCGCGGTGCTTGAGCTCCTCGACGAGTCCCGCGCTCCTCTCGATGGCTTCGGTGTGGGGGTCTATCTTGGTGATCTGGGACCCGATATGCTGGTGGACCCCGATCAGGTCCACGCACCGGAACTCCCCGATCCTCTCGGCGAGCGCGAGCGCCTCGTCCACCGGGATGCCGAACTTGTCCCGCTCCCGCCCCGTGGTTATGTGCTCGTGCGTCTCGGCGTCCACGTTCGGGTTGACGCGCAGCGAGACGCGGGCCTTCTTGCCGTGCCGGGACGCCAGGCGCTCCAGGTGCTCAAGCTCCGAGGCCGACTCGATGTTGAAGAGCAGGATGCGCTCCCCGAGCCCGGCCATCAGCTCCTGCTCGGTCTTGCCCACGCCGGCGAAGACGACTTTCTTCGGGTCGAACCCGGCCCTCATCACCCGGTAAAGCTCTCCGCCGGAGACGATGTCCGCCCCAGCCCCGAAAGAGGCCAGCGCCCGAAGGACCGCCAGGTTCCCGTTGGCCTTTACCGCGTAGCAGACGAGGTGGTCAAGGCCCGAAAAAGCGTCGTCCAGATCCCGGTAGGCCCTCTCCAGGGCGGCGTGGCTGTAGACGTAGGTGGGGGTTCCCGCCGCCCGCGCTATCTCGGCGAGCGGCACGTCCTCGCAGTAGAGGTCGCCCCCCTCGTAGTGAAAGTCGTCCAAAACCTACCTCCTCTGGCTCCGCCTTCACGCTCCGGGGCGTGCTATATTTCTGGCTCCTGCAAGAGAGCCCTGGGGAGAATATACCCCGTGTCAGAACCCGGCGCGACCACCAGCACAGACCACCAGCCACTAAAGAGCGGTCCTCCGCCCCTGCTGCTCAACCCGGTACTGGAGTGGCAGGGCGCGTACCCCCTCCTGCGCCTCGACGAGCGCCGCCGGGAGTTGCAGGAGCGCGGCACGGACCTCTACGACTTCGGCACCGGCGACCCGCGCGAGCCGACGGACGCAAAGATCCGTCAGGCCCTCATCCAGGGCGTCCCGGAGGTGAGCCAGTATCCGTCCTCGCCCGGCAAGCGCGAGTTGCGCGAAGCGTTCGCCGGCTGGATGCGCCGTCGCCACGGCGTCGCGCTCGACCCGGAGACCGAGGTCTTACCGGCGACGGGCTCGAAAGAGGCGATCTTCCACGCCCCGCTGGCCTTACTGCACCACTCGCACGAGCGGCGTGGAGCCGCCTACGGCACGCCCGGATATCCAGTCTACGAGCGAGGGACCCAGTTCGCCGGCGGCGAGCCTCTGCCGGTCCGGTTGCGGCGCGAGGACGGCTTCCTGCTGCCGGTGGAGAGCGTGGACCCCGCCAGGACGCGGATACTCTGGATCAACTACCCCCACAACCCGACCGGCGCGACCGCGACCTACGAGTACCTGGAGGGTGTGGCGGAGTTCTGCCGCGAGCACGACATCCTGCTCTTCTCCGACGAGTGCTACAACGACATCTACTCCGACACGCCTCCGCCCTCCATCCTCGAAGTGACGCGGGAGCGGACCCTCGCCTTCTGCTCTCTCTCCAAGCGCAGCGGCATGACCGGCTACCGCTCGGCGATGATGGCCGGAGACCCGGAGCTAATCGCAGCTCTGAAGAAGATGAGGCCGTCAATCGGCGTGGCGACCCAGGCCTTCGTGCAGGACGCCGCGACCGCCGCCTGGAGCGACGACGAGCACGTCGAGGATCGGCGTCGCATCTTCGCCGACAAGCGGAGGCTTTTCATAGACTTCTTCGAGCGCTCGGGCCTTGAGTACCTGCCCACGGACGCGAGCTTCTACCTCTGGGTGACGGTGCCGGAGGCGTTCGCCGGAGATGACGAGGCTTACGCCCTGCGGCTGATGGAGGAGGGCATCGTGGTGGCGCCGGGGAGGTCGTTCGGGCCGGGCGGCGCGGGGTACGTGAGGGTCGCCCTGGTGCCGGAGCTTGCGGACTGCCGGCGGGCGATAGAGCTTTGGGAGCGGGTAGGAGTCTAGCAAGCCGAGAGACTACCGGGGGCGAGTATGGAGATACGCCACGCGATAGAGGCAGACCTGCCGGTAATCTTGGAGATCTACAACTCCACGATCCCGAGCCGGATGGTCAGCGCGGACACCGAGCCGGTCTCCGTCGAGCAACGTCTGCCGTGGTTCCGGGCGCACGACCCGGCGAGGCGTCCGATCCTGGTCGCGGAGGAAGGCGGGGAGGTGGTGGGATGGATAAGCCTGAGCGACTTCTACGACGGCCGCCCCGCGTACCACCAGACCGCCGAGATCGGCATCTACGTCAGGGACGGGTTCCGGGGCAGAGGAATCGGCAGGCGCCTGCTCGAAGAGGTCATCCGTCGCGCCCCGGAACTCGGTATAAAGACCCTGACCGCCGGCGCTTTCGGCCACAACGGGCCCAGCCTCAAGCTCTTCGAGCGGTTCGGGTTCGAGCGCTGGGCTCGCTTCCCGCAAGTCGCCGAACTCGATGGCGCCGAGCGGGACCTCGTAGTGCTCGGACTCCGTCTAGAAGCATAATCTTAGCGCGCGCGTGCCCCTGTTGGCACTCAGTACACCTACCAAAACCCGCCTAACCCACGTAGCGTAAGCAATCGTTAAGGGACCCACCTCTGGGAAGCCAGGTGGTCGGCTGGGTTAGACGGTAGCGGTAAGAACAGTCGACCTGAACCGTCGCGCTCCGCCAGTCCTATACTGAGGACATGGCGATCAAGAGACTGGACCACGTCAGCGTCGTCGTCGACGACCTTGCAGCCGCTATCGCTTTCTTTTCCGAGCTCGGTTTGGAGCTGGAGGGTGAGGCGGCGGTAGAGGGAGAGTGGGTAGACCGCGTCAACAGGCTCGAAAGTGTCCAAGTCGACATCGTTATGATGCGGACCCCAGATGGGCACGGGCGGCTTGAGTTGACGAAGTTTCACAATCCAAAACTGGTCGAGATCGAACCGGCGATCGCACCGCCGAACACGCTGGGCCTCCGGAGCGTCATGTTTACAGTCGAAAGCGTCGACGACACTGTCGCTCGCATGCACGCTCACGGCGCCGAACTCGTCGGCGAAGTGGCCCAATACGAGAACTTGTACCGGCTCTGCTACATGCGGGGTCCAGGGGGCATCATTGTAGCGCTGGCTGAAGAGCTCTTCTGAAGAGTTCACCGCTTCGTCACGGCTCCGATCCTCCGCGGAACCACACTGCTTCGGCGCCAACTCGCACCGCGGTTTTGTTAGACACATTTAGCCCAGCGCCAGGGCCACGACGCCAGCGACCATCGCGCTCGCCGCGACTAGGCGCCGGGCGGTGTCGCCCTCGGCGAGCAGGCGCGCCCCCATCGCGGTGCCGATGAGGATGGAGATCTCACGCGCCGGGGCCACGTAGCTCACGGGAGTAAAGACGAGTGCCGTTAGCACCAGGATGTACGAGAGCGGCGAGAGCACTCCGACCCCGATCGCCTCGAACTTGTGCGTTCGCCACAACGCCCGGACCTTTCCCCTGTGGCGAAACGCCAGCGGTGAGATCAGGGCCGTCGTCACAACGGTCGTGGCCCAGCTCTGCAAGAGAGGCGGGATCAGGAGCGCGCTCACGGCGTGCTTGTCCCACAGCGTATAGGCGGCAATGAACCCCCCGGTGAGCAGCCCGTAGATCGCCGCCCGTCCGAACCCCGCGCCCCGGACGCTACCCGGCTCCCTGGTCAGCAGGAAGACGCCGACCGCGATCAGGGCGACGCCGCAGAGCGCCAGGGCGGACGGCCGCTCACCCAGGAGCGCGATGGCCGCCGCAGTCGCCAGCAACGGCCCCGTACCGCGAGCGAGAGGATAGACGAGAGACAGGTCTCCTGTGGCGTAGCCCCGCTGCAACAGCACGAAGTACCCCAGGTGCAGAACTCCGCTGCCACCCATGAAGAGCAGTTCCATCGGCCCGAAGTGCGGTCTCTCGACGAAGACCACGACCGCCGCCAGCGGCGCGTAGATGAGCGCCGAGAGCGCGCCGAAGAGCCAGACGAAGGGAGCCCCGCCGTCGCCGACACGCTTGGCGAAGAGGTTCCAGGTCGCGTGGAAGACGGCCGCCGCGAGCACCAGCGCCAACGCGAGCGAGGTCACGGACTCTTCTCTCCACCGGGTTCGGATCGCGAGTTCCGGGAAGACACGCGGCCAGTATAGCTGCCCCTAGCCACCGTTTCTCCGGCGCGCGGATGCCACGGATACGTTCCATCCTCCTGTTAAACTGGCGCACGTGCCAGTCGAATACGTTTAGACGATCAGAGGAGGACCGCCGGGATGAGAGAGAAGATCGAGGCCGCGTTCGAGGACCGTGGACTGCTGAAAGACGAGGAGCACCGCTCCGCCGTCTTCGACACGATAGCCGCCCTGGATCGGGGCGAGTTGAGGGTGGCCGAGAAGCGTAACGGCGATTGGGAGTCGAACGCCTGGGTGATGAAGGCGATCAACCTGTACTTCGGAGTCGCGGAGATGAAGACCATCGAGGCCGGGCCGTTCGAGTACCACGATAAGATCCCGACGAAGAAGAACCTCGCCGAGGCCGGGGTCCGGGTGGTGCCGCCAGGGACCGTCCGCTACGGTGCCTTCGTCGAGCCGGGCGTCGTAGTGATGCCGGGCTACGTGAACATCGGGGCCTACGTGGGCACCGGCACGATGGTGGACACGTGGGCGACGGTGGGCTCGGGCGCCCAGATCGGGCGCAACGTGCACCTCTCCGGCGGCGTGGGTATCGGCGGCGTCCTCGAACCGCCAGGCGCGATGCCGGTCGTTATCGAGGACGGGGCGTTTATCGGGTCGCGAGCTATCGTGGTTGAAGGCGTGCGCGTCGAGGAGGAGGCGGTCCTCGGGGCGAACGTAGTCCTGACGGGCTCGACCCGCATCATAGACGTGACCGGCCCCGAGGAGGTGGTCCACCGGGGCCGCGTCCCGGCCCGCTCCGTCGTCGTCGCCGGGACCCGCGCCAGGGACTTCCCAGCCGGCTCCTACCAGATCCAGACCGCCCTCATCATCGGCCAGCGCCGCGAGTCCACAGATCAAAAGACCTCCCTCAACGACGCCCTGCGCGAGTTCGGGGTGAGCGCTTGAGCGGCGAACCCCTCGCGGAGCGCCTGCTGGAGACGCTCCTCTTCTTCCTGGAGCGTCCGAGCGTGATCGGCGAGGAGAAGCGTCTCTGCGACGACCTGGAGGCCCGAATAGCGAAGCTGCCCGGATGGGAGACACGCCGGGTCTCGAACAACCTGATCGTCCGCCGCGCGCAGCGGGACGCCTCGCGGCCCACAATCGTCTTCGCCGGGCACCTGGACACGGTGCCGGAGCCGGCGGGCGGCATCGAGGTCCGCGTGGAGGGCGACAGGGTCTACGGCCGCGGCGCCTCGGACATGAAGGCCGGCGACGCGGTGATGCTGGCGCTCCTCGAAGGTCTGGAGTGGGAGACGTGCCGGGCCGAGCCGGTCTTCGTCTTCTACGAGCGAGAGGAGGGGCCCTACGCGGAGAACGGTCTGGAGACCGTCTTCGCCGAGGTTCCGTGGGTGTTGGACGCGAACCTGGCGCTCGTCCCGGAGCCGACGGCCGGGGCGCTGGAGGTGGGCTGCGTCGGGACGGCGCAGGTGGAGGTCACGTTTCGGGGCAAACCGGCCCACGCCGCCCGGCCCTGGCAGGGAGAGAACGCCCTGACGAAGGCGGGCGCGTTCCTCGCGGCGCTGCACGAGAGGGCGGCGAACGAGGTCATCGTCGAGGGGCTGCCGTTCTACGAGGTCCTGACGCCGACGATGGCGCGCGGCGGGCGGGCGAAGAACGTGGTCCCGGACGAGTTCTGGATCAACGTCAACCACCGCTTCGCGCCCGGCAGGGACATCGAAGACGTGAAGCGCCTCTTCGACAGCTTACTGGACGGCGGCGCCTCGTACGAGATAACGGACTTCGCCCCGAGCGGTCCGGTCAGCCTGGACAATTCGCTGCTCAGAGAACTCGTGGAGGGCGGCCTGGAGGTGCGGCCGAAGCAGGCGTGGACGGACGTGGCCCGCTTCGCGCAGCGCGGGGTGGCTGCGGCGAACTACGGGCCGGGGCTCCCGTCGCAGGCCCACCAGCAGGCGGAGTACGCAGGGCTTCCGCTGCTCGCGGAGTGCTACGAGCGTCTGGTCTCGTTCCTCAAGCATCCCTGAAGCATTCGATCCGCTGATGCGTCATAATTGGAGGGCCGGCGAGCCGGCGGGGGATTGGTGGCGAAGGAAGGGGCAAGCATGACGCATTCGCGGACGAACGATGGCGGGAGCGGTCGCGCCACGGACGGCATGACCCGGAAACAATTTCTCAAGGTCGGCGGCGCGGGGCTGGCGGGCGCGGCGCTCCTCGGCAGCGGCGCGCTGGCGGGTTGCGGCGGCGGTGGCGGCAGCGGCGCGGGCGGAGGGTCCGGGAGCATCACGTTCTCGTGGATACCGGAGCAGACCGGGACGTTGCAGAAGATGATCGACCGCTTCAACAAGGAGAACGAGGACGGCATCAAGGTAAAGTTCCAGGAGATGCCCACGGACAGCACCCAGCACTTCGACAAGCTGCGCACCCAGTTCCAGGCCGGCAGTACCGACATGGACGTGATCGGCGGAGATGTAGTCTGGCCGGCCCAGTTCGCCGCTCCCGGCTACTACCTGGACCTCTCCGACCGTTTCTCCGAGAGCGCGCGCAACAAGTTCCTCCCGGCTCCGATGCAGGCCAACACTTTCAAGGGCAAGCCGTACGGCGTCCCCTGGTATACCGATTCCGGGATGCTCTACTACCGTAAGGACCTCTTGGAGAAGAGCGGCTTCAGCGATCCCCCCAAGACGTGGGATGAACTAGAGCAGATGGCGAAGAAGGTCATGCAAGATTCGGGAACCAAGTACGGGTTCGTCTTCCAGGGAGCCCAGTACGAGGGCGGGGTCTGCAACGGCCTGGAGTACATCTGGACGCACGGCGGAGACGTCCTGGACCCCGACAACCCCAACAAGGTCGTGGTCGACAGCCCCGGCTCAATCGCGGGACTCGCCGCGGAGCGCAGCATGGTCGATGCCGGTGTCGCTCCAGGAGCCGTGAGCTCTTACAAGGAGCAGGAAGCGCAGACGACGTTCCTTAACGGAGATTCGGTGTTCATGCGCAACTGGCCGTACATCTACGGTCTGGCCGCCGATGAGAGCGAGTCCAAGGTTAAGCAAAGTAAGATCGGGGTCGCGCCGCTGCCGGTCGGCAAGGAGGGCGACAGCAGCTTCAGCGCCCTCGGCGGATGGAACTTCTCGATCAACGCTAAATCGAAGAACCCGGACGCCGCCTGGAGCTTCATCCAGTACATGACCGCCCCGGCTCAAGAGAAGGAGTTCGCGCTCAAGACGGCCCGGATACCGGCGCTCAAGGACCTGCTGGACGACCAGGAACTGGTAAGCAAGGTGCCGGTCATCAAGCTCGGCAAGGAGGCCATCTCGCGCACCCGTCCCCGTCCGGTCTCCGCCTACTACTCCGATATATCCCTGGCGATGGCGAAGCAGTTCAACAGCTCGCTCAACGGCGAGACGAGCCCGAAGGGGGCCATCAAGACGCTCGACAGCGAACTCAAGGACATCGTCAAGCAGGGGAAGAGCCAGGAGTAGAAATCTTTAGAGTTCGGGCTCCTGGGGGGCTCGCGCGAGGGGCGTGCGGAGGCGCGCGCGGAAGAAATCGAAGAAGACGCGCAGGATGGCGAGGGTCGGCACGGCGAAGATGACGCCCGCCAGTCCTGCCAGTTGTCCGCCGCCTATCACGGCGAGCAGGACCAGGATCGGGTGGACGTGCAGTGCGTGGCCCTGGACGCGCGGGGTCAGGAAGTTGCCCTCGAACTGCTGGATCAGGACGTATGCGACCATCGTGAGGATGGCGGTCGTCGTGTTGTTCTCGAAAGCTGGCGACCCGAAGGTGAGAGCGACTATCAGAGCTGGTATGGCGCCGAGGAAGGGGCCGAGGTACGGGATGATGGCCGTCAGCGAGACCCACACGCCGAGTAGGATGGCGTATGGTACGCCCAGAATCTGGAGCGCCAGGGTGGCGAGCACGCCCTGGACCACGACCACGAGGAGCAGACCGCCGAGGTAGCGGGAGAGCGAGAACCCGAAAGCGTCCCAGAGCTCGCGGGCGTCGTGGCGGTAGTGTACGGGCGCCGCCTTCAAGAAGGCCGCCTTCACCTTCCGCACGTCAACCAGCAGATAGACGGCCACGAACAGGACGCCGAAGAGAGCTATGCCGAAGCTGAAAGCCCCGGAGATAAAGCCGACGAGACCGCCGAGGATACCCTGAATGACCTCCTGGGCGCGCCCGAAGAGGTCCTGCACCAGGCCCTGCATAAATTGGTCGGAGGGGATCAAAAACACGTCGCGCTCGCGGAGCGGTTGGATCAGGTCGAGCAGGAACCTGTTGACATCGTTGGCGATGGTCGGCACGATCAGTATGAAGTTCCCGAGCTGCCGCACGAGCAGCGGCACCAGGAAGACGAGCGCGAGAGTGACCAGACCGATCAGACCCAGGAACGTCACCAGGATCGCCACCCCCCGCGGCATCAACCGAGAGAGCGCCCGCACGGGGAACGAGAGCACGATAGCCAGCGCCATCCCGCCGAGCGCGACGACGGGTATGATCGGGGCCGCGTAGATCACCAGCGCGAACACCACCACGATGATCCCGACCAGGAGTGCCAGCACGCGAGGTGATACGAATATGGGCGTTGGCGCAGCTTCCCGCGCTGGCGTCCGGTCCCTGGCCCGCTTCCTGGCTCTTGTCCTCGCTAGCCTCTCCGGCTTCTTCATGGCTCCGGCCTTTTTCGCTGCGCGGCTACCCTGCCGCACACGATATTCTAAGCCGAAAATACCTTTTAGACAGGCTGGCAGGCTCCGAACACGAACCGTGGATCAGGTCCGGTACAGAAGCCGGTCCACGAGTGAGAGGATTATGCAGAAGTCAGGCCGGGCAAGGGTGGAGCGCTCCCCCCCGACGCTGAGGTGGGCGACGGAACCCCCATCGGGATATAGCTCGACCCAATCCGAGGGCCCCGCTTCTACGGCTCCCGTGAGCTTGCTGCACACGGTCAGAGCCGGCCGAAGGCGAGCGTATTCGCGGTCCAGTTCCGCGGGCGCGATATCGAGGACCTCCACTTCCGGCCGCATCACCCGCAGGGCCCTGGAGATAGCGTCCCGGTAAGCTCCGGGATCGTTCGCAACAAGAACACGCGGCCGTTCGGGGGCGCCAGCGTCAGGGGTCAGAGTATGTTCGGTCATATCCATCGAAAGCATCCGCTACACGTTACTCCGCGGAAGCTGAGAACGCATCTACCTTTATGTATAAATTTTTCTATATAGATGCGTTATGGATTCATGGTTTCGCCGGTTCGCCGGCTAGTCTATCTAATTTATCGTCACGACATCGTGGCGGACGGCGAAGAGTAGAGCCTGGAGCCGGGAAGCCACGTCCAGCTTTCTGAGAATGTTGACCATGTGAGTCCTGACGGTGCCGATACCGACGTGGAGCCGGTCGGCGATCTCCCGGTCCCCAAGCCCGTCGGCGAGGGCCTGGAGGACCTCCCGCTCGCGCTGGGTGAGACTCTCGGCCATGCGTTGCGCCTCATAGTCCTCCTGACGACGACGGCCGATGAAGCGCATCGCCTCTATGACCTCAGAAGGCGAGATGAGCTGCTCGCCGGCGTGCAGGCGACGCGCGGCGTCCACGATCTCGGAGATCTCGACCGACTTGTGCATGACGCCCGCCGCCCCCGCCTCGATGGCCGGCGCAAGTTGATCCCGCTCGGAGAAGGAGGTCAGGATGAGCGCGAGGGCCTCGGGGTTGGCGTCCCGGAGGATCGAGATCACCTCCGTTCCGGAGCCGTCCGGAAGGTCGAGATCCAGGAGCGCCAGGTCCACGTTGGAGTCCGCCGCCTTCAATTCTTCGATCCTCTCCCGCGCCTGCGCGACGGACTCCGCCCGCGCCACGACCATGATATCCGGCTCCCGGTCGAACATGAAGGCTAGCGGCTGAAGGAAGGAGGCGTGATCATCCACCAGCATTACCCGGATCACTGCTCGTCTCCCTCCTCGATGACTTCCAACTCGAACGCGAACACGGAGCCTTCCCCGGACGTGGACCGCACCTCGAGCTCGCAGCCGTGAGAGCTGACGATGCGGCGGCTGAGGTACAGCCCAAGTCCCACGCCGGCGACCTTCTTGCCGGCGGCGTCCTTGCCCCGGCCGAACTTCTCCAGGATGCGCCCGATGTCGCCGGGGTCTATGCCGGGACCCTTGTCCGCAACCTCCAGGCGCACGCGCCCCCCGCCACCCGGCACGGCCCGGAGTTGTATCGGCGCGCCCTCGGGAGAGTACTTGGCCGCGTTCGAAAGCAGGTTCCTGAGTACCTGCCCGATCCTCTCCGCGTCGGCCCGGACGACTCTGGCGCCGGTCTCGCGGACGACGGTGAGCTCGTGTCCTCCGGGGAGGGTCGCGGCGAAGGCCGCGGCTTCCGTGAGGAGCGTCTCCAGAGAGACCGGACGCGGCTCTACGGCGAAGTCTTCGCGCTCTCCCGTGGCGGCGTCCCGCACGTCGTCGACCAGAGTGTTCAGCGCGGAGATCTCACCCCGTATCGCCTTCAGCGCGGAGGATCTTGCGTCCGGTTCCAACTCCGGCGCGGCCAGCATGTCGGCGTATCCCCGGATGGCCGCGAGCGGCGAACCGAGCTCGTGAGCGACCATCGCGCTGAAGTCGGCCTTCATCACCGCGAGCTCCTCCAGCCGCCGACGCCGCTCCTCCTCGGCGGCGAGAAGGGTCGCCCGCTCGGAGCCGATCCGCCAGAGCTCTATGATGCCGCCCACGACCACGACCACCGAGAAGGCGAGTCGCAGACCCTCCGCCGTCGTTAGTACCCTCCCCGCGTAACCGGAGGGCCAGAAGACCTCGTGCAACTGGGCGCCGGCAAGCAGCACTATGGCCGGCGTCAGCCACCACCAGGGTGCTCTCCGCACATCGCCACCGCTCCCCCGGCTACGCATGATGCCTCCGACCGCGGCCGTCGTCGCCAGAACTAACGGTATCGAGGAGAAGATCCAGTGCCACACGGTGAGCCACTCGGGGGGCGTTCCGGCCTCCACGGTCTCCGCCGCGCTCTCCAGGACGGTCAACGCTGGCATCCAGGTCTCGTCCCGCAGAAGCTCGAAGATGTAAATGTAGCCGGCTAGCGGCACGCAAGCGAGGATTACCAGCGGGACCCACGTCCGCAGCCGGGGCGATCGCCGGGGCACCAGCCCGATAACGAACAGCGCGCACGCCAGGATCTGGGTGACCAGGGCCTCGTAGAGCGATTCGTTCAGTTCGGCCGGGTCGTTCTGGATCGTAGGCTCCAGATATCCGAAGGTCAGGTGTCCCAGGCCGAGTACCACAAGCCCGGCAGCCACCCATCGCAGACGCCAGCCCTCGTTCTCCGCAAAGAACAATACGAGAACCAGAGCGCCGAAGAACCGGGTCAGCGCCGACGCCGCCTCCTCGCCGCCGCTCAGCTTCGGGTTCACGAGCAACGCGAAATGCGTCCAGCCGGTGAGCAGGTTGACGATCAGCCACGCGACGGTTACCGTGGCCAGACCGATAGCCACCGCTGTCCGGCTCCCGGAGGCCCGCGGCCGAGTCTTGGATCGAGACGCCTGGAGGCGTTGCGCCAGCATTCTCTCCCTCACCATATCCGAAGATATATACGCTTCATTGTGCCGTTTGGATCTGACCACCGCTACCTGCCCGCCGCGACACTCGAAGGAAAACTCTCCCTGATCGCCCGGATGTGATCCGGCCCGATCCCGCAGCAGCCTCCGATTACACGCGCTCCCAGGTCTACCCACCCCCGCGCCCTCTCCGCGAAGTCCTCCGGCGAGATCATGTCCGTGAACTGCCAGTTGGGCATAATGAACTTCCCCGCGTGCGGATACGCTCCGACCGGTCCATCCCAGCCCTCCACCACCTCGCGCAGCGCTGGAACCGCATCCTCGATTAGCGTGTGCATTACGGAGACCAGCGACACCCCGAGCGGCGGTATCTCCGCCAACGCCTCCGCGAGCGTGTGCCCGCCGTCCCATAGCACGACCGTCCCGTCCGCGGCCCGCTTGCAACTGAAGCCGGCCCAGATCGGGAGCCCCGTCGAGACGGCCGCCTCGACCGCGTATCCTGCCTGCTCGATGTCTCGCAGCATCTCCAGAGCGATGAGGTCCACCCCTGCCTCCGCGAGGATCTCGGCCTGCTCCCGGTAGTTGGCTCGCGCCGTCTTCTCGGAGGGCTCGTAGCTATTATCGTGGCGGGCGGAGAACGTGGAGATCGACCCGGCTATGTACACCGGGCCGGCGGAGCCCGCCGCATTCTCCCGCGACTGCCTCGCAAGCTCCACGGCCAGCGCGTTCAGCTCCCGGAAGCGTTCCCCCATCCCGGCGGGCTCCAGGACGTGCCGCGCCGTCGGGAAGGTGTTGGTGGTGACCACGTCCGCGCCCGCCCGGATGTAGTCCTCGTGTACCTCGCGCACGACCTCCGGGTGCGTAACGAGCGCGGCCGCGCACCATGCCGCGTCGTCCATCGGCACCCCGCGCCTCTCCAGCTCCGTCCCCGTCGCCCCGTCCAGGACGATGACCTCGCCGCTCTCT
>DASSMB010000283.1:0-3059 GCA_035689095.1 Rubrobacteraceae bacterium | reverse complement strand
ACGCTCACGATCCGGCGCGCCCTCCCGGAGCTTATAAAAGAGATCGAACGCATAGAACCCGGCGTCACCCCGAACTTCTACCGCTTCCTCGAAGACGCCTGCTACAAGTACCGTCTCGGCCGCTCCGAGTTCGTCGAACGCGACTTCGATAAGGCCAAGGACTTCTTCGGACTCCGAAACCTCCGCCTGCTCCTGAAAACAAAGGCCGTCAACAACTACTACAAGCAGGTCTCGAAGTTCTTCACATCGGACAAGCTGCGCCAGGCGTTCAGCCTCCAGACCATGTACCTGGGCCTCTCCCCCTTCGAGGCGCCCGCCGTCTACTCGCTCCTCCCCTACACCGAGCTCGCCGAGGACGGCCTCTGGTTCCCGGAGGGCGGGATGTACGCGCTCGTCGAGGCGATGGAGAAGCTGGCGACAGAGCTGAATGTCAGGTTCAGGTTGAATACCGAGGTCGAGAAGGTCGTCGTGACGAAGGGCCGGGCGCGCGGCGTCCGGGTAAACGGCGAGGAGATAGAGGCGGACGCGGTGCTGGCGAACGCCGACCTACCCTACGCCTACCGGGATCTGCTCGACGGAGCAGCCGACTCGGACTTCAAGCTCAGGAAGAGGGATAACCTCAAATACACGGCGTCGGCGTTCATGCTCTACCTCGGGATAGACGGAAAACTGGAGCAAATGCTCCATCACAACTTCTATCTCTCGTCGAGGTACAGGGAAAATTTCGAGGCGATCTTCCGGGACGGGAGGCTGCCGGAGGATCCCTCCTTCTACGCCGTCGTGCCGTCGAAGACGGAGCCGCGCATGGCCCCGGAGGGGATGGACTCGCTGTTCGTGCTGGTGCCGGTTCCGCATCTTGGTCCGAACGTGGACTGGGGCCGGGATGGGGAGGTGTTCCGGGAGAAGGTGTACGGGCTCCTGGAGCGGCGTTGCGGGGTGGCGCGGGAGCGGGTGGTGTACGAGAAGGTCAAGACGCCGCTGGACTGGCGGGACGACTACAACCTGGAGGAGGGGGCGGCGTTCGGGATCGGTCACGGCATCTTCCAGGTCGGGTATTTCCGGCCTCCGATGGTCTCGCGGGCCGTTGAGGGGATGTACTTCGTGGGGGCGAGCACGCGGCCGGGGACGGGCGTGCCGCTGGTAACCATAGGAGCGCGGCTGGTGGCCGAGCGCATCGAGCGCGAGGTCGGGGTTTAACGTGAGGCTGGACCCGGCGAGCGGCCAGACCCTCGATGGCAGGTTGAGTCTCGCGGGCTGTTACGAGTTGTGCCGTAGGATCCAGATGTCCCACAGCAGGACATACTACTTTTCAACGCAACTCTTCCCCAAAGGGGTCCGGCCGCACGTCCACGCGCTCTACGCCTTCATGCGCTACGCCGACGAGATCGTGGACACTCCGGGCGCCCTGAGCCTCGAAGAACAGCTCGCCGGTCTCGAACGCTTCGAGCGGGAGACCATCCGGGCGATCTCCGGCGAGGAGGTCCTGAACCCGGTCTTGCGCGCCTTCGCCTACACGGTCCGTACCCGCGGGATCAAGCTGGAGAGCATCACGGCGTTCATGAAGAGCATGAAGATGGACACGGACACCTTCCGCTACCGGACCTACGGAGAACTGGAGGCCTACACTTACGGGAGCGCAGCGGTCGTCGGCCTGATGATGTGCCGGGTGGCCGGGGTACGGGACGACCGGGCCACGACCCACGCCGAAGCCCTGGGCGTGGCGATGCAGCTAACCAACTTCCTGCGGGACATGGGAGAGGACTGGCGGCGCGGGCGAGTCTACGTGCCCCTGGAAGACCTGGAGAGGTTCGGATACTCGGAGGGAGACCTGGCGAAAGGCGTGGTAGACGAGCGGTTCGCGGCGCTGATGGAGTTCGAGATCGAGCGTGCTCGGAGGCTCTATGCGCAGGCGGACGAGGGGATGCGCTACATACCCCGCGGTCGGCGGTATCCGGTATACGTGGCGCGAAAACTCTACGCGGCGATCCTCGACAGGATCGAAGCTCAGGACTACGACGTGTTCTCCCGGAGAGCGGATACGTCGCGCGCGAGGAAAGTCCTCGTCGCGGGGGCTGTCGCGGCGCGGCATCCGGGCGAGTTACTGCCGGGTGGTGGAGGCGGCAAGGTAGACCCCGAAATTGCAATCCGGCGCTGATCGTGGTTCAATTGCCTGACTGAAAGCCGCCAGCCGAGGACGATCCAACGGCTGTCGCGGCGCTCATCGAGAGCGGTGGAGGGATGGGCCCTGTGAAACCGCGGCAACCGGCGAGACGAACGCCAGAGCGTAAGCCTCGTGCCAGGTGCCAACTCCCGCGGAGGAGACTCCGAGAGATGAGTCGAAGACAGAGAACTTGATTCGACGCAGCCTCTCTCTTCCGCACGAGTGGAAACTTACAGAGAGGTTTATCTTTGAGCTTGAACCTTAGAGAGATGATGGAGACGCGGGTACTGATCGGGGACGGCGCGATGGGCACCCTGCTGGCCGAGCGCGGTGTGGGCTTCGGCCATCCCTACGCCCGCGCCAACCTCACCCACCCGGAGATGGTCGCCGGCATCCACGAGGAGTACCTGCGCGCCGGCGCCACCGTCATCGAGACCAACTCCTTCTCGGCGAACCGCTACAAGCTCGCCGCTCACGAGCTCGAAGACAAGGTCCGCGAAGTAAACCTCGAAGGCGCCCGCCTCGCCCGCAAGGCCGCCGACACCGTCGCCGGAAGCGGAGAGAAGGCCCTGGTCCTCGGCGCCATCGGACCGCTCGGACGGCCGCTCGCCCCCATCGGTCCCGTTAGCCCGGAGGAGGCGCGCACGGTCTTTCTGGAGCAGGCCGAGGCGCTCCTCGAAGGCGAGGCCGACGCGCTGCTGCTGGAGACCTTCACGGACCTGGCGGAGCTGAAACTGGCGTATGACGCCGTGCGAGGGTTAGGGGTGCCGGTGCTGGCGTACAAGACGTTCGTGGAGGATGGGGAGACGCTCGCGGAGGGCCTGCCGGAGCGGGCGGCGCGCGAGATCTCCTCCTGGGGCGCGGACCTGACCGGGGCGAACTGCACCGTCGGGCCGCA
>DASSMB010000282.1:0-6518 GCA_035689095.1 Rubrobacteraceae bacterium | reverse complement strand
GGGGACTTCAACCTGTGCCAGAAGGCTTACGCGTTCTGGTCGCAGCCGCCGGAGGTGGAGCCGCACTTCCACGGGGCGTTCGCCACGCACTACTACGTCCACCCGGAGCAGTACTTCTACAAGGTGCCGGATAACGTCCCGGACGAGGTGGTGGCCGGGGCGAACTGCGGGCTCACGCAGGTGCTCTTCGGGCTGCACCAGATCGGGCTCACTGCCGGAGACAGCCTGGTGATCCAGGGCGCCGGCGGCCTGGGTCTGTACGCGGCGGCTGTTGGCCGGGACATGGGTGCGCAGGTCATCATGGTGGAGGGTATCTCGGAGCGGATCGAGCTTGCCCGGCGCTTCGGTGCCGAGGAGGCGGTGGACATGCGGGAGCACGAGACGGCCGAGGAGCGGGTGGAGCGGGTGCAGGACCTCACCGGCGGCTACGGCGCGGACGTGGTCCTGGAGGTCACGGGCGTTCCCGCGGCGTTCGTCGAGGGCGTGCAGCTCGCGCGGCCCGGCGGGAAGATGGTCGAGATCGGGAACGTCAGCGTCGGCAAGGAGCACGAGGTCTCGCTGGCGCCCGGACTGATCACGCGCAAGATGCTGCGCGTGCAGGGCTTCGTGCGCTACCAGCCATGGTTCCTCCACCGGGCGCTGCGCTTTCTGGAGCGCAAGCATAAGGACCATCCGTTCGACGAACTCTCGGACCGGGAGTATTCCCTGGAGGACGTCGGAGAGGCTATTACTCGGGAGGAGGCGAAGAAGGTGGCGCGGCCGGCAATAGTGCCGGCATAAGCTACGCGCGCAGCCTTACGTCTCGGCGGCGATGATGCCGTCGGCGACCTCGGCGAGGTCCGCGCCGACGACGTCCGGCTTCTCCACAAGGGGATCGAAAGGCTGGCGGGCGACGAAGGCGGCGGCGCACCCGGCGCGCATGGCTCCCGCCACGTCCCAGGCGTGGGCCGCGACGAGGCGCAGCTCGCGAATATCTATACCGAGGCTCCTGGCGGCCATTCGGTAGGGGGCGGCGGCCGGCTTGAGGCGTTTCGCGGTGTCGGCGGAGAGGATCCGCTCGAACTTCTCCGCGAGACCGGCGTGGTTGAGCTGCGCCTCGGCGACTTCCGGAGTCGAGTTGGTGAGCGCGGCGAGGCGGATACCGGCGTCGCGCAGACGGTCGAGGGCTTCGGAGACCTCCGGGTGGGGCGGAAGCTCCCGCATACCGCCCAGGATGCTCTGCCGATCCTCGTCGGAGATCGTTATGCCCTGGCGCTCGGCGGTCATCTGGAGGGCGGCGACCCCGATCTCCCCGAAGGTCGCGTAGGCGTCCGTGATCGTGGCGACGAACGTGGACTGGAGCATCTGCATGAACCATTGCTGACGCACGGAGGCGTCGCCGAAGGCCCGCTCGAAGTGGGGATCCAAGGCGGCAAGGTCCAGCAGGGTCTCGTTAACGTCGAAGACGCAGACTCTACTCATGAAGTTCCTCTCTAGAACGCTACGGCGGCGCGGCCCTTGAGGCCGAACGCCTCGCGGGCTTCGTCGGGGGTTGCTGGCTCGCGGTCGAACATGGCGGCGAGGGCGACGGCTTTCTCGACCAGCTCGGCGTTCGAGTCGGTGCGCTTGTCGCGGCGGACGCGGAGGTTGTCTTCCAGGCCGACCCGGACGTGCCCGCCGAGCATCAGGCACATCGCGGCCAGATGGTACTCGGCAGGGTATCCGACGCCGGCGGCGGAGAAGGTGTAGCCGGAGCCGAAGAGGTCGGTCGCGGTGCGGCGCATGTGCATGAACTGCTCGATGGTGGCGGCGTTCGCGCCCAGCACGCCGAGGACGAACTGCAGGTGGATCGGAGTGTCGAGGAGCCCCTTGTCCAGCAGGTACTTTATGTTGTAGAGGTGGCCCACGTCGTAGGCTTCCAGCTCCGGCTTCGCGCCTGCCTCGCGGAACATGCCGCAGACCTTCTCCATGTCCGCGAAGGTGTTGCGGAAGATGTAGTCGCGGGTCCCCTCCAGGTAGTCTACCTCCCACTCCTCGAAGCGGTCCCCGCCGCCGCGCTCGGCGATGGGGAAGAGGCCGAAGTTGAAGCTGCCGGTGTTGAAGGTCGCCATCTCGGGCTGGAGCCCCGGCAGGACGGCGGCGCGCTCTTCGAGGGTCATGCCCTTACCGCCGCCGGTGGTGGGCTGTACGATCACGTCGCACCGCTCCTTGATGCCGGAGACGACCTCGCGGAAGAGCTCCAGGTCGGAGCTTGGCTTGCCGGTGTACGGCTCGCGGACGTGGATGTGGACGATGGTCGCGCCCGCCGCGTGGGCCTCGACCGCGGACTCTACGATCTCGTCCGGCGTTACCGGTATGGCCGCGCTCTGGCCCGGCACCGTCATGCCGCCCGTGATCGCCGCGCTGATGATCACCTTCTCCAAGACCCGCTCCTTCCCTCGCGTCCCTCCGGCAATACTAGAGGCCCATCCGGGCCGCCGCAATCGCGTATGTAGATCCCCGCACTTCCCCCTTTCCGGTCTCGCCTGTATCGTGATGCCCCGGACCGGGACCGATCCGGGTGCGTATACGGGAGGAGAGCCGGCATGGGCGATGGTAGAGATCACAAGGAGAACGCGCGTCTCGTCCACGACGCCTGGGAGAGGAAGGCGGATTTCTGGGACGAGAGGATGGGCGATGGGAACCTGTTCCAGCGCGTGCTCGTCGGCCCCGCCACCGAGAGGCTGCTCGGGATAAAGCCCGGCGAGCGGGTGCTCGACGTGGCCTGCGGCAACGGGGTGTTCAGCCGCAGGCTCGCCGCTCTGGGCGCGCGGGTGGTGGCCACGGACTTCAGCGAGAAGTTCATCGAGCTGGCGAGAGCCCGTACCGAGCGGGCGGGGTTCGACGAACGGGTCGAGTACGTGATGGCGGACGCCACCGACGAGGGCCGGATGCTCGCTCTCGGAGAGAAGAGCTTTGATGCGGTGGTCTGTAACATGGCGCTGATGGACATGCCGACCATCGAGCCGCTGCTCCGGGCGGTCAGGGGTCTGCTCAGGTCCGACGGACGGTTCGTGTTCTCGGTGCAGCATCCCGCCTTCAACTCCAACGCCATCCGGCTGTCTCTGGAGGAAGAGGACCGGGACGGGGCCCTGATCGAGACCTACTCGGTCAAGGTGAGCGGCTACCTGAACGTACCGCCGGGACCGGGAGCG
Source organism: Rubrobacteraceae bacterium (assembly GCA_035689095.1). GTDB lineage: Bacteria > Actinomycetota > Rubrobacteria > Rubrobacterales > Rubrobacteraceae > JACDDK01. Next base: position 3,345 of record DASSMB010000282.1, on the reverse strand, counting down.
GGCATGCCCGGAGAGCCCGTTCCGCACCCGTACTTCCATCGTCCCCTTAGCGAACTGTTCGGGGCGTGCTTCTCTGCGGGGTTCGTGATCGACGGCCTCGAAGAGCCGTCGTTTCCTCCGCAGGAGAGCGGCCAGAGAACCGCGAGACCGCTCTCCTGGGAGAACTTCCGGCAGATACCGCCGGTCCTCGTTGCGCGGGCGATCCCGAGACCTTGAATCCACGATTTTCCGCATAGGTACGGCAAATACGGCGATGTCAGAAGCCTCTATCTCCAGTATCTTTAGAGCGCGTAATCGAGGTTGAGATCTGGCGGAATCCACGGTCGCCGCGGCGACGACGAGGGGAGCGAAGATGCAGGGTTCTTGGGACGGTTTCGACGTATTCCGGGAGCGCCAGCGGGAGTTGTTGAGGGAGACGGAGGGCCGGCGGTTTGTGCGCGACGCCTTGCCGCGTCGGAACTGGCGCGAGCGCCTGAGCCATATATCGGGGTTCCTGGTCGGGATTGTGAGTAAGTCGGCGCATGACCGGAGGCCGGACGAAGGGGAGGACTTCCGGGTGACGGACAGTGGCGTCCCGGATGCCGTCTACGTGATCCGGGAAGCCTCCGGCGCACCATGCTTCGTGGTAGAGGTCTTCCGGGGCCGCACCGGGCGCGTACTGCGGCGGACGGACCTGGAGACCGGCGCAAGCTCCTACTCTTTCCTCGCGGGCCGGACGGACGGGCGGTAAACGCGACGGGGAAGCTCTCCCGCCGGTCCAGCAAGCTCCAGAGTCCGAGAACCTCATGTGAAAAATTGCCCGGTCCGTTCGGGAAAACGACCTCTACCTCCCGGGAAAGTCCCGCGCCCATAGTGCTCTCATACACGCAGGCATGGGGCCTGCTCCAGCAAGTGCGGGAGGTCCCGCGAAGGAGGTAAGCGATGTCGTCGCGAATGTTGTTCCGGTTGAGCGGTCTGGCTCTACTGATCGCCCTGCCGCTCCAGGCCCTGGGTTTCGTCCTGCACCCGCCGAGCGAGCAGGTGGCAGACGTGCTCAGGCCACTTTATGGACCATCGCACCTGATCCTGTTCGTATCGTGGATTTTCGCGCTGCCTGGCCTAGCGGGACTCTACGCGCGCCAGGCGAACCGGGCGGGTATTCTTGGCCTGCTCGGCTTCGCCGCCACCGTGTACGCCGCCGCGTATCATTTCTACCTCTTGCTGTATGAGGCGTACGCAACCCCGCTGCTCGCCCACAACGAGGCCACTCATGCACTGATCGGTCCCGGCGGACCGCTGGCGCACGGGGCCGGGGCGCTCGGTCCTCTCGGCGGCATCCTTTCGCTCCTGGCCTTCCCGCTCTTCGGGATAGCTATCCTGCGCGCCGGTGTCCTGCCGCGCCTTTCGGGGTGGTTGCAGATCGCCAGCGTCCTGGCTTTCTTCCTCGGTCCGATCATCGTGTCGCCCGACGCTCCCGCTCCGTTCGGGACGATGGCGGCGTCGCCCATCGCCTGGATGTACTTCCTGGTTTTCCTGGGATACGCCGTCGGCGGATACGCGCTCTGGACGGGGAAGGAGCGGGCACACAGATCCGCGGTCCGATCAGGCGCATCCCAGCCCGTTGCGTAGGGCCTCAACAGGGGAGCAACCCCTCGCCCTTCAAATCAATAGAAGCCAATGGAAGCGCCGGATAACTACCGGGCAAGGAAAGGAGAGAGAAATGTCGACCGTAACGCGTACCCGTGTAGCCGCCGCTCTCGGCCTGTTCAGCATCATCCTGTCTGCCGTCGGGCTGTCTATCCACGGCTACCCGGCCATAGGCGCGAGCGGCGAGGAGATCGCGCGCTGGGCGGCCTCGACGAACCAGCAGCAGTTCGGGGTCGGGGTCTACATCGAGGCACTTGGAACCCTGCTCTTCCTCCCGTTCGCCGCCTGGCTCTGGAGTGTGGCCCGCGACGCAGAGGGGGGCCTGGGTTGGCTCGCCACCACCGGCTTCGGCGCCGTCGTGCTCTTCTCCGGTATCAGCGTCATGGATAATGGCATCTGGTCTTCACTTCTCGATGGCGCTCGCCACGGCACGAGTCCGCAGGCGCTCGCCAGCATTCGAGACATCGCGGAATACATCTTCCACGCCACGCTTCTGTTTGGCGGCATGTTCTTTGTTCTCACGGGCTACGTCTTGTTCCGCACCCGCGTCCTCCCGCGTTGGGTGGGGGCCAGCGCGGTCGTGATCGGTCTGGGGTTGCTTGTCCCACCCCTCGCCATCTTCGCGGCCCTACTCGTCTGGGTTTGGACCGTGGTGGTGAGCCTGTACCTCCTGGTGCGTCCCCGCGCCGTCGCGGCGGTGCGCGAGCCATCCGGCGCCATGGCGGTTCCGGCCGCGGCAGGTACGCGCTCTTGACCGGCGAGGAACCGGAGGGCGAACCCGCAGTACGGCGTGAGCACAACTCGTCGAGGGCTGCGGTAGGGGAGTAGAATTATCTTGATGCGTTCGCAACATGCCACAGCAGCGCCGGTGATACGCCCGGAGAGTGCGGCGCCGGACCTGAGCGGCCGCCGGCTCGCTCTCATCCGGGCCGGGTGGGCCGTGCTGGTCTCCCTGAACCTGATCCTCTTCGTCGTCGCCGTGCCCGCGCTGTTCGTCCAACGCAGCGCCCCACCCGAGCCCGTGCGGGCGGGACTGGAGCAGCTTGGCCTCTCCGAAGGTCTCTACGCCGCGTACTTTACCGGACTTATGACCATCTTCGGGCTGGGGTGCTTCGCCGTGGCCGCCATGATCGCCTGGCGCCGCTCCACCGACTTCATGGGGTTGTTAGCATCGTTGTATCTAGTGTTGGCCGGCGCGGTCAACGCTCCCAACGTGCAGGCGCTGGAGGCCATGCATCCTGCCTGGGAGTTGTCGGTCAAGCTCGCGCAGGGGACTTTCCTGGTCTCGCTGCTCCTCTTTCCTTTCCTTTTCCCCAACGGGAGGTTCGTGCCTCGCTGGACGCGGTTTTTGGTTGGTTTCTTAGGCCTGGGGGCCGTCGTCGCGCTGTTCTTCGGCGGAGGCTCGGCGAGCGATCCCCCCGACTCCCTCGGTATGTTGCTCATTGCCGGTCTCCTCACCGGAGCGGCGGCCCAGATCTACCGTTACTTTCGCGTCTCGGACCCGACGCAGCGCCAGCAGACCAAGTGGGTCGTCTCTGGTATTACAGTGTCCATAGTGGTGCAGGTCGCGGGTACCCTGGCGCCCATCTCACTTTCCCGCCCCGGCGTCCCAGCGCTGCTCTATGGCATGGCCGATGTGACTGTAGTTACCCTCGCCGGGTTCCTTGTCCCGCTCACCATCGGCATAGCCATCCTACGCTACCGGCTGTGGGACATAGA
>DASSMB010000281.1:0-4217 GCA_035689095.1 Rubrobacteraceae bacterium | reverse complement strand
TAGACGCGGACGGGGAACCTCTATCAGAGGAGGATCTCATCGCACGAGCTTGGAGCCTCTCGAACGGTGAGAAGCTGGACTTCGAGGCTGCCTTGCGGACGCTAATGCTACGGGAACTGGTGGACGTGAAAAGTGGCGGATGCCGCGTCGCGGTCGGCAGCGATGAGATCCTAGCCTACTATGCGAACTTAGCGCCCTCTTCTGCGCGGCGTTAGCTGTTAGGTGGAAGCATTCCGGCGGCGCGGAGGGTGTCTTCGAGGACATCCCTACCTTCCGGTACGCGGAGGAAGCCTCGGTGGGTGCCGTTGTACCAGGCGATGCGCGGATGGCCCCAGTGTTTCCAGAGGCTGTGCGCCTCGATAGGGGGCACGACCCGGTCGGCGACGCCCGCGAAGATGGCGAGGCGTTCCCGGTTCACCAGGGGGGCGAACTCCAGCGGCGAGACGGCGCGCGTCAGCCGGTGCATCCGCGCCTCGTCCACGCCGGCGGCCTTCAGGTAACGGGTAGCCAGGGAGAGGGCATTGTTCCAGAACAGGCGCGACGGGTCCACGGCCGGGTTGCCGGAGATCACGCAGTCGAGTCCGGGCGCGAGTCCCGCGAGCAGCGCCGCCACGTAGCCGCCGAGGGAGTGGCCGAGCACTCCGACCGCGGGAGCGCCCTCGCCCTTCTCGAGCCAGAGGATCAGCCGCCGGATGTCCCATATCGCCTGGGAGCCGGCATGTAGGGTGTCCATAACGTCCCCGGCCAGGATGCGGTCGCCGCTGACCGGCCCGACCCTGCGAGGACCGTGGATCGGTAGCACCGGGAAGAGCAGGTTGAGACCGAGATCCCGGTAGAGATAGTCCGGCTGGAAGAGGCGGATGTCCGCCCTCGGCGAACCCATCCTTATGCCGTGGATACACACCATCCACGGGCGCGGCTCTCCGGGATGCCGGAGCACCCAGGCGTGCGCCGTGCGGTTGTTCTCGTATGAGAGCCAGCGCTCGCGGCCCGGCTCCTCCGGCCACGGCTCGTATCCACTCTCGAATGAGAGGTGCTCGAACCCGTCGTGATCGTAGCGGAGGTCTCCGCGTCCGGGTTTCTCCAGCGGCGGGGGCGTCCGGTGGTAGCTCGCGGAATACTCCTTCCAGCCCCGCTCCTCAAAGAGCACCAGCGCCTCATCCAACTCCCGCCCGACCTGGGTGGCTCGTTCCCCGACCGAGAGCGGCCAGGTGGTCAGCACGATCCCGCACATGGATAGCTCGTCCTGGGCCGCCCGCGCCGCGATTCCGGGGGTCATCTCCGGCTCGGGCACCTCCGCCGGCACTCGCTCTTGCCAGACGGAGAGATAGCCCGCCGCCACGAAGCCCGCCGCCGACCCGGCGAGCAGCACGAGCGCCGCAACCGGGCCGAAGACGAGCGCGGCGGGGAAGGAGAGCGTCATCCCGGATGCCGCTCCGAGCGACATGAACTGGAAGATCCGCTTGTCACGGGCCCAGAGCAGGGTCGATAGTCCCGTGGAGAGAAGAAGGGCTCCCGGAAGAGCGCCCACGAGCAGACCCGGAACGCCGCTTCGGGCATCCCACCACAGCCACAGTCCTCCGACCACCGCCGGCAGCGCCGCCGCCAGAAGCCATATTGGCAGCGCCGTGGTCCCCGGCCTCTCGACTGCTCTCAGATCACACCTCTCCACGGGTCTCTACGATCCGGTAAACGTACCATCCCGGAACCTGCCGTGCGACGGAATGACGACAGCCGTTTCCGGTAACGTTGAACGCTCCGGAGAAGGAACCCGAGCTTACCGACCCGCTACAGCGTCTGAAGTGCCGTCTACTGCGGTATACGCAGGACCTGGCCCGGAAAGATGACGTCGGGGTCTTCGATCTGGTTCCGGTTCGCCTGGAAGATGATGCGCCACTTGTCCGTGTCGCCGTAGAACTGCTGGGCGATGCTCGATAGCGTGTCCCCGCTCTGAACCTCGTACTGCGCGAAGCCGACGTAGCCGGTGATGAGGTTCGTGCCGAAGACTATCGGTACGACTACCTTGTGCGGTTCCTGGCCGCTCCCGGACTCCGACTCCTCGAATACCTCCAGCGTGCCGCGCGGCGTCGGCGGGCGGCCCGGAAGGTCGATCCCAACCCGGAAGTTGCCCCAGATCCCCGAGCCTCCTGCGTGGATGGACCTCCGCGCCAGCTCGTTGCCGTTGGCTGCCCGGACGCGCGCCGAGATGGTGCCCTCGAAACCCGTACCGATGCCGCAGACTCCGACCGGATCGTCTACCAGGTCGTGCGGCCGGGGTTGCCGGACGCTGATGGGCGGGAAACCTGCCATGATCCCTACCTCCTTGCCGCCCGGACACAGGACGTGCCCGTATGCCCGAACGCCACGCTGTCCCTTCCAACGACATCTTACTCCCGCCGAACACCAGGGACCAGGCGCAAAGCTACCCGCACTGGCTACTCGTACTGCACCGCCTCCACGATGTCCTTCCTCGCCGCGGATCTCGCAGGGAGCAGTCCCGCGAACACCCCGATAAACAGCCCGGAGGAGAGGGCCGCGAGGGCCGGGACTTTCGGGTAGAAGAAAGCGACCTCGAAGCCGCCGGCGCCAGAGCCCTTCACGAACAGGTAGCCGAGCGCCGAGCCGACCGCGACGCCGACGAGGCACCCGATCAGGCTGATGACGATCCCCTCGTCCACGATCAGGCGTCCAATCTGGAACCGCGTCGTCCCGACGGCCCTGAGAATCCCGATCTCGCGCGTCCGCTCGAAGACGCTCATCGAGAGCGTGTTCACCACCCCGAACGCCGATACCGCCACCGATACGCCCATGATCGCGTAGAAAAACACGTACTGGCGGTTGAAGTCGCTCTCTATCCGCGCCTTCCACTCCGCGTTCGAGTAGACGCCGAACTGCGGGTAGTCCTTGAGGACCTTTCGTATGCCGCTTGCTATAGCCTCGCGGTCGGAGCCGGGCGCGGCCTTTATGGCGAGGAACTCGCTCTCCTTCTCGTCGAAGTCGCGGGCGAGAACCTTTTTAGACAGGTAGATCCCCTGCCCGCCGCCCAGTATGTCGTTGTCTATGATCCCGACCACCGGGTACTTCTCCTTGCCCTTCGGGCCGGGCAGCGAGATCTCCTCCGCGACCTTCAGCTTGCGGGACTTCGCGAGCTGCTTCCCGACGATGGCGCCGCCGCTTTGCAGCTTCGAGAAGGCGTCCGCCGGGGTGCCCGACCCGGCCTTGTAGTTGATCCGGAATATGCGCGGGTACTCCCGGTCCACCCCGAAGACGATGCTAGTCTCCTTGCCGCTTCGCCGGAACGTGGAGGCGAGGCTCGTCGTCGCCACGACGCCCGTAACCTTCTCTATCTTCTCCGGCAGCTTCGAGGAGAAGGTGACGTCGGAGTTCTGGGCGGCGGGTTGCACGACGTAGTCGCTGCCGAGCGAGTCCTCCAGGTAGGAGCGGATGGAGCCCAGCACGCTGCCGCCCAGAGCGCTGAACGCCACGACGAGCGAGATGCCGACCATCAGCGCCGAGGCCGTGAGCGCCGTCCGCATCCGGTTGCGCGTCGCGTTCGCCGCCGCCATCCGGCCCTCCACCCCGAACAGCAGGCGCAAGACGGGTGAGAACACGACCGCCAGCGGCTTCACGAGCACCGGGATGATCAGGGAGATGCCCAGGAAAGCTCCGATAACCGCCGCTATCCCGGAGGCGAAGATAATGCCGGAGAGGTTCGCCGAGAAGTTCTTGGCGAGGTAGTAGATCCAGGGCGCCCCGACCCCCACCAGCAAGATCCCGAGCAGCGGAGCGAGGACCGAAACGACCCGCCCGCGCCGCTTCTCCGAACCCGCTGCGCCGGAGCGGGCGCGCATCGCCTCTACCGGGCTGACCCGCCCGGCCCGCAGCGCCGGATACAGCGCCGCCAGAACCGTTACCGCGACGCCGACGACCAGCGCGGAGACCAGGGCGAAGGGGGAGAGGACGAGCTGTGTGATCTGGAACAGGAAAGCCCGCCCGAAGAGGTACACGAGACCCTTGGCCATCCCGTACCCGAACAGCACGCCGACCAGCGACCCAAACACTCCCAGGACCGCCGCCTCGACTATAACGGAGCGCGCGATCATGGCGCGGGTCGAACCCAGAGCCCGGAGCATCCCCAGCTCCCGCGTCCGCTCCAGGATGGTCATCGAGAGCGCGTTGAAGACCAGGAACGCCCCGACGAAGAGCGCGGTCCCGGC
>DASSMB010000280.1:0-19853 GCA_035689095.1 Rubrobacteraceae bacterium | reverse complement strand
CCGCGAAAGCTACCAGGGCATGTACCCACACGTTATCCGTGGAGATCCGGGCGACGACGACGGGCAGGAGCCCCTTCGCCATGTCCCCGGCGAGCGTGAAGACGGCTGGCCACTTCCCCGCCGCCCGCAGGACGTTCGCCGTACCGATGTTGCCGGAGCCGACCTGCCGCACGTCCACGCCGAAGGCGCGCCCGACCAGATAGCCGGTCGGCACCGAGCCCAGAACATAGCCGAGTAATACGAGGAATACCGTCACCATAAGCGAGAGTATAGCTTAACGGGATGCTCTTCTTACAGCAGCCCGCGCCGGTAGAGGAACCATACGGCGGCGACCACGAATAGTGCCTGCCCGATGACAAAAATGGGGAATCCGAGCGGGCTCTCCGTCCCCGGAATACGGGCGAAGTTGGCGCCGTAGATACCGGAGACGAGGGTGAGCGGGCCGAGTATCGCCGCGAAGACCGTGAGACGGCGGATACCGAGCTCGCTCCGCTCGTCGCGCCGGATGCGGTAGGCCTCGACCGCCCCCTCGGCGTAGTCGCGGGTCGCCTCGGCCATGTCCACGGCCTCGCGCTGGTTGTCCGCCGCGTCTGATAGGTACTCGCGCAGGTCGGGGGCGGCACGTCCCAGGCGGCGGAGGATCTCCTGCTGGGCAGTAGCGAGCCGGCGGAAGGCTTGAAGGTCTCTTCGAAGCGAGATCAGAGCTTCCAGCGCCGCGACCGAGGCGCGCTCGTCGCTCGGGTCCAGCGCTTCGTCCAACTCCTCTGCCGCCGTCGCCGCCTCCACCAGCGCCGGCAGGTGCCCGTCGATGAGCGCGTCCATCGCCTCGTAGGCCAGCGCGAAGCCGGGTTGCGCAGTAAGGTCCTTGTCCGCCATCCTCCGCTCCAGCCGCTCCCCGACCTCCGGCACCGGCCCATCCCGCACCGTAACGAGGTAGCCCGGACCGGCGACGAGATCCACCTCCACCGCCCGCAGTCCGACCTCCATTTCGGCACGCTCGAAGCGGGCCGCGAAACCCGCTACGAAGCCGCCCCGCGCCCCGTCCACCGTGAACACGTCCATCTTCGGCATCCGCAGCGGTCCCAGACAGTCCTCCACCGTGAGCGGCGGCAGCTTCAGGGCGTCGCGCAGTATCCGCTCCGCCCTCTCCCGCGGCCGGACGAGGTCTATCCAGACCGCGGCACCGGCCATCGCGCCCTCCAACTCCTCCGCCCGGACCTCCCGCACCCCGCCATCCACATCCCGCGCGAGGATACGGATCTTCTCCACCCCCTCCTCGACCGGCAACCCGCTACCCTCGCGCGCCTCGCCGCCCGTTGGGTCCCATACCCCCAGATGCCGGCGCCGGGACTTCCTCTCACTCTTCTCTCTGAACATCCCCGCAGTGTAACCAAAAAGAGTGCGATAAATATTCGGCTCTTGGCACGCTAACATACGTGCATGAGCAATCGCCCCCGTGTCCGACCCATGACCCAGGATGACGTTCCCGCCGCCTACCGCGCCGGCAGCATCGCCCTCACCGAGAGCGCGGAAGAGGCGGAGCGGGCGCGGAACCGGAGCGCCGAAGAGGTCGCCCGGCGCGAGGCCCGCTACCGGCACGCGCTGGAGCACGACCCCGGCGGCGCGTGGGTCGCCGTGGATGGGGACCGGGTGGCCGGTGCGGCGCTGGCGCTCGTGCGCGAGGGCGTGTGGATACTCTCCCTCCTGGCGGTAGACGAAGCGTACCGGAACGCCGGCGTAGGCCGGGACCTCCTGGATCACGCCCTACGGTATGCTGCGGGCTGCGAGGGGGCCATGATCGCCGCCTCCACCCATCCAGCCGCCCTGCGCCGCTACGCCCTGGCGGGCTTCACCCTCCTGCCGACGCTCATGGCGAGCGGCACCATTCGCCGGGAAGCCCTGCCAGCGGATCCATCCGTCCGCGACGGAGAGAAGCAGGACCTCGAACTCGCCACAGAGGTAGACCGGAAACTGCGCGGCGCCGCCCACGGCCCGGACCTGGAGCTGATGCTCCGCGCCGGAGCACGCCTGTTCGTCGCCGAGGGTCCGGCCGGGCGAGGCTACGCCGTGGAGTACGAGGGGCACCCTGCGATTGTGGCTGCAACAGCTCCCGAAGTCGCCGGCGACCTGCTGTGGGCTTGCCTTGCGGAGTGCACCGGAGAGACCGAGGTGCGCTGGCTCACGGGCTCTCAGGACTGGGCCGTCCGCGTCGCGCTCGACGCCGGTCTCTCGCTCTCGCCGCAGGGTCCCGTCTGCGTCCGGGGAGAGCTCGGACCGCTGACGCCTTACCTCCCCAGCGGGGCGTTCCTCTGATTGTTCCGCCGGGCTCCGTGGTATGTACTCTGAGCCACAGCGACTGAAAGGAGAAAACGTGTCCGAACACGAAGTAATCGTCTACACCCAGCCCGGTTGACACGCCTGTCACCAGGAGACAGAGTTTCTGTCTCAAAATAATGTACCTTTTACCGAGAAGGACATTCAGATGGATCCCAACGCCATCGAGGAACTGATCGCGATGAATTTTCAGGCTACCCCCACGACTGTCATAGACGGGGAAGTCATCATCGGCTTTGACCGCCGGGAAATATCCGAGAAGCTGGGACTATAAGGAGCGCTCAGGCATAGAACCTCATGCCCTTTGGCTAAAGCCACATCTCCCGGCTGCGGGCTACCTCCAGCGCTCGCGCCATCGCCCTTGCCTTGTTGCGGCTCTCCTCGTACTCCAGCTTCGGCACCGAGTCCGCCACAACGCCGCCTCCTGCCTGGAAGTAGGCCGTCTCATTCTTTAGCAGCGCGGTGCGGAGCGTTATGCAGGTGTCGAGGCGGCCGTCTATGCCGTAGTAGCCGGTCGCGCCGGCGTAGGGGCCGCGGCGGGTGGGCTCCAGCTCGTCTATGATCTCCATGGCCCTTACCTTCGGCGCGCCCGATACCGTCCCCGCCGGAAACGCGGCGGCCAGGGCGTCGAGGGCGGTGAGGTCCTCGCGCAGGTTCCCCTCGACGGTCGAGACGATGTGCATGACGTGCGAGTAGCGCTCTATCTCCATGAAGCTCTCCAGCTCCACCGACCCTATCTCGCTCACCCGCCCCAGGTCGTTCCGTCCGAGGTCAACGAGCATGACGTGCTCGGCCCGCTCCTTCTCGTCCGCGAGAAGCTCCTCCGCGAGCGCCGCGTCCTCCTCCGGCGTCCCTCCGCGCGGACGGGTCCCGGCCACGGGACGAGTCATCACCCGCCGGCCCTCGACCCGCACCAGAGGCTCCGGCGAAGCGCCCACGATAGCCAGGTCGCCGAGCTTCAGATACGTCATATAGGGTGAAGGGTTCACGGTTCGGAGGCCGCGGTAGAGGAGCAGGGGGTCGAGGTCTCCGATCCCGGCCTGGAACCGCTGCGACGGCACTATCTGGAACGCATCCCCCGCCCGGATGTACTCCTTCGCCTTCTCGACCGCCTCGACGTACCCCGCCTCGGTGAAGTTGGACGTGACCTCGAAGCTGCCTCCGGCTCCGTCCGGCAGCGCCCGGCGCACCAGAGGGGCCGAGAGCCGCTCGGCGACCCGGCGCACGTCATCGGCGGCCCGGCGGTAAGCGGCGGAGAAACCTTCTCCTTCCACGTCACGCAACAGGCTGGCGTCAACCAGCGAGATCACAAGCACCTTGTGCCGCAAATGGTCGAAGACGACGAGCGTGTCCGTGACCGCGAAGTAAGCCTCCGGCACGTCCAGCTCGTCCGGCGGGGCGTCCGGCAGCCGCTCCAGGTAGCGCACCGCGTCATATGAGAAGTACCCGACCGCGCCACCGACAAAGGCCGGCAGGTTCGGCAGGGGCGCCACGCTCTTCTTACCAACGATCTCCGCCAAGCCCCGGAACGGGTCCTTCGCCGGGACCTCCCGCACGCCGTCGGCGTCCACCACCGTGTAGATTCCGTTTCGGTAGGAGAGGGTGCGCTTGGGATCGAAGCCGAGGAACGAGTAGCGTCCGAAGCGCTCCGCTGACTCGGCGCTCTCCAGCAGGAAGACGTTCTCCTCGCCCGCGAACTTGAGGACGGCGGAGATCGGGGTCTCCAGGTCGCCGATGAACTCCGCGTAGACGGGCACCACGTCGTGGGTGCGAGCGAGCCTGCGCGCTTCGTCTAGCGTCGGGGTGAGGCTCCTAGCGGTGACGTTCACGCAGTACCCTCGCCACCTCGTCAATGCCGACGCCGCGCTCTTCCAGGAGCACCAGCAGGTGATAGACGAGGTCCGCCGTCTCCTCGGCCAGCCGGTCGTCTTGCAGGGCGGCGACCACGACCTCCACAGCCTCCTCGCCGACCTTCTGCGCCACGCGGGGCGTGCCGCGACGGATCAGGGCCGCCGTGTACGACTCCTCGGACATCTCCCGGTGCCGCTCGGCTATCGTCCCCGCCAAATGCTCCACCATCGCCCCGAAACCCTCGGGAGCGCCAGCCTCACCCATGGCGAGGCCCACGCCTTCTTCGGCCAGAGCGGTAAAGAAGCAGGTCCTCTCCCCGGTGTGGCAGGCCGGACCGCGGGGCTCGACCCGGTAGAGCAGCGCGTCGCCGTCGCAGTCCAGGCGAACCTCGACGACCTTCTGGGTGTTGCCGCTCGTCGCCCCCTTGCGCCACAGCTCGGCGCGGGAGCGAGAGTAGTAGTGAGCCTCGCCGCTCGAAAGCGTCTTCTCGACGGCCTCGCGGTTCGCGTAGGCGAGCGTCAGCACCTCGCCGGTGTGGGCGTCCTGGGCGATTACGGGGACGAGGCCGTTCTGGTCGAACCGGACTCTTTCGGCCGCGCTCATCGGACCGGGATCCCGGCCTGCGTCATGTGCTCCTTGACCTCCCTTATGCTCCACTCCCCGAAGTGGAAGATGCTCGCGGCGAGGACCGCCCCGGCCCCGGCGTTGACCGCGGCGATCATGTGCTCCGGGCTCCCCGCGCCGCCCGACGCGATGATCGGCACGCTGGTCCTCTCCGCGACCGCCGAGATGAGGTCCAGGTCGTACCCGCTCTCCATCCCGTCGGAGTCCATGCTGTTGAGCACGAACTCCCCGGCCCCGCGCCGCTCCCCCTCGACGAGCCACTCCACGGCATCCATCCCGGTGTTCACCCGCCCGCCGTTCAGGTAGACCTCCCAGCCGGCTTTCGCTCCGGGCGCCCGGCGCTTCACGTCCACGCTCAGGACGACGCACTGGCTGCCGAACCGCTCGGCGCCGCTGTCTATAAGGTCCGGCGTCCTCACGGCGGCGCTGTTGATGGAGACCTTGTCCGCCCCGGCGCGCAGCATGTCGCGCATGTCCTCGACGGTCCTCACGCCGCCGCCGATGGTATAGGGGATAAAGACCTCCTCGGCGGCGCGGCGGGCCAGGGCGGTCGCCGTATTGCGGGCCTCATGGGAGGCGGTGATGTCGTAGAAGACGATCTCGTCGGCCCCCTCCCGGTCGTAGAGGGCGGCCAGCTCCACCGGGTCTCCCGCGTCGCGCAGGTCCTTGAACTGCGTGCCCTTCACGACCCGGCCAGCGTCCACGTCCAGACACGGGATTATGCGAACCTTGAGCCCCATGCTAGACGAACGGCACCTTCGCCGCGCGGCACTCGGTGGCGATCCGGTCGTGCAGTGCCCCGCCCGCTGGCAGCAAGACCGAGCCCGCGTCGCCCGTCCCCACGACCATCGAGCCGTCGCGTCCCCTCCAGTGCCGGTGGACCGTGTAGGCCGCGAGCGTGCCTTCCACGAGGCTCAGGACCCTGTCAAGGTCCGCGTGCGAGAGCGAGGCGTCAACGTCCAGTTTCGAGAGGTCCACGTTCTCCGAGAGGGTGAGGTCCGCCGAGAGGTTGCCCGTCCGCAGCCGGAGCCCCGGCGTGTTCCACAGGATGTCCACGGCGGATTTGATCGCCGCCGCCCGGACCTCCTTGTTGCCCTTGCGGAGCTTCGGCTCCGGCATCGCCCGCAGGGCCTCCACCAGGTCTCCGTTCTTCTGACCGTTGCGTTCCAGGGAGAGGACCTTCAGCGTCGCGGAAGAATCCACCTCCGTCACCGCCCACTGTCCCCGCTCCCTGGGGAAAGGATAGTCCGTGTACTGAATACCGACCTCCTCAAGCTCCTGCAGGACCTCCTCGGAGAAAGGCTCGCCACCGAACATCTTGCGGCTCGCCGAGTAGGCGGGCAACGCGACCTTCGAGAGGATTCGCTCGATCTTCCGCGTCCCTCGCTCGTTCGGGACCGCGAGCGGCGCGTCGATCCCCACTAAAACCCCCCGCCGCTCCGAGGTGTACTTCTCGGCGGCGCTCGCCAGCTCCTGCGCGCTCCCCGCGAACGAGTTGGCGATGATGCTCCCCCGCTCGTCCAGCACGACCAGACACGACGGCTTCTCCTTCGCCTCGCCCGGCCTCCACGCCAGCGCGCAGCCAATAAACCTCAAACCTCGACCTCCCTATCGGCTCTGTCCGCGTTCATCCCGGCTCTGGAGACGGCCTCCGCGACCTCCTCGCAGACCTCCCGGCACACCGTCTCGTCCACGTGCTCGACCATCACCCGCACCACCGGCTCCGTTCCGCTCGGCCTCAGCAGGATACGTCCCTCCCCGCCAAGCCTGGCTTCAGCCTCCGACACAGCCCTCTCGACCGGCTCCGATGCCGCCACCGTCTTCGCCGCGCCGGGCTCCTCTACCCGCACGTTGATCAGGGCCTGCGGATACACTTCCATCACCCGCGCAAGCTCGGAGAGCGGCCGGCCGCTCCGCGACATCACGTCCAAAAGAGCCAGCGCCGTGACCAGCCCGTCCCCGGTCGTCACATGCTCCGAGAGGATAACGTGGCCCGACTGCTCCCCGCCGACCGACGCTCCGAGCCGTCCCATCGCCTCCGCGACATACTTGTCCCCGACCGGCGTAACCTCGTAGGGGATCTCCAGAGAGTCCATCGCCTTGAAGAACCCCAGGTTGCTCATCACGGTGACGACCACGCCGCCTGCCAGCTTGCCGCGCTCCATGAGGTCGCGGGCGAGGATGGCGAGGATCCTGTCCCCATCCACCACGTTCCCCCGCTCATCAACAGCCAGCACCCGGTCGGCGTCCCCGTCGAAGGCGAACGCCACGTCGTGCCCGGCAGCGTCCAGCTCCCCTATATGCGTGGACCCGCACCCCTCGTTGATGTTCACGCCACTCGGCTCGACGCCGGAGAGCGTGAGGTCCACGCCCAGCTCCCCGAACGCCATCGGCGCCGCCTCGTAGGCCGCCCCGTTCGCGCAGTCCAGCAAGACCTTCATCCCACCGGCGGACGGCCGCAGCCGTTCCAGCACACCCTCGACGTACAGAGCCGCGGCGTCGGGCAGAACCTCCACCGCCCCGATGCCCTCCCCGGTCGGACGTTCAAAGTCCTCGGCGGTCAGTCGCTCGAACTCGCGCTCCTTCTCCTCCGAGAGCTTGCGGCCCTCGCCGGAGAAGAACTTGATACCGTTGTCCGGGTACGGATTGTGCGAGGCGCTAACAACGGCGGCGGCCGAGGCGCCGAGCTTAGGCGCCAGCGCGGCGACGCCCGGTGTCGGCAGCACGCCGAGGTCTATTACTCTGGCTCCGCCGCTCGCGGCTCCGGCGGCAAGAGCGCCCGAGAGCATCCCGCCGGAGAGGCGAGTGTCGCGGCCTATCAGGATGGAGCCGCCGAAGGCCCGCGCGCCGGCCAGTCCGAGGCGTAGCGCGTCTTCGGGGGTCAGTCCGCGGTTCGCGACGCCGCGCACGCCATCGGTGCCGAAAGTGATCGGTCTACGCTCCAAACAACCTCCTAGAGAGACAGCGGACCCCTTCCGGGCGACGAAAGGGGTCCGACCGTAATAAAGCGGTTTGCGCGGCCTGGCGCTTGCCTAGCGCTTGGAGAACTGCGGGCGCTTGCGGGCCTTCTTGAGACCGTACTTCTTCCGCTCCACGGCTCGGGCGTCGCGGGTCAGCATCCCGGCGTTCTTGAGCTCGCCGCGGGCCTCCTGCGACTCCTCGGCCAGAGCGCGGGCGATGCCGTGCCGCAGGGCCTCGGCCTGTCCCGTCGGGCCGCCCCCTTCGAGCTTCGCCACCACGTCGTAGTTGCTCGCGGAGCCCAGGAGCGTCAGCGGCGAGGAGACCACGGTCTGGTAGGCCGGGCGCGGGAAATACTCCTTGTAATCGCGGCCGTTAACCGTGATCTTGCCGTCTCCCGGCAGGATGCGGACCCTCGCCACGGCGGTCTTGCGCCGCCCGGTCCCCGTATACAGAGCTTCTGCCATGCTACTTCACCTCGTAAGGTTCGGGGGTCTGAGCGGCGTGCGGATGCTCGGACCCGGCGTAGATCTTCAACTTCTTGAACTGCTGGCGGGCGAGCCGGCTCTTCGGCATCATCCCCCAGACGGCCTTACGGAGGATCTCGGTCGGCTTGCGCTGCATCATAACCTCGTAGCTGGTCTCCCGGAGACCACCCGGATACCCCGTGTGCCGCCGGTAAACCTTCTGCTCCGCCTTGCGGCCCGTCACCTCGACCCGATCCGCGTTCACCACGACCACGAAGTCGCCAGTGTCCACGTGCGGTGTGTACTGCGGCTTGTTCTTGCCGCGCAGGACCTTCGTTATCTCCGCCGCCAGACGCCCGAGGGTCTGCCCCTCCGCGTCAACGACATACCACTTCCGCTCGACCTCCTGGGGCCGCGCCATATAACTCTTCATTATCCTCCGGAGTCCTTGCAAAGTTCAACGGAATTCCAAACGCTGCAAATAGTAGCATATATCTACAATACGGTCAGAATCTATGGGAAATTCCCTCCTCTCAGACCATCTTTACGCGGGCGATGGTGAGACCGTCTATGCGCTCCCGGATCAGGGGCAGCAGGACGGACGAGAGCCTGGGATCTCGGGCTATCCGCTCGTTGAACTCCCGCGTCGCCCGCGCGGAGCCGTCCCGCGGGTCCAGCACACTGCCGCCGCGGATGGTGTTATCGCCGAGGATGAGTGAGCCGGGACGCGAGAGCTGGAGCGCGAAGTCCAGGTACTCGGGATAGCCCTCCTTGTCGGCGTCTATGAAGGTCAGGTCGAACGGTTCTATTCCTGCTTCGACCATCGCCGCGAGTAGTTCCCGCGCATCCCCCACCAGTATTTCGACCTTCTCCGAGAGACCGGCGCGCTCGATGTTGCGGCGGGCGACATCGGCGTGGCGTTCGTCGAGTTCCAATGAGATCATGGCTCCCCCGTCCGGCAGGGCGCGGGCGAAGTGGATCGCGCTGTATCCTCCGAGAGTCCCGATCTCCAGTATCCGCCGCGCACCCGAGATCTCCGTGAGCAGCCCGAGCAGCCGCCCCTGGCTCGCCGAGACGTTGATCTCCGGCAGCCCGGCAGCTCGCGAGTCCCGCAGAGCCGCCTCCAGCGCCTCATCCGGCGGCGCGAAGAGTCCCTCCACGTAGGCGTCTATCTCCCGCAGAAGCTCTATCGTCTTGTCCTCACCCATCGCTCGCTCCTCCCCAGAGGTCCAGGTCATAGCCAACACCGACGAGCGTGAGGCCCCTGCTCGGTACGGCCGGCCCCGCCTCACTCCGCTCTCCACCCGCCAGCAGCCGCTCGAAGTCCTTCATGTCACGCTTTTCGCCAGCCACCTCAAGCATCGTCCCGACCAGCGTCCGCACCATCCCGTACAGGAACGAGTCGGCGGTTATATGGTAAGTCAAGACGTCTCCGCCACGCTCCCAGCGCGACTCCGAGACTATCCGCTCGAAGCGGACGTGGTAGCTCCTCGACGGAGTGAACGCCCGGAAGTCGTGTATGCCCTGGACAAGCCTCGCCGTCTGCGAAAGGCGGCCGAAGTCCAGCGAGCGGGCGACGTAGCTGGCCCGGTGGCGTTGCAGTGGAGACCGGATCTCATGGTTCACCACCCGATACTCGTAGCTCCGGCTCCGGGCGCTACGTCGGGCATCGAACCCTTGCGGTGCCGGGACGCAGCGCCGGAGCGCCAGGTCTTTCGGCAGCACGGCCGTGGCCTTGTAGGAGATCAGGGATGGCGAAAGGTCCGTGTCCGCGCCGAACGAGACGACCTGCCCGCTCGCGTGCACCCCCGCGTCCGTGCGCCCGGCCACGCTCAGCTTCACCGGCTGGCGCAGGACGGTCTGGAGCGCCTGCGTGAGTGTACCCTCGACGGTCCTCATCCCCGGCTGCGATGCCCACCCGGCGAACTCCGTCCCATCGTACTCCACTAACCCGGCGAGCTTCACGCCAGCACTCCCGCCGCGAGAATGAGCACGGTGAGGACGAGAGCCAGGGCGTCGCGGGCGCGGAAACGCAGCTCGCGGTATCGGGTGCGTCCCTCGCCGCCCCGGTAGCCCCGGCTCTCCATAGCCTCCGCAAGCTCGTCCGCGCGCCGAAAGGCCCCGACGGTGAGAGGGACCAGGACCGGGACGAGCGCCCGGACCCGGTGCAGGAGGCCGCCCTCGGAGAAGTCCGCGCCGCGGGCGGCCTGAGCTTTCGTGATCTTCTCGGCCTCCTCACCAAGCGTCGGGATGAAACGCAACGCTATCGTCATCATCATCGCTACTTCATGGGCCGGGAACCGAACCCTCTTCAGTGGAGAGAGCAGGTCCTCGATGCCGTCCGCCAGGGCGACCGGCGCCGTCGTCGCCGTAAGCAGCCCGGCTACCGAGACCAGGAGCAGTATCCGGAGCGCGAGCAATAACCCCAGTCGCAGCCCGCCCACATGAACCTCGAATATCCCCCACCCGAAGAGCGTCGCCCCCTCGCGCGAGAAGAGCACCTGAAAGAACACCGTCAGGACCACGATGAACAGCACCGGCCGCAGGAGCCGCAGGAAAGTAAGCGCCGGTATGCGGCCCACCGTCACGAGGACCGCGACCGCCGCCGCGACCACGAGGAACCCGGCTATCGAGTGGATCAGGAACACCCCGACGACCAGTATCGCCGTCGCCAGGATCTTGGCCCTCGGGTCCAGCGCGTGCAGCGGCGACGCCACCGGATAGAACTGCCCGATGCTCCGGCTCGCCGCCACCTAATGCTCCAATAGTCTCTTCAATGCGGCAACCGTCTCCCCGAAGCGCACCGGCTCGCTCACGCCCGGATGCGTCTCTTTCAGCGCAGCCATAACCTGTACGGTAGCCGGGGCGTTCGCCGGGTCCGCGTAGAACACCTCCGCCGGATTCCCTATAGCCCGGACCTCGCCCCGTTCCATCAGGCACACCCGGTCCGCGACCTCCGCGACCTCGTCCAGGTCGTGAGAGACGAGCACCACCGACATACCCGCCTCCCGCAGACCCCTCACCAGCCCGAGCAGGTCCTCCCTCGTGGCCGGGTCGAGACCAGCGGTCGGCTCGTCGAGGACCAGGACCTCCGGTCCCATCGCGAGCACACCAGCGATGGCTACCCGCCGCTTCTCTCCCCCGGAGAGCGCGAACGGCGAACGTCCGGCCAGATGCCCGGCTCCCAGCGCCTCAAGGGACTGGCGGACCCTTGCCCGCACCTCCTCCTCGTCCAGCCCGAGCCGTTGCGGCGCGAAGGCCACGTCCTCCTCCACCGTCGGCGCGAAGAGAGCGGCCTCCGGGAACTGGAACACCAGCCCCACCCTGCGCCGCAGTTCGCTCTTTTTGAGCGACGTCGCGTCCGCGCCGTCCACGAGCACCGTCCCGCTCGCCGGGGCGAGAAGCAGGTTCATGTGCTGAACGAGCGTGCTCTTCCCAGAGCCTGTCCCACCGACTATACCCAGCACCTCTCCCGGCTCCACGGTGAGCGACACGCCGCGCAACGCCTCGACCTCGAAGGGCGTTCCTCGCGAGTAGACGTGACGTACATCTTTCAACTCCAGCCTCATCGCGCCCTCGTCTCGCTCACCGTTCGCGCCACTATCGCTCGCGCAAGCTCCTCCGGCGTACGAAGCATCGCGGGCGGCAGACCGAGGTCCAGGGCGATCCGCGACACGGTCGGGAGAGAGAGCCGGTTCTCGCGCAGCAACTCCGTATCGGACAGCAACCGCTCCGGCGTCACCTCCGCCACGAGCCTTCCGCCGTTCAGGATCAGGACGCGGTCCGCGTCGAGTAGTTCTTCCAGGCGATGGGTTACGTGCAGGATTGTCTTCGTCCCGCGCAGAGCTTCGAGGTGTTCGAGCACCTCGCGGCGTCCCTCGGCGTCGAGCATCGAGGTAGGTTCGTCGAGGACGAGGATCTCGGGTTCCACTGCCAGGAGTCCCGCGAGAGCGACACGCTGCTTCTCGCCGCCCGAGAGTGTGTGCGGCTCGCGGCGCTCGTAGCCTTCAAGGCCGACCGCCCGTATCGCTCCGGCGACCCGCTCCCGCATGTGTTCCCGCGGTACGCCCGCGTTCTCCAGCCCGAACGCCACGTCGTCCTCTACAAACGGCGCGACCAGACCGTTCTCCGGGTTCTGGAACAGGATTCCGAGCCTCCGGCGAACCTCGAACGGCTCCACGGAAGGATCGACACCCATCACGCGAACGCGGCCGGAGTCTGCCCGGAGCAGCCCGTTCAGGAGACGTACCAGGGTAGACTTTCCGCCGCCGTTGGGCCCAACAACGCCGACATGCTCTCCGGCCCGGACCTCGAACCCGACGCCGTCCAGCGCCGGGCGTTCCGTTCCGGGATAGGAGTAAGAGAGGTTATCGCAGGAAACGGCGAGGGACCCGCTGGCTCGCGCCGGGCGGGTCCCTGTGGCGGGTTTATCCGTGTGTGACGTTACGGTTACTCCGCGGAGTGGTTGACCAGCTCCAGGTAGACTGCCTCGGCACCGTCACCGAGACGCGGTCCCAGCCGAAGGATGCGTGTGTAGCCGGAGTCGCGGCCGTCAAGCTCGGGGGCGACCTCCTCAAAGAGCCGGCGGACGATGGTCTTATCCTTCAGGATCTTGACCGCGTGCCGCCGGGCCGCCAGGTCATCTTTCTTGGCCGTGTTTATGAGCTTATCCACGACGCCGCGAAGCTCCTTGGCTTTCGGGGCGGTGGTCTTTATGCGGCCGTGCGTGATGACCTGCCCGGCCATGGTGCCGAGCATCAGGTTGCGGTGCTGGGCGTCGCGGCCGAGCTTGCGTCCTCTCTTAGCGTGCCTCATATTCCTCACTCTCCATCTGGTACCCGTACTCGGAGAGCTTCGACCGGATCTCATCAACGCTCTTCATGCCGAGGTTGCGGATGTTCATCAGCTCCTCCTCGGTCATGGTGGCGAGCTGGCCGATGGTGTCCACGCCCTCGCGCTTGAGACAGTTGTACGACCGGACCGTGAGCTCCAGGTCCTCGACCGGTCGCTCGTCCTGGATTACCGGCCTGCCGCCTCCCCGGCGCGCCTCGCCACCGCCGCCGGAGCCCTGGTAGCCGTCCGTAAACAGTGCCAGGATGTCCACGAGCTGCCTGGAGGCATCCTGCAAAGCCTCCCGCGGCTCGATGCGGCCGTCAGTAAAGATCTCCAGCGTCAGGGAGTCGAGGTCGGTCCTCGCCCCGGCGCGGGTCTCCGCTACCGAGTAGTTCACGCGCTGCACCGGCGAGAATAGAGAGTCCACCGCGATGACGCCGATGGGGTCCGCGTCGCTCTTGTTCTGCTCGGCGCGCACGTAGCCCTGGCCGCGCTCGACCGTCAGGCGCAGGTCCAGGTGTCCACCCTCCGAGACACTCGCCAGATAGTGATCCTCGTCAATCACCTCGACGTCGGCCTTCAGGTCGATGTCGGCGGCGGTGACCTCGCCGGGACCGTCCTTCGTTATCTCAAGCTCTATCGGCTCCTCGCGCTCCAGCTTGAACTTCAAGCCCTTCACGTTGAGGATAATGTCCACGACGTCTTCCTTGACGCCGGGGACGGTCGAGAACTCGTGCTGGACGCCCTCTATCCGGATCTTGGTGACGGCAGAACCCGTCAGCCCGGAGAGCATCACCCGCCGCAGCGAGTTACCCAGAGTATGGCCGAGCCCGCGTGGCAGAGGCTCCGCCACGAAGATCGCCCGGCGCTCGTCTTCTTCTTCCACCCTGAAACGGGGTGGCGCTATGTCTAACATCGTCAAATTACCACCTGCTGAATATGAGTTGTTCTATTAACGGCTGTAGAACTCGATAATGAGCTGCTCTTCTACGGGAGCGTCGATCTCCTCCCGGCCCGGAGCGTGCAGCAGCCGGCCCGTGAAGTTATCGTGGTCGGCCTCCAGCCACGCCGGAACAGCCACGACGTTCTCGACGGCGTTCTCGATGGGCTCCAGCTTCCGGCTCTTCTCCTTGACCGTGATGACGTCGCCCGGCTTGAGGATGGCCGAAGGGATGTTGTGCTTGCGGCCGTTGAGCTGGAAGTGCCCGTGAACCACGAGTTGCCTAGCCTGCGGCCGGCTCGTCGCGAAGCCGAGGCGGAAGATCACGTTGTCCATCCGGAGCTCCATGAGCCGCAAGAGGTTCTCGCCGGAGACGCCCTGCATCCGGGTCGCCTTGTCATAGGCCTTCCTGAACTGCTTCTCGGAGACGCAGTAGAACCAGCGGGCCTTCTGCTTCTCCATGAGCCGCATCCCGTACTCCGTCTGACGCTGCCTGCCGCGGCCGTGCTCACCGGGCGGGTAGGGCTTCCTCTCCAGCGGGTTCTTCCGCATCGAGGAGAGCATCACCCCGGCCCTGCGGTCTCTGCGTCCTCTTGGTCCCGTGTATCGCGCCATCAGCTACCCCCTACGCCTCTTGGGCGGCCGGCATCCGTTGTGCGGCTGGCCGGTAACGTCCTTTATCGAGAGGACCTCTATGCCCATCGACTGGAATGTCCTCGCGGCCATGTCGCGGCCCGAGCCGTGGCCCTTGACCTCGATGTCCACGCGCCGCACGCCCTGGTCCATCGCCTTGTTCGCGCAGCTCTCGGCCGTCATCTGGGCGGCGTAGGGCGTGCTCTTGCGGCTCCCCTTGAAGCCCAGAGCGCCCGCCGATTCCCAGGCGATGACGTTGCCTTCCTGGTCGGAGACGCTGACTATGGTGTTGTTGAACGAGCTCTTGATGTGGACGACGCCGGTCGTAATGTTCCTGCGGACCTTGCGCCGGCTGCGACTGGCCCCACGGGTGCGCTGGCCGCCGCGCTGCTGCCTCTGCCTACCCATCTACTTCTTCTTCCTCCCGCCTATGGACGGCTTCGGACCCTTGCGCGAGCGGGCGTTGGTCTTCGTCCGCTGTCCGCGCACCGGGAGGCCCCGGCGATGCCGGATGCCCCGGTAGGTCCCGATCTCTATGAGCCGCCGGATGTTCTGGTTCGTCTCACGCCTGAGGTCGCCCTCGACCTCGACGTTCTGGTCGATGTAGGTCCGGATCTTGGCGACCTCGCCCTCGGCCAGGTCCCGGACCTTCGTGTTCGGGTCCACCTCGGTCTCGCGGCAGATCTTCTTGGCCGTCGAACGCCCGACGCCGTAGACGTAGGTGAGCCCTATCTCGACCCTCTTCTCCCTGGGCAGGTCAACGCCGGCTACGCGCGCCATACTAACCCTGCCTCTGCTTGTGCCGGGGGTTGGAGCAGATCACCCGCACCACGCCACGCCGGCGGATCACCTTGCACCGCTCGCATATCGGTTTCACACTCGCTCTGACCTTCACAACGCTCTCCTTAGTTCCTGAACCTGTAAGTAATACGTCCCCGGCTGAGGTCATAGGGGCTCAACTCTACTTTCACCCGGTCTCCCGGCAGTATCCGGATGTAGTTCATCCGCATCTTGCCCGAGATGTGCGCGAGAACGTTGTGCCCGCTCTCCAGCTCGACCCGGAACTGGGTGTTCGGCAACGCCTCCGTCACCGTCCCCTCTACCTCTATTACATCTTCCTTAGCCAAGGACCTCCTCAAACTCTCTCTTCGTTACAAGTTACAAAGTGGCTGGAGCCAAACGAATATGCTACCACGCCAGCCCCGATTTTCCCAATCCCTCTGGGCAAAACTTACGCTCCGGGCACCCCGCTTCCAGTGAGTACCAGCGGCCCGTTCTCGGTGACGGCGACGGTGTGTTCATAGTGGGCGGCGAGGGATCGGTCAGCAGTGTATATGGACCAGCCGTCGCGCTCGTCCAGATCTATCTCGTAGCTGCCGAGCGTGATCATGGGCTCTATCGCAAAGACCATTCCCGGCTGCAACCTCGGACCCGTGCCAGGCTCGCCGTAGTTCGGGATCTGGGGGTCCTCGTGCATCTGGCGTCCGACGCCGTGCGAGACGAGGTCCCGCACCACTCCGTAGCCCCGCGCCTCCGCCACGGACTGAATCGCGTGTCCGATGTCGCCGAGGTGGTTGCCCGCCCGCATCTGCTCCGTCGCGGCGGAGAGGCACTTCCTGGTCGCGCGCAGCAGTCCATCGGCATCACGGGAGATCTCGCCTACTGCGACCGTCGTGGCCGAGTCGGTGACGAAGCCATCGTAACGGACGCCCACGTCCAGAGAGATCACGTCTCCGTCCTTCAGGCGGTACGAGCCGGGGATGCCGTGGACGATCATCGCGTTCGGCGAGGCGCAGATGGAAGCCGGGAAGCCCTGGTAGCCCTTGAATTCCGGCTTGCCGCCGTGATCGTAGATAAACGCCTCGGCGAGCCGGTCGAGGTCGGCGGTAGTCACGCCGGCCCGGACGTTCTGCGCGAGCATCTTCAGGCAGGCGGCCGTGATCTCGCCGCCCTCGCGCATCGCTTCCAGCTCGGTCTTGCTCTTGCGGACGATCAAGCAGTCTCTCCCACGGCTTTCAGGACGTCGTCGGTGACTTTGGAGATCTCCTGCGTGGCGTCCACGGTGGCGAGCAGGCCGCGTTCGGCGTAGTAGTCCTTCAGCGGCTCGGTCTGCTCGTGATAGATCTCCAGCCTGCGCCGAATGGAGTCCTCGGTGTCGTCCTTACGCTGCACGAAGGGACCGGGGTCCTCGTCGCTGTCCTCCGGCGGCGGGTCGTATTTCACGTGATAGATGTTGCCCGTCGCCTCGCTAGTCCTCCGACCGGAGAGCCTGGTGACGAGAGCGTCGTCCGGCGCCTCCAGCGCGATGGCCTTGTCCAACTCGATACCGAGCTCCTCCAGCGCCTCGTCGAGCGCCCGCGCCTGCGACTCGTTGCGCGGGAAGCCGTCCAGCAGCCAGGAGTCGGCGTCATTCAGGTACGGCTTCGCCATCTCGACGATGATCTCGTCCGGCACCAGCTCGCCCCGGTCGTTGTAGTCCTGGACCTTCTGTCCGAGCTCTGAGCCGCTCTTTATCTCGGCCCGCACGATGTCGCCGGTGGATATATGTTTCGCGCCCGTCTTCTGTGCGATGCGGTGCGCTTGTGTCCCTTTTCCAGCCCCCTGGGGGCCAAGCAGTATAACTCTCATCGTTTCTTCAAGAACCCTTCATAGTTGCGCATCATTAGCTGACTCTCAAGTTGGCGGACCGTATCCAGCGAGACGCCAACCACGATCAACATCGAGGTACCACCCAGGAAGATCGAGTTCGGCAGGTTCATGACCCCCGTGATCAGATACGGCAGCACCGCCACCGTCGCCAGGAAGATCGCGCCGAAGAGCGTAATCCTGGTCAATACCCCGTTGAGATACAACGCTGTCGGCTGTCCCGGACGGATGCCCGGCACATAACCGCCCTGCTTCTTCAAGTTGTCGGCGTGCTCTATTGGATTGAACTGGACCGCCGTGTAGAAGTAAGTGAACATCACGATCAGCAAGGCGTACAGGATCAGGTATGGCGCGTTGCCCGGCTGGAAGAAGTTGGCAATGCTGCCGAGGATCGAGTCCGGGTTGCCGCCCGCCGCGAACTGCCCCAGCACGACCGGGAAGATCAGGAGCGACGAGGCGAAGATGATCGGGATGACGCCCGCCATGTTCACCTTCAGCGGCAGGTAGGTGGTCCCGCCCTGGCTCATCCGGCGTCCGACCTGCCGCTTGGCGTAGGTGATCGGGATGCGCCGCTGGCCCTCGTTTACGAACACGATGGCCGCCACCACGAGGACCGCCAGTATGGCGAGTATGACGACGTTCAGGATGCTCCCGTCCTCGTAGAGCGTCTTTATCGCGCTCGGAGCGCGGGAGATGATCGAAGCCGTGATGATCAGCGAGATACCATTTCCGAGGCCCCGCTGGGTGATCAACTCCCCGATCCACATCGTCAGCATCACGCCGGTCGTCAGCGTGATCACGATCAGGAACATGTCTATCATCGTCGCGTCCGCGAGCACCGGCCCGAACTGCCCGGAGCGGAAGAAGAGCGCCAGCGCCACCGACTGAAGGAGCGCCAGGATTAGCGTGAAGTACCGGGTGTACTGCGTGATCTTCTGCTGCCCGGTCTCGCCTTCTTTTGCCAGTTCCTGAAGCCTCGGTATCGCCACGGTGAGCAACTGCATGACGATAGCAGCAGTGATGTACGGCATGATGCCCAGAGAGAAGATGGCGAAGTTGTTGAACGCCCCGCCGGTAAAAGCCCCGAAAAGCCCGGTTATGGCGTTGCCGCTCTGGGCGCCCTGCGCGATGGCGTCCCGGTTGATACCCGGCAAGGGCACGTAGGCCCCGACCCGGTACAGGGCGATCATGATCGCCGTGAACATCAGTTTCTGGCGCAGTTCCGGAACGCGCCACGCATTTCCGAGGGCTCCTAGCATATCTACGACTCCAGTGTCTCGGCGCTCCCGCCGGCCGCCTCGATCTTCTCCCTGGCCGTCTTTGAGAAGGCGTGGGCCGAGACTTTCACGGAGCGTCCGATCTCCCCGTCCCCGAGGATCTTGACCAGCCCTTCCCTCTTCCCGACGAGCCCGGCGGCCCGCAGCTCATCGAGCCCTATCGTATCACCGGATACGTCTTCGAGTTGCCCGACGTTGACCGCCGAGTAGACCTTCGGCCTCGCGACGGTGTGCCGCCCGCGGGCCATGCCTTTCAGCCGCGGCAGGCGGCGCTGGAGCGGCATCTGGCCACCCTCGTAGGTCGGGTGCGTGGATGCGCCGGAGCGAGCCCCGGCGCCCTTGTGGCCCCGGCCGCTCGTCTTGCCGTCTCCGGAGCCCTTGCCCCGTCCGAGTCTCTTGCGCTCCTTAGTGGAGCCTGGGGCCGGATGCAGGTCGTTCAGCCTCACTACTCGTCCACCTCCTCGACACGGACCAGGTGGCGCACCTTGTGGAGCATGCCGCGAATCTGGGGCGTATCACCGTGAACCCGCGAGTCCCGGATGCGCTTGAGTCCCAGCGCCTTGATCGTCCGCTTGTGCGGCTCCTTCGAGCCGATAACACTCTTTAGCTGCGTAACCTTTAGCTTCGTTGGGCTCATGACGTGATCTTCACCCCCCGCTGCTGCTCGATCTGGGCCTTCGTGCGGAGCCTCTGCAGACCCTCGACCGTCGCCCGGACCAGGTTGACCGAGGTGGTCGAACCGAGCGCCTTCGTGAGCACGTCCTTTATCCCCGCCAGCTCCAGCACCGCCCGGACGCCGCCGCCCGCGATAACCCCCGTACCCTCGGAGGCCGGCTTCAGGAGCACCTCGGAACTTTCGTACTTGCCGATTACGCCGTGCGGGATCGTGGTGTTCCGCATCGGGACGTTGAACATCTCGCGCTTGGCCTTGTCCTGGCCCTTCGAGATAGCCACGGGGACCGTGTTCGCCTTGCCGAGCCCGACACCGACGCGGCCCTTGCCGTCACCCACGACGACCAGCGCCGAGAAGTTGAACCGCCGGCCGCCCTTGACGACCTTCGCGACACGCCGGATCTCTACCACCCGGTCCTGGAAATCGGAGTTCTCGCGCTGCCGACCTCCACGGCCGCCCCGACCGTCCCGGTCGCGTCCGCCGCGACCGCCCTGACCACCGGGACCGCCTCCACGGCCACCCGGACCACCGCCGCGGCCACCCGGACCACCCGGCGCTCCGCCTCTGTTATCGTTCCTTGGACGACCCAAGATGTTCCTCCTAAATCTCTTAGAGTT
>DASSMB010000279.1:0-7124 GCA_035689095.1 Rubrobacteraceae bacterium | reverse complement strand
ATAGATCTCATCCGAACCAATCATCACAACCGCATTTTATCACGAGTAGAGACTTGACGTAACCAACATATGAAATTATACTTGGTTACGTTGAGTAACTAAAGACCCAGGGAGGTCGCAGATGTTGGATGTTGGTTTGCTGGTATTGAGGGTTGTGCTCGGTGTGATCTTCGCCGCCCACGGCGCTCAGAAGTTGTTCGGTTCCTTCGGTGGGCCGGGGTTGAAGGGTACGGCGGGGTTTCATGAGCAGTTGGGCATAAAGCCGCCTTACCTGATGGCGGTCCTCGCGGGACTGGCCGAGTTCGCTGGCGGGATACTGGTGGCGGTTGGGCTCCTCACGCCGCTGGCGGCGGTGGCCCTGATCGTGACGATGGCCGTCGCGGCCCTCACGGTGCATCTGAAGAACGGCTTCTTCGCCATGAACGGCGGTTACGAGTTCAACCTGGCGCTCGCCGGGATGGCCCTGACGCTGCTGCTCACCGGCGCGGGCGCCATCAGTCTCGACGCCGCGCTGGGCATCGTCCTCTGGTAACGGTCGTTAAAGAGTAAGGAGAGATCATGAACGTAACCATCATCGGCTCGGGGAACATGGCTCGCGGGATCGGCGACCGGCTCGTGGCCGGCGGGAACAGCGTCCGCATCATAGACCGGGACCCCGAGAAGGCGGGCGCTCTTGCGGGAGAGTTGCGGGGAGTAGACGGCGCGAAGGCTGAGGCAGGATCCCTCGGGGATCCCATCGAGGGCGACATCGTCATCCTCGCCGTCCCCTATGGCGCCGTGGAGTCCATAGCCGGACAGTACGGGTCCGGGCTCGCGGGCAAGGTCGTCGTGGACATCACCAACCCCGTTGACTGGGAGTCCTTCGACCGGCTCGTCACTCCGCCGGACAGCTCCGCGGCCGAGGAGATCGGCAATCTCCTCCCCGAATCCGCCGTCGTCAAGGCGTTCAACACCACCTTCGCCGGCACGCTCGTCGGAGGGGAAGTGGACGGCCAGCCGCTCGACGTATTCGTCGCCGCCGACGATACAGACGCGAAGCAGACTGTGATCTCGTTGATCGAGGCCGGAGGTTTGCGGCCCATCGACGCCGGTCCCTTGCGCCGGGCGCGCCAGCTAGAAGCGCTCGGGTTCCTGCACATGACGCTCCAGCAGCCGCTCGGCACCGGCTTCGGGAGCACGGTGAAGGTCCTCGGCTAGATAAAACGTTTCGCAGCAGGAGAGCGGGACCTTCGCGTCGCCGCTCCTTCTCTTCACACAAGGGGGTTCGTATGAAACTACTCATAATCGGCGCGGCCGGAATTCTGGGATCCCGTATCCTGCAAGAGGCCGTTTCGCGCGGCCACGACGTAACCGCCGTCGTCCGTCGCGAGGGCGCGTTGAGCTCTGAGCAGGATGTGCGGGTCGTCCAGGCCGACGTGCGGGACGCCGGCGTGGCCGCCAGCATCTTTGCGGGTCACGACGCGGTCGTGGTGGCTGTCAGCGCCCGCCGCGGGGGCGACGCGCCCGTCCCGGAGGTCGTGCGGGCCGCCATTGACGGCGCTCGTGACGCGAGCGTGACACGCCTGTTCGTACTGGGCGGCGCGGGCAGCCTGGAGGTCGCGCCCGGCGTGCAGCTTCTGGACGCGCCCGGTTTCCCGGAGGCGTACAGGGCCGAGGCCATCCAGGGGCGCGAGGCCCTGAACGTCATCCGCGACTCCGACGTGAACTGGACCTACCTCAGCCCGGCGGCGGAGATCTCACCGGGCGAGCGCACGGGCCGTTACCGTGTGGGAGGCGACCAGTTGCTCACAGACGCGGAGGGCAAGAGCTTCATCAGCGCCGAGGACTACGCCGTCGCGGTGCTCGACGAGTTGGAACACCCGAGGCACGAGCGCCAGCGCTTCACCGTCGCGTACTGAGATACTGAGAGATCGATAGGCACTACGAAAGGATATTGATCATGAGTTACGAACCCATCCCCGCCGAGACCAGGATCGGCCACGTGCATCTCAGGGTCTCGGACCTCGACCGAGCCATCGAGTTCTACCGGGACCTAATGGGCTTCGACCTCGTCACGCGCCTCGGTGACGAGGCGGCTTTCCTCTCGGCGGGCGGCTACCATCACCACATCGGCCTGAACACCTGGCAAAGCAAGGGAGGCTCTCCGCCCCCACATGGCACGACCGGCCTCTATCACTTCGCCATCAACTACCCGGCTCGCAGGGACCTGGCTGTCGCGCTCAAGCGCCTGCTGGACAATGACTGGTCAATCGACGGCGCCTCTGACCACGGCACCCACGAGGCTATATACCTCCACGACCCGGACCACAACGGCATCGAGCTGGCCTGGGACCGGGACCAGAGTCAGTGGCCGCGGATAGGCGACCAGGTCAACTTTACGAGGCGCCCGCTGGACTTCAATAGCCTCCTGGCGGAGATCGAGGAGCCGGTCTCCCGCTAGAGTCGGCTCTACAGGGTTTCCTCTACACGCTCAGACGTCGCGAGGTTTGCGGGTCTTCGGCGGTTTGTTAGGTTTAGGCGGTTTGCGCGGCTTCGGAGGCATCCCGGAAGCCGCGCTTTCCGACGTCTTGCGGGAACCATCGGTAGGTCTGTTTCCAAAACTTACTTTCGTGTTCGCCTTGATATTCTCGCCGAGGAGTTTCGAGATTCGGGTGATATCCAAGCCCAGTACCTTCGCCACGCGGGCCAGGTCTTCTCCCCGAAGTTGCCAGTTTACCTCCTTGCGTCCGCCGGTCCGGCTCGAGACGTCGCCGAGATTGCTCAACAAGTCGGAGAGGTCTACGGAGCCTACATTCTGACGCCGGGTTCCGCCGCTGCTGGCCTTGCGGGACGAAGTAGATCTCTTCCGGGTAGAGGATCGAGACCTTTCGTCGTGCTCCCGGCGCTTCTTCGGGTCCGAGAGGGTCTCGTAAGCGGCCTGAATCTCCTTGAACCGCTCCTCGGCTGCGGGATCTTCCGGGTTTGCGTCCGGGTGGTGCTGGCGGACCAGCTTCCGGTACGCCCGGCGCACGTCCTCCTGCGAGGCTCCTCTGGGTACGCCGAGCAGGCCGTAGGGATCTCCGTGGGGCACCTCCTCGAACCTCCCTTCCGGTACCGTGCGCCGGTCCCGCCACGCCGCGAGCCGGTCGGACGCGCGAACATCGAACATGCCTATGCTTTCCCAATCTCCCGGCTATCACAAACCCGGCCGGGGAGCGAGGTCGGTCCTATGCGCGTTCGTCCCCGGTCTGTCCCGGCGGAGGTATAACTCCCAACTGCCGCAGCAGACCGATCGCGTCGAACTCGCCCCAGTGCTCGGCGATCTCTCCGTCCGCGAGCCTCACGATGTCCATGCCCATGGCTTCGACCCGTTTGCCGGTGGGGGAGACGCCGAGAAATTCGCCCTGTTGGGTGCCGGCCATCAACCAGCGGAAGGCCGCCATGTCGCCTTCCCGAATGCTGGCGGCTTCGATCACCCGCAGGTCGGAGAATGCTTCGCGCATGGCGGCGACCCCTCCACGGAGCTGTTCGGGGTCGGGCGATGGTCCCGCGAACGGGTGGTAGCCGACCCACGCCTCGGAGATCCTGCCTCCAGCTACGTGATCGAACTCGATCCCGCTCACCGTTACCTTTTCCCCGGTGGGAGCGAGCCCCAGGAACTCACCTTCATGGGTTCCCTGCGCTGTCCACCGGGTGACCACCTCATCTCCTTCGGCGATCTGGTCCTCGACCGCGAAGCGGGCATCGGGGAAGGCCGCGCGGTACGTCGCTACATACTTCTTTACGCCCTCAAGGCCATGCACGTCAAGGGGGAAACTGGGATCGTGGAGGACGTACTCTGGAGCGAAGATCTCGCCTACTCCCCCGAGGTCTCCCCGGCTGAACACCTCGTCGAGCCACCTGCGGACCAGAGCCTTGTTAGCTTCGCTCATCGGGAGTCTCCTTGCGGCTCGATAACGGGGCTGCGCTATCCGCTCCCGGACATATCTTCGATGAGGGTGAGCAGGGCCGAGTGGTCCCAACCACCTCTCCCCTTCGCCACCAGAGCCGCGAAGAGCTGGTCTACTATGGCCGTGACCGGGAGGGCTACCTCGTATTCTCGGGCGGTATCCAGCGCTATGCGGAGGTCCTTGAGGTGGTACTCGACCTTGCCACCCGGCCCGAAGTCGCGCGAGAGAAACTTCTCCCGCTTCACCTCCATAACCTTGTTGCCCGCAAGCCCTCCTCCCAGGACATCCAGGATCTTCTCCGGCGCAACCCCGCCCTTCGAGCCGAGCACCAGCGCCTCAGAGACCGCCTCGATGACGAGCGCCACCACGATCTGGTTGGCCGCCTTCGTGACCTGCCCCGCCCCCGCAGGCCCGACGTGCGTGACGGTCTTGCCCATCACCTCGAACAAGGGCTTCGCCCGCTCGAAGTCATTCTCGTCGCCACCAACCATGATGGAGAGCGTACCCTCGATGGCCCCGACATCTCCGCCCGAGACCGGGGCATCCAGCATCCCGATTTTACGTTTACCGGCTTCCAGGGCGAGTTTTCTGGCGAGGACCGGAGAGGAGGTGGACATGTCTATGATGAGGGAGCCCGCGCTGGCTCCTTCCAGGAGGCCGTCTTCGCCGGTCACGACCTCGCGCACCTCTGGCGGACCCGGGAGCATGGTGATCACGACGCCGCTCTTTTCGGCGACCTCTCTCGGGCTGCGAGCGGCCGCGGCTCCCTCGGCGGCCAGCTCATCGGCTCTGGCAGGACTGCGGTTGTGGACCACCAGATCATAGCCCGCCGCCATGAGGTTACGAGCCATTGGTCTGCCCATGATCCCCAACCCCACGAAACCCACGCTCTCCGGCATCCCGCCTCCCTATGCGTCCGTGACTCCTGCGACGGCAACTACCAGCTTACCCCAGCGTATCTTCGCAGACTAGCCAGCCCGGAAACCCGCGCCATGAGACCTCTTGTGGCGGGATAGTAAGGCATATAACATGGCGGTCGGGGATATGCGGAAAGGAGCGGCGGTAGAGTTTGTCACGGTACGTTCGCGGGATGCGCCGACCCTATTCCGGGGGCGATCTGCGCTGGTGAGCGGTTAGGAAGGGAGCGACATGAGACAGGACGTAACGTTTACGAGTGAGGGGCTGAACTGCGCGGGGTGGCTTTATGTGCCGGATGACCTGGAGGGTGGAGAGCGGCGTCCCGCGGTGGTTATGGCGCACGGGTTCTCCGCCGTCAAGGAGATGTACCTCGCCAACTTCGCCGAGAAGTTCGAGGAGGCGGGGCTCGTGGTGCTGGTCTTCGACTACCGCTACTTCGGAGACTCGGAGGGCGAACCGCGCGGTAGGCTGTTCCCGGCGGAGCAGCACGAGGACTACAAGAACGCCATAAGCTGGGTCTCTCAGCGGCCCGAGGTCAACCCGGACCGCATCGGTGTGTGGGGCTCGTCCTACAGCGGCGCGCACGTCTTGCACCTCGCGGCGTTCGACCGGCGCATAAAGGCCGCGGTGTCCCAGGTGCCGCTAGTGGATGGGTGGGCCAACGCCCAGCGGCTGATGCGCGCGGACATCTTCGCCGGGTTCCACGAGATGCTCGCCGAGGACCGTCTCGCGCGGTACGGGGGAGAGGAGAGCGCCCGCATACCGGTAGTCGCGCCCGAGGGCGAGCCGTCCGCGCTGCCGACGCCGGACTCCTACGAGTGGTTCACGCAGACCGGACAGAGCATCGCCCCGAACTGGCTCAACGAGGTGAGCCTGGAGTCCATGGAGAAGTTCCTGGAGTACAACCCGGCGGCGAACATACACAGGATCTCACCCACCCCGCTCCTGATGATCGTCGCCGGCAGAGACACCCTGACCCCGACGGACCTGGCGGTGGCGGCCTACGAACGGGCCCTGGAGCCGAAGTCGCTGGTGATCACGGGCGGCGCGCACTTCGACGCCTACACCGAGCCGGGGCTCTCCGAGACCGCGATCCCCGCCGTGCAGTGGTTCGAGCGGTATCTTCTCGGACGCCAGTTCGTCGAGGTCGAGACCGCGCGCTGAGATCGGCGCGGCACTCCCGGAGGCGTCAGTCACGCAACTCCGGCGGGCTTGAACCTGGAGAAGATCGCGGCGTCCGAGCGTCGAGGGACGCTCTGTCTTAAACTCTAGCCGTGCCCCGCGTAGATACGACATTCTCTGTGTGCCGGACCGCCGGAGTCGCGCGTCCGTGAGGGAGCCCGCGAAACGTGACGACCGGACTGCCCCGCTGGCCCTGGTAATCCATACATCGGACGAGCCCGGCACGCTCCATGAGTTGACCCGTGTGATCTTCGAGCACCGGGCGAACATCACCTACGTGGACATCGCCGAGCGGCGCGAGGACAGTTCCACGGTCTACTTCGAGCTCGAAGATGTCGCCGGCGGGGCCGCCGACGTCCTGATCGGCGACCTCAGCGCGTTGCCTATCGTGCGGGGGGTCGAGCAGGCTCCCTCGTTCGCCAAGATATACGGCAAGCGGATCATCGTCGTCGGAGGCGGAGCCCAGGTGGGACAGGTGGTGGTGGGAGCCGTCGCCGAGGCTGACCGCCACAACATCCGCGGAGAGCGTATCTCAATAGACACCATCCCGCTGGTGGGCGAGGAGAACCTGGCCGCCGCTGCGCGGGCCGTCGCTCGCCTTCCGCGAGCGGTGGCGCTCGTCCTGGCGGGAGCGCTCATGGGCGGCGACGTCGCCCAGGCAGTCCGCGAGATCCGGGAGAAAGGGATCATCGTCCTCTCCCTCAACATGCCCGGCAGCGTCCCCGACGCCGCTGACCTGGTGGTGACCGATCCTGTCCAGTGCGGCGTGATGGCCGTGATGGCCGTCTCGTCCTCCGGGCGCTTCGACATCCGCCGACAGCGAGGCCGGCGCTACTGACAGCCCGGCGGCCGTGCCGGTATCGGCTACGCGGGCTGCCCCTCGGATGTTCGCCTATCCAGGGCGGCCAGGGTCACGGCGGCCTCGGAGGTCAGGACCCGCGCTTCGCAGAGGAGCCGCTCGCCCCGGTCGGAGCAGGTTGATCTTGAACTCGACAGTCAAACGTAGCTGGCCTCGCGCTATCAGGGCGCCCGCCGCGGCGCCGGCGGTACGGTCCACCATCGTCGCCTGCACCCCGGCGTGAACGTACCCGTCTT
>DASSMB010000278.1:0-5000 GCA_035689095.1 Rubrobacteraceae bacterium | reverse complement strand
CAGGATCTGCGAGGAGAACAACTCGACCGAGATCCGGATCGCCGAGGACGACGCCCAGCGGGCGCTGTTCTGGAAGGGTCGCAAGGCGGCGTTCGCGGCGGTCGGTCGCATCAGCCCCGACTACTTCGTGCAGGACGGCGTGATCCCACGCACCGCCCTCCCCGAGGTACTGCGCAAGATCAAGGAGATGAGCGACCAGCACGGCCTGCGCGTGGCGAACGTCTTCCACGCGGGCGACGGAAACCTGCACCCCCTCGTCCTCTACAACGGCAACGTCGAGGGTGAGGCCGAGCGCGCCGAGGAGCTTGCCGGAGAGATACTGGTACTCTGCGTCGAGCTCGGCGGCTCCATCACCGGCGAGCATGGCGTCGGCGAGGAGAAGAAGCACTACATGCCCAAGATGTTCAGCGAGGACGACCTGAACACCATGCAGCTCCTGCGCTGCGCCTTCGACCCGCACGCGCTCTCCAACCCCGAGAAAGTCTTCCCGACGCCGCGCCTGTGCGGAGAGGTCCGGCCCGGACCGCGGCGCATACACCCGGTCGAGAAAGCCGGACTGGCGCAGGTGTTCTAGTGGAGACCGCTACGCTCGTAGAGAGGATGCGGGGGATCCTGGGCGCGGAAGGTGTTATCTCCGAGCACGAGCAACTGCGTACCTACGAGTGCGACGGCCTGATGAGCTACCGGGTCGTCCCGCGCATCGTCGTCCTCCCCGAGACCGCCGACCAGCTCCAGCGGATCGTGCAAGTCTGCTACGAGGAAGGCATCCCGTTCGTGGCGCGCGGCTCGGGCACCGGCCTCTCCGGCGGCGCCCTGCCGCACGAGGAAGGGGTATTGATCGCCCTCGCCCGCATGCGCGAGATCGTCGAGGTGGACATCCCGAACCAGCGCGTGATCGTCGAGCCCGGCGTCATAAACCTCTGGGTAACACAAGAAGTGGCGCCGGAGGGCTATTACTTCGCCCCAGATCCATCGAGTCAACTGGTCTGCTCCATTGGCGGGACCGTCGCCGAGAACTCCGGCGGCGCCCATTGCCTGAAGTACGGCTTCACGACGAACCATGTGACTGCTTTGGAGGTGGTGCTGCCGGACGGAGAAGTCGTGCATCTTGGCAGCAAGGCGCCGGACCCGCCAGGCTACGATCTGCTCGGCGCTTTCGTTGGTTCGGAGGGCACTCTGGGGATAGCCACGAAGGTGACGCTCAGGATCGTGCGCCAGCCGGAGACGGTGAAGACCTTGCTTGCGGCGTTCCCGACGGTTGACGAGGCCGGGGCGGCGGTGTCGGAGATCATCGCGTCGGGGATCATTCCTTCGGCGGCGGAGATCATGGACTCCCTCTCCATCCAGGCGGCGGAGATGGCGGTCCACGCGGGCTACCCTGAGGGGACCGGCGGCATCCTGGTCGCCGAGCTTGACGGGCCGCAGGCGGAGGTGGACCACCAGTTCGGGGAGGTCGAGAGGATCTGCCGGGAGAACCACGCCACGGAGGTCCGGGTCGCCCGCGACGAGGAGGAGCGCGTGGTGCTGTGGAAGGGCCGCAAGGCGGCGCTGGCGGCGATGGGCCGCATCTCCCACGACTGCTACCTGCAGGACAGCGTCGTACCCCGCACGGCCCTCTCGGACGTATTGAAGAAGATAGCCGCCCTGAGCGACGAGTGGGGGCTGCGCGTGGCGAACTTCTTCCACGCGGGCGACGGCAACCTGCACCCGCTGGTGTTGTACGACGAGCGGATCGAGGGCGAGTCCGAGAAGGCGCACGAGTTGGCCGGGCAGATAGTCCTGGCCTGCCTGGAGTACGGCGGCTCCATCACCGGCGAACACGGTGTGGGAGAGGACAAGAAACACTACATGCCGAAGATGTTCACCGAAAATGACATGAACACCATGCAACTCTTGCGGTGCGCCTTCGACCCGCACGGCCTCGCCAACCCCGGCAAGGTCTTCCCCACGCCCAGGTTGTGCGGGGAGGTGCCGGGTCCGTATAAGGTTCACCCGTTGCAGAAGGCTGGAATGGCGGAGATGTTCTGATGAGCGTATCGGAGGTGGCGCAGGTGTCGGTGGAGGATCTCCAGAGCATCGTCGGCAGGGAGCACGCCCGCGACGCAAGCGAGGCGGACGCCGTGGACGGCGTTGCGCCGTCCTTCGTCGTCGAGCCGGGGACGGTGGAAGAGGCGAGCGCGGTGATGAAGCTCGCGCACGAGAAGGGGCTGAAGGTAACGCCTCGCGGGTCGGGGACCAAGATCGGGTGGGGCAACCCGCCCTCCGAGGTGGACCTCATCGTCAGCACCGCGCGGCTCAACCGGCTCCTGGAGCACGCCGCCGGCGACCTCGTGACCAGGGTCGAAGCCGGGATGAAGCTGGAGGACCTGCAGAAGGAACTCGCCGGCGCGAACCAGATGCTCGCCCTCGACCCGCCGGAGGCCGGCGCGACGGTCGGTGGGATCGTCGCGGCCAACGCCTCGGGGCCGAGGCGGCTGCGCTACGGGACCGTGCGGGACCTGCTCATCGGGATCACCGTCGTGTTGCCGAACGGGACCGTGGCGAAGGCGGGAGGAAAGGTCGTCAAGAACGTGGCCGGCTACGACCTCGGCAAGCTCTACACGGGTTCGTTGGGGACGCTGGGGTTGA
Organism: Rubrobacteraceae bacterium; assembly: GCA_035689095.1. Classification (GTDB taxonomy): domain Bacteria; phylum Actinomycetota; class Rubrobacteria; order Rubrobacterales; family Rubrobacteraceae; genus JACDDK01. The sequence continues at coordinate 2,372 of DASSMB010000278.1, read as the reverse complement.
TCGTGGAGACGATCTGGCGCCTGCACCCGATCCCGGAGACGAGCCGGACGGTCGTTGTGGAGGTCGAGAGCCCGGAGGAGGCTGGCGCGGCGGTGCAGAGCCTCATGCACTCCACCTTGGTGCCGACCATGATCGAGGTCCACAGGCCCGAGTCAAACGGCGCCACGGTCGCCGCCCTGATCGAGGGCATAGAGCCCGGCGTCCTGGCGCAGTCGGTGTCGGCGCTGGAGCTCACGCGCCTCCACGGCGATGCCAGGGTTCTAGAACGGGACGAGGTAGCCGGTTTCTGGAGAGATGCCCTGAAGACGCCTTGGGACGAGAGCGGCGTCGGTCTGAAGATCGGCGCGCTCCCGGCGGAGTTGCCGAACATCCTGCAACTGGTCTCGGACGCGGCGGAACGGAACGGTCTCACGCCTCGGGTAACCGGACATGCGGCGACCGGGGTTACGCTGGTCGGTCTCTCCGGCGGAGACGATGAGGGCTACGCTGCTATGGTGCAGGAACTGCGGGAGATCATCGGCAGCGGCGAGGGGAGCGTGGTGGTGGTCCAGGGCTCGCCCGAGTTGAAGCGGAAGGTGGATGCGTGGGGGGCGGTCGGAGACTCGCTGCCGCTCATGCGGCGCGTAAAGGGACGTTTCGATCCGGGGGCCTTGATGAACCCCGGCAGGTTCGTGGGAGGTATCTAATGACGGACAGGCACAACGGCTCCTCGGATCACCCCAGGGAGTCCGGTTACTCTCAGCAGGGCGGTCCCGGACGGGTGGACTCCCCGGAGCCCGCCCACGAGAAGGCCGTAGCCGGGACCGTAGGGCCGGGCCGTCCCTCGCACGGCAACCTCGGCCAGGACGCCGGGGCGGCGAGCGCGTCGGCCGACAAGGCGACGGTCGGCAGGGGACGCTCGGAGAGTGGGCAGGTCATCTTCCCAGCCTTCGACGCGCATCATCCGCCGGAGCAGGATCTGATAGACGACTGCGTCCACTGCGGCTTCTGCCTGCCGACGTGCCCGACCTACGTCCTCTTCGGCGAGGAGATGGACTCCCCGCGCGGGCGCATCTACCTGATGAATCAGGGCAACCAGGGCGAGCCGATGAACGACACGATGGTGCGCCACTTCGACCTCTGCCTCGGCTGCATGGCCTGCGTCACGGCATGCCCGTCCGGCGTGCAGTACGACAAGCTCATCGAGTCCACCCGCGCGCAGGTAGACCGCCGCTACGAACGGACGGCGGACGACAAGGCTTTCCGGGAGATGATCTTCCAGCTCTTCCCCTACAAGAACCGTCTGCGCCTCGCCGCGAGCCCCCTGAAGCTCTACCAGCGCTTCGGCATCGGCGACCGGCTCAGGAAGGCCGGGGTGATGAAGGTCCTCCCCGCCCGCATGAGGGCGATGGAGGCGCTCATGCCCAAGCTCCAGAAGGAGCGCAAGATCCCCGAGTACACCGCCCCCGTCGGGGAGAAGCGCCGCCGCGTGGGCGTCCTGACCGGTTGCGTGCAGCAGGTTTTCTTCTCCGAGGTCAACGCCGCCACCGTGCGCGTCCTGGCCGCCGAGGGATGCGAGGTCCTCGCTCCCAACCAGGGCTGCTGCGGCGCCCTCTCCACCCACGCCGGGCGCGAGGAGGAGTCCCTGAACTTCGCCCGCAAGACCATAGACACCTTCGGAGACCTCGACCTGGACAACATCGTCATCAACGCCGCCGGGTGCGGCTCGACGATGAAGGAGTATGGCTACCTGCTGCGCGACGACCCCGACTACGCGGAGAAGGCCAAAGCGTTCTCCGAGAAAGTCCGGGACGTATCGGAGTTCTTGCAGGAGCTTGGCCCGGCCGCGGAGAGGAACCCGCTCCCGGTCTCGGCGGCCTACCACGACGCCTGCCACCTCGCGCACGCGCAGGGGATCAGGAAGCAGCCGCGCGACACGCTGCGCCAGATACCGGGCATGGAGATCAAGGAGATAAGGGAGGCGGAGATCTGCTGCGGCTCCGCCGGCATCTACAACATGGTCGAGCCCGAGGCCGCCGGACAGCTCGGCGAGCGCAAGGCGAACAACATCCTCAAGACCGGCGCGCAGATGATCGTCACCTCCAACCCCGGCTGCATGCTCCAGATACAGGCGTCCCTCAAGAAGATGGGCCACGACGGCCTCCCGATGGCTCACCCGATGGAGGTCCTCGACGCCTCCCTGCGCGGTGAGCCCGTCGAGACGCTGCTTGGCAGGTAGCGTGGGCGCGACCCGCTCCCTCCTGGCCGTCCCGGCCACAAACCTCAAGATGGTCCAGAAGGGACTGGCCTCAAGCGCCGACGGCGTCTTCCTCGACCTCGAAGACGCCGTCGCCCCGGACAGGAAAGAGGATGCCCGAAACGACGTCATCCAC
>DASSMB010000277.1:0-10461 GCA_035689095.1 Rubrobacteraceae bacterium | reverse complement strand
GGGGGGACGGGGCTGGGGCTCGCCATCAGCAGGCAGCTGGTGGAGATAATGGGCGGGCGCATATGGGTGGAGAGCGAGCCCGGCGCAGGCTCCACCTTCTTCTTCGAACTGCCGTTCGAGAAGCAGCCGCGGCAGGCGTCTCCGAGACCCCGCACCGACCTTCAGGGACTGCGGGCGCTGGTAGTGGACGACAACGCGACGAACCGCCAGATCCTCGACAAACAACTCTCCCTGTGGGGGATGGCAAGCGACGGCGCGGACGGGAGCCTGGAAGCCCTGCGGTTGTTGCGCGCCGCCCGCGAACGGGACACCCGCTACGACCTGGCGATCCTGGACATGCAGATGCCGGAGATGGACGGTCTCTCCCTGGCCCGCCGCATCAAGGAAGACCCCGGCCTCTCCTCCATCCGGCTCGTCCTCCTGACGTCCATCGGGCGCCGCGGGGAAGGAGGCGCGGCTCGGCAGGCGGGCATCGAGGCCTACCTGACCAAACCCGTCCGGCAGCAGGAACTCTACGAGGCCCTGGCCGCGGTGATGAGCGAGACCGGGCATTCGGGAGAGGCGGAGCGGCGGCTCGTCACCCGCCACAGCATCAGGGAGCGGCAGGCCGGCTCCCGCGCCCGCGTGCTGCTCGCGGAGGACAACCTCGTAAACCAGAAAGTGGCGGTCAGGATGCTGGAGCGGCTCGGATACCGGGTGGACGTGGCCGGCAACGGGCGCGAGGCTCTCGACGCGATCCGGCGCAACCAGTATGCTGCTGTGCTTATGGACGTTCAGATGCCGGAGATGGACGGGTACGAGGCAACCGCGGAGATCCGGTGGCGAGAGCGCAACGAGCCCGGAGTCCGCCACCTGCCCGTAATCGCCATGACGGCCAACGCCATGCAGGGCGACCGGGAGAAGGCTCTCGCCGCCGGCATGGACGACTACCTCCCCAAACCCGTCAAGCCCGATGAGCTGCGGGACGTGCTCGACCGCTGGACCGGCGGACAGGAGCGGGACTCCCAGGATGGAGAGGTCTTCCTCGGTTCCCACGCGGCGGTAGACGGGGCGGCCCTGGACCCGTCGGTGCTGGCGGGCCTGCAAGAACTCCAGGAGGACGGCGAGCCGGACCTCATCGCCGAGCTTTCGGTACTCTTCGTCCAGGACTCTACCCTTCGTCTCGGGACGTTGCGAGAGGCCGTGGAGAGCGAGGACGCCAGGGTCATTCGGGAGACCGCTCACACCCTCAAGGGCAGCTCCGGCAACATCGGAGCCTGGCGGATGAGCCGTCTCGCGGCCGAATTGCAGGACGCCGGAGAAGCGCGGGACCTTTCGAGAGCGGAGGAGCTCGTCGTCCGACTGGAAGAAGAGTTCGACCGCGCCCGGCTCGCGCTCGACGACCTGACGGGAGAGCTAAAGTGAAGATCCTGATCGCCGAAGACGACGCCGTCTCGCGCATGATCCTACAGCGCGCCGTGGAGAAGTTCGGTCACGAGTGTCTGACGGCCGAAGACGGCGAGAAGGCCCTGAATCTGCACCGCGAGAACCCGGACGTTGACGTGATCATCAGCGACTGGATGATGCCGGGGATGGATGGCCTCGAACTGTGCCGCAGGGTGCGCGAGGAGAGGCGCGACGGGTACACGTTCTTCATCTTCCTTACGGCGCTCGGAGACAAGGAACATCTCCTGGAAGGTATGCAGGCCGGCGCCGACGACTACCTCGCCAAACCGCTCGACCGCGAACAGCTCCAGGTGCGGCTCATCTCGGCCTCCCGCGTAACCTCGCTGCACCGGCAGTTGAACGTAAAGAACAAAGAGCTAGAATTCCTCAACGAAGAGTTGTTCGCCATGGCGCGCCGCGACCCCCTGACTCGCCTCGGCAACCGGCTCCAGCTCCGGGAAGACCTGGATACCCTGAGCGCCCAGGCCGAGCGTTACGGACACAGCTACTGCGCGGTCCTCTGCGACGTGGACCACTTCAAGCTCTACAACGACACTTACGGACACCTCGCCGGCGACGAGGTCCTGAAGGCCGTGGCCGGTGTGATGGAGAAGACCGTCCGCAAGGGAGACACCGTCTACCGTTACGGCGGCGAGGAGTTCCTGGCGATCCTGCCCGAGCAGCCCCTGGAGAGCGCCGCGCAGGCCGCCGAACGCCTGCGCCGGGAAGTCGAGGACCTGAAGCTGCCGCACGAGGCAAGGGACGCGCCGAACGTCGTGACTATAAGCCTGGGTCTGGCGATCCTGGAGCCGGGCGAGAAGAAGTCCGCCGAGAAGCTGCTCAAGCAGGCCGACGACGCGCTCTACCAGGCCAAGAAGACGGGGCGCAACCGGATGGCCGTCTACGAGGAGACCGCCGAAGAAAAAGAAGAAGCGGCAGGCTAGCTTTGGAGACGTTGCGCGCGCCAGAGGACGGTCCGCACGCGGGCGGCCAGCTCGTCGGGGGAGAACGGCTTGACCACGTAGTCGTCCAGGCCGGTCCTCAGCCCCTCGATGATATCCCGCTCGCTGCCCCTGGAGGTGAGCATGATGATCGGGAGGTCAGCCAGTCCTTCTCTGGAACTGGCGCGCACCGCCCGCACGAGTTGCAGGCCGTTCATCCGGGGCATGAGCTGGTCGGTGATCAGGAGGTCCGGCCTCTCACCGTCTTCGAGCCGGTCTATGGCCTCCTGCCCGTCCCGAACCTCCGAGACCTCGTACCCGAGCCCGGAGAGCTTGGCGGTCACGATGCGCCGCACCACCCGGTCGTCGTCGGCAACCAGAACCTTCGCGCCACCTTCGCTCACAGATCCACAACCCCCATCATGCGCGTACACTTACGGCCGGCGGACCAGCCACTAAACATTATAGAGGTTATGGACGAGTACTATATCAATGGGTGAGCTAACGATAATCTGGATCGCGGTCTCGGCCATGATCCTCCTGAACCTGCTGATGGTGATCCTGACTCTCGGCATCAGGGCCGCCCGCTCCGTCCGCCGCCGCTCCACTGAGAAGCGGAAGCGCCGCCTGGAGGCCGCCCTTGAGAACTCCGTCTTCTCCGACGAGACCGACCCGGCCCTCCGTAACCTCGACGGCCGGGACCTGGACCTTTTGGCCCTGCTGATGATCGATTACCTCTACGTCCTGAGCGGCGAGCAGCGCGCCCGCCTCGTTGCCCTCGCCGAAGAGGCCGGTCTGCTGAGGAGATACCTCGACCGTCTGGAGGCCCGCGGGCGCTGGCGCAAGGCCCGCGCCGCCGAGAACCTGGGACACTTCGGCGGTCCCGAGAATATAGAACCCCTCTCGAAGCTGCTCTACCACCCGGACGAGACGCTCCGGGCCGTGGCCGCCCGCGCCCTGGCCCGCATCGGAACGCCGGAGGCCGCCCGCGAGCTGGCGAGGCGGCTCGGAGACCCCTCGGAGCTCACCCGGCTCAGGATGGCCGAGAACCTGGAGAGGATCGGCGCCCCGTCCATCGAGCCGTTGATCGAAGTCCTCGAAACGGCCCGCGAGAGCGGGGAAGTCCGCCTCTACGGCCCGGTGCAGGCGGCGCAGGTGCTCGGACAGCTCCGCGACTCGGAGGCGCGTCCGGCCCTGGGCCACGCGGCGCTCTCCGGCGGGAGCGTGGACCTCCGGGCGAAGGCCGCTCTGGCGCTGGGCCAGGTCGGAGACCCGGAAGACCTGCCCACGCTCTTCACCGCCGCCGAGGACGAGGCCTGGCCCGTGCGGGCGCAGGCGGCGAGCTCGCTCGGCGCCATCGGAGACCTCTCCGCCGTCCCGGTCTTGCAGAAGCTGACCCTGGACCGGGAGTGGTGGGTGCGCCTGAACGCGAGCCGGTCGCTGGCGAACATGGGGCCGGCCGGGGAGCGCGCCCTGGCGAGTCTGCTCGAAGACGAGGACCGCTACGCCCGCGACCGGGCCGCCGCCACGATGGAGGAGCGCGGCATCACCCGCCGGGCCGTGGAGGAGTTGACCGAGCCGGGAGAGCGCGGCGAGAGCGCGCGGGCCATGATCCGGGCGATGGTCCGGGCCGGCGCGACCCGCTACCTCGGGCGTCTCGCCCGCACCCTGCCGGACGAGGACGCGCGGCTGGCGCTGCGGGAGATAATGGCGGCGGAAGCCTCGTGACGCTCAACGACTTCGTACTCGGCGTCAACTACTTCGTGCTGGGCTACTTCCTGCTCATCAACGGCGTGTACCTGGTCCTGTACATGATCTCCTTTACCGAGATCGCCGACTACGTGCGGCGCGAGGTCTTCTCCGGCCTCCCGGAGCTGTTTACCTCCAACTACGCCCCGCCCGTCTCGGTCATCGTCCCGGCCTACAACGAGGAGGCGACCATAGCGGACAGCGTCCGCTCCTTCCTCACCCTCCACTACCCGCTGCACGAGGTCGTCGTCGTAAACGACGGCTCGAAGGACGGCACTCTCGACGTGCTGATGGAGGAGTTCGGCCTCTACGAGTCGGACCAGCCGGTGAGGATGCAGCTCGACACCGCGCCGCTGCGCGGCGTCTACGCCTCGGAGACGGAGCGTCTGGTGGTGGTGGACAAGGAGAACGGAGGGAAGGCCGACGCGCTCAACGTGGGCATCTGCGCGGCCAACTATCCGCTCGTTTGTTGCATGGACGCGGACATCATACTGGAGGAGGACGCGCTCTTGAGGATAGCGCGTCCCATGATCGAGTCGAGCGAGGTCGCGGCGGTCGGCGGCATCATCCGCGTCGCCAACGGCTGCGAGTTCGAGAAGGGCCGCATCATACGGGCCAGGACCCCGCGCAAGGCCCTGCCGAACTTCCAGATCGTCGAGTACCTGCGGGCATTCATCGCCAGCCGGACGGCGTGGAGCAAGCTCAACTGCCTGCTCATCATCTCCGGGGCGTTCGGCATGTTCCGGAAGCGGGACCTGATCTCCGCCGGCGGCTACCAGCACGACACGGTCGGCGAGGACATGGAGCTAACCACCCGTATCCACCGCGCCCTGCGCGAGAACGACCGGAAGTACCGGCTCTCGTTCGTCCCCGACCCCATAGCCTGGACCGAGGTCCCCGATACGTTGCGCGTGCTGCGCCGCCAGCGCGACCGCTGGCACCGCGGCCTCATGGACACGCTGGTGCGCCACCGCAGGATGCTCTTCAACCCGCGCTACGGCACGGTCGGCCTGATCGGGATGCCCTACTTCTTCCTCTTCGAGTTCCTGGGTCCCGTCATCGAGATCCTGGGTTACGCCGTCTTTATAGTGGGGCTCCTGCTGGGAGCCATAAACGCCCCGTTCGCCCTGGCCTTCTTCCTCGCCGCCGTCGGCCTCGGCGTCCTGCTCTCGACGGCGGCGGTCTTCCTGGAAGAGCTGCGCCTGGAGCGCTACCCGAGCTGGCGCGACCTCTTCAAGCTGACCGTCTACGGTATCTTAGAGAACTTCGGCTACCGGCAGATAAACACCCTCTGGCGGGTCCTCGCCGTGGTTTCCTTCCTGCGCGGCAACACGAACTGGGGCGCGATGGAGCGCAAGGGCTTCGACCCCGGCAAGACCGGAGACAAACCGGAGAAGCGAGAGAGCCCCGCGAACCTCGAAGACGAGCCCTCGGAAGCATCCGAAAGATCAAAGAAAACGTAACCCTTACGAAGATCGCAAGTACCTGACGGGGAGAGTAGCGTGTACCAGTACTACGAAGAGAGAAGACGGCCCGGCGCGAGGAGTCGCATCCTGCGCGCAACGCTCATCGTCTTTGTGCTCGTCCTCGGCGTGGTCGCGGCGTTCCTCTTTCTGAATTGGGGAGAGGTGGATCGGCCTGTCTCCGACTCCGACGGCGTGAAGCAAGTCTCGACCGTGAAGGACGCTCAACTCGCCGTCTACGACGGGTCCGGTTGGGACAAGAGGTTCTGGACCGGGATGAACCTGGGCGCGACGCTGCCGGGGCACGCGCCGGGAGAGCTGGCGCCGACGAAGGAAGACTACCTGCGGTGGTTCCCGGAGATCAAGAAGATGAACGTGGACGTGCTGCGGGTCTACACCATCCTCAACCCGGACTTCTACGAGGCTCTGCGCGAGTTCAACTCCACCCAGAAAGAGCCGCTGTGGCTCATCCAGGGCGTCTGGTCGCCGGAGGAAGAGCTGACCGGCGCGGACGAGGAGGGCCGCGACGCCTACACGCCGGAGATCACGAATATATTCCGGGGCGAGATCTCGGACGCCGTCCACGTCGTCCACGGCGACGCGCAGATACCCGAACGTCCCGGACACGCCAGCGGCGACTACGACGCGGACGTCTCAGAGTACATGCTCGGCTGGATCGTCGGCACCGAGTGGTTCGCCCCCGCCGTGGACCTGACCGACCGCTCCAACCCCGGTACGCCCCCCTTCTCCGGCAGGTACTTCCGCGCCACCGACGACGCCACGCCGTTCGAGAGCTGGGGAGCCTCGATGCTCGACCACCTCGCCGAGGAGGAGATGAAGTACGGCTGGCAGCACCCCGCCGCCCTCTCCAACTGGCCGACCACCGACCCCCTGAGCCACCCGGATGAGGCGAACCGTCAGGAAGACCTGGTCTCCGTCGACCCCATGCACATAGAACCCACCTCCTCGTGGAAGGCCGGCTACTTCGCCTCCTACCACATCTATCCGGCCTTCCCGGACTTCATGCGCTACGAGGAGAAGTACCAGAACTACCGCACCGCCGACGGCACGAAGGACCCCTACGCCGGATACCTGCACGAGCTGCGCGCCCACCACAAGGGCATACCCCTCGTCGCCGCCGAGTACGGGACCTCCTCCGCCCGCGGCATGGCCCACCGCGGCGCTCTGGGCCGCAACCAGGGGATGCACACGGAGGAGGCGCAGGGGAAGATCAACGCCAGCCTCCTCGACGACATCCATAACGAGGGGCTCGACGGCGGCATCCTGTTCTCCTGGCAGGACGAGTGGTTCAAGTTCGCCTGGAACACCGGAGAGATGGAGATCCCCAGCGACCGACGTCCGATGTGGCTCAACCGACTGACAAACGAGCAGAACTACGGCGTCATCGCCACCGAGCCCGGCGACAGCGCCGAGGATATGATCCACCTCGACGGCAAGACCGACGACTGGGACCGCCGCACCGGAGGCCCGGACGGCGCCGGGCAGTTCTTCAAGTGGGCGTCCGACCGCATCCTCGGCCGCATCCCCGAGACCAGGCAGAGCCGGTACGGGGACTTCGACCTCACCGTCTCCCAGGACGAGGCATACGTCTACCTGCTCCTGAAGAAGCACGCGGGAGACTGGGACTTCTCGAAGGAGACGGCGGACGTCGGCTTCGGCACGCTCGCGGGCGGCAGCGAGAAGGCGGATAAGGCACCGGGCCTAGGCTTCCCGGACGGCGGCGCGCAGTTCCTGCTCCAGATAAAGGGCGCGGACGACTCGCACCTGTGGGTCAACAGCGCCTACGACCCGCACACCTGGCTCTACGGCGACCAGCTCCACTACATGCCGGACCCCGTGATCGAGAGAGACCCGCAGGCCGGCGTCTTCCTCCCGTGGAGGCTCGCCCTCAACCGGCCCCTCACGCTGCCGCAGACGAAGCGGAAGGTCCCGTTCGAGGACTACGAGGTCGGAAAGATGAAGCCCGGCATCACGGACCCGTCGAGCAAGGACTACGATAGCCTCGCCGATTGGTACGCGAAAGGCGGCGTGCTGGAGGTCCGCATCCCCTGGGCGATGCTCGGCTTCACCGACCCGAGCAGCCTCAAGGTGTGGGACTACCCGTATGAGGCCGGCAGGATCGAGGCAAAGAAAGTGGACGGCCTGCGCGTGTACCCGTCCATCCGCGCCACCGGCGAGACTTCGGACGAGAGCGTCGATCCGCTAGACTACGCCTGGGACGGCTGGGACCAGCCGAGCTATCACGAGCGCAAGAAGCAGAGCTACTACGAGCTAAAAGAGAGCTTTGAGGGGCGGGATCAGGTGAAGCCGCCGCCGCGATGAGGCCGTTTCATGGCGCTTCCCCCGCTCTCCGCGCGATGCTGGCCCTGGCCCTGATCTCCCTGGCATTCACAACGGCGGGATGCGGAAAGAAAGAATCATCCGATGCCAGGATAACGGAGTTTCACCCCGCTCTCGGGACCTACCACGCTGGCGAGGATGCGACCTCCCTCCTGCGATTCGAGAACACCAGCCGCGAGCCAGACACTTTCTGGGTCGGGTACAGCGTGCGAGACGGGCTGGGGCAGTGGCACGACGTTCCCGCCCGCCGGGTCAAGCTCGAATCCGGTAAGGAGTCGGCGATGCAGTACCTGGACTGGACCGTCCCGGACGACCCGCCGCCCCCCTCCGGCTCCTACGAAGTGGTCATGGCGGTGTGGAGCGGGAAGCCCGGAGAGGACGGAGCAAAACGGCTGGCTGACGCCACCAAGAGAGACGCCTTCCGGGTGGCCGGACTCGACGAAGAGTTCGCCGCCCTGAATGGTGAGCGGTGGGATAGGCCGTCGAAGAAGCTGGGACGGGGCTCTCTCGCGCCGGACAACGTCGAGGTGAGGTCCGGGCGTCTGGAGATCAAGCTGCCCGCCGGTACCCGCGACGGCGGCGAGATACAGTCCGCGAAGCTCTACCAGTACGGCAGCTACCGGGCGAGGATAAAGGTCGCGGACGCTCCGTCATCTATCACCGGCTTCTTCCTCTACAGCCCGCCGGACTTCGAGAACGAGGTGGACGTGGAGATCTACAACGACCACAACCGCCGCATCCTGTTCACCACCTACTCCGGCGGCAAACAGACCAACACCGTGACGAAGAAGCTCCCCTTCGACCCGACCGCGGGCTTCCACGATTACCGCTTCGACCTTGCCCCCGATAGGGCGGAGTTCTACGCGGACGGCGAGCGGCTACAGACCTTCCGCGACGGCCTGCCAACCGGGCCGATGAGGCTGTTCGTCAACAGCTGGTTCCCGGCGTGGCTCCCCGGAGAGAAGCCGGAGGAGGACCGCTATACTTACGTGGATCGGGTGCGGCACTAGGGAAAATGCTCCGAAGGGAGGATCATGGCCGGTAACAAGACCATCCGTGAGCGGGGGTTCACCGCGGACCTCTGGCGCTCTATAGACTCCATCTACGCGGAGATAATTGCTCACCCGTTCCTGCGCGGTCTCACAGACGGCACGCTCCCCATGGAATGCTTCCGCCACTACGTCGTCCAGGACGCTCTGTACCTGCGCGACTACGCCCGCGCCCTCTCGCTCGCCGGGGTCCGCTCTCCGGGAGAGGACGCGTTCCTGATGTTCAACGAGCACGCCGTCGGCGCCATCACCGTGGAACGGAGCCTGCACGCCGGCTTCCTAAAGGACCTGGATGTCTCCGAGGCAGACCTCGACCAGACCTCTCCGGCCCCGACCACGCTCGCCTACACCAGCTACATGCTAAGGCGCGCCGCTCTCGGGGATTACCACGAGGTCCTGGGCGCGGTGCTGCCGTGCTACTGGATCTACGCCGAGGTCGGCAGGACGCTCCTGGAGAACGGCTCCCCCGACCCTATGTACCAGACCTGGATCGGCACCTACGGCGGAGAAGACTTCGGCGCCATCGTGGAGGCCGTCCTCGACCTCACCGACCGCGCCTGCGAAGACCTGAGCCCGGCTCAGAGAGCGGCCGTCACGGACGCCTTCGTCACCACCAGCCGCTACGAGTGGATGTTCTGGAACATGGGCTGGACGCTCGAAGGCTGGCCGGTATAGAGCCGGTCAGCTATCCTTCGAGACCCAGTTGCCGTTCTCGTTCTTCTCGTACTTCTGCTCGACGGCGCTCCAGGCTACGCGGTGGGCGCGGCTCTCCTCGCCGTACTGCTCCTCGGCGGAGTTGAAGGCTTCCTTGTAGATCTCCTGGGCGTGCTTGGGCAGGTTGTTCTTCACGCCCGTGGGCAGTTCGGTGATCCTGTCGTATGGCATTCCCGACCCCTTCCGCAAAATTGTCCTGCGGTCTTTCTACCCGATTTTACCGCGGAGCGAACCGGCCTCTCAGCCTCTCTCAGCCCGACCGGAAATGGTCCCAGCCGGAGAGACCCTCCACGACCTCTCCCCCGCGATAGAAAACGACCTCCGAGCCCGTGACCTCCCCGATCACCGCGAGCGGCACGTCCAGCGCGTCCGATAACGCCTCGATCACGCCCTCCGGCGCGGCGATGAGCAGCTCGTAGTCCTCGCCGCCGGTCGCCGCCAACACCTCCGCGTCCCGTCCCAGGGACTCCGCCAGCATTCGCGTATCCACCGCGACCGGCAGAGAGCCCAGATCCAGCCTGCACCCGACCCCGCTCCGCTCGCAGATGTGACGCACGTCGGAGGCCAGCCCATCGGAGAGGTCTATCATCGCGTGCGCCCCGAGCCGGGCCGCGGTCAGCCCGGCCTCCACCCGCGGCTTCGGGCGCAGGTGCCTGCGGATGAGGCGCTCAGGACCGTCGAGCCCGGCCTCCAGAGCCAGGAACCCGGCGGCCGACGCTCCCAGCTCGCCGGTGACGGCCAGGAGGTCGCCGGGCCGCG
>DASSMB010000276.1:0-2654 GCA_035689095.1 Rubrobacteraceae bacterium | reverse complement strand
GATACGCCCTCTACGCGACGGACCGGCACGGGCGGCTCCGGCGCGGCGACGTGCACCACGTGATGTGGCCCCTGCAACCCGCGGAGGTTGAGGTAGAGAAGCTGGAGATGACCGGACAGATCGGCCTCTCCCTGCCGGGCGCCGATCCGGTCCTCCACTTCGCGCGCCGTCTCGACGTGCTCGCCTGGCCGCCCGAGAGGGTCGGGCCGTGAAGCCCCGCGAGCGCCTGCGCGGGACGCGGCTCCTGCTCGTCACGGACCCGCGCCCGGACTTGGCGGAGCGCGTCGCGGCCGGCGTCCGTGGCGGAGTGGATATCGTGCAACTCCGGGACAAGCGTGCTGCAAGGGAGGACCTGCTCCCGCTCGCGGAGGAGTTGAAGGAGGTCTGTGCTCGCGGCGCCCTCTTTACGGTAAACGACGACGTGGAGCTTGCAAGGATCTCGGCCGCCGATGGGGTCCACCTCGGACAGGAAGACGGCCCACTGGCGCGGGCGAGGGAGCTTCTCGGCCCGGACACCATCGTCGGACGGTCTGTGGGGAGCGTCGAAGAAGCTCGCGAGGCCGTGCGGGAGGGCGCTGACTACCTCGGGGTGGGGACCATCTACGGGACCCCGACCAAGACCGATACGGAGGTCGCGGGAGTGGCGCTGCTCGAACGGATCTCCCGCGAGGACCCGCCCGTGCCCTGGTTCGCCATCGGCGGCGTGACGCTGGAGACCGCCCCGGAGGTCGCGGCGGCCGGCGCATACGGCTTCGCCGTCGTCCGGGCGATCCTCGACGCCGAAGACCCTGAGAGCGCCGCCAGGGAGCTGCGTTCGCTCCTCCTCGGCTCGAAATGAGCGCCGCGTAAGACTCGCGCTATACTCGGGCGCGTGAGTGCTGGGCCGACAACCGCGCGGGACCTTCCTTGAGGGCGGACCTCGTCTCCGGCATCCTGCCCGTCCGGGAGGACGGCCGCATGCTCCTGCTCCAGCGTCCCGCCGGGACCTGGGAGCCGCCTGCGGGAAGGCTCGCTACCGGCGAGACGTTCCAGGAGGGGGCCGTGCGCGAGCTGTACGAGGAGACGGGAATGCTCGTCGCTCCCCAGCGCATCCTCGCCACCTGGGTCGGCGACTCCCCGAACGGCGGGTCTCTTGCGGCCGTTACCTATATAGGACGGACGGATGAAGAAGAGGTGCGCCTCTCGCACGAGCACCTCGGTTACAAATGGGTGACGCTCGATGAATGGCTGGAGTTGCCGAGCTGGTGGAGCAAGGAGAACATCCGGGGTGTCGCCGGTCCGCTGCGCGAGCTTCCGCGAGACCCGTCGCCGGAGCCCGAGCCGCCGGAGCCCGGACGGGACCACGCTGTTGTCCCGGCGAACCTGGGTGCCGGGGCGGTCCTCGTAGACTTCGACGGCGCCGAGCCGCGCGCCCTCCTCCTGCGCCGCCGCAAGCCGCCGGTCGGGCTGTGGGAGAACCCCGGCGGGATGCTGGAGGGCGGCGAGGACTTCGTGGCCTGCGCCCGGCGCGAGCTGTTCGAGGAGACGGGGGTGGAGGCGGAGCCGGTCTCTCCGTGGTGGGCGCGGGTCGAGCCCTGGCGCGGTCCGAGGGACCACGACCTGTATGCCGGGGTGGGCTTTCTGGCGCGGCATCCGGGAGGTGGGATCTCACCGGAGCACGTCGCCCACGACACCTTCCGCTGGGTCACGGAAACCGAATGGCGTTCGCTGCGTACCTGGTACACGAACGACGAATCCGATGTCCTGTGGAGTAAGGTAAGGGAGATGGGCGCATAGAAGTCGGGAATAAACAGCCGGGGAGAGATCCGGAAGCAGCCAGAGCCGGAGAGAAGGGTGCGGACGATCACCGCCGAAGATGGCTCCCACTGCTGTTCCTGCTGGTGATACCGGCGGCCCTGACGCTCTCCACGCTGGCCGTCCCGTTCTTGCCGCTCCCGACGGAGGTCAAGGTCTGGACCGTCTCGGGGCTACTGATCTCTACGGAGGTCGTGTTCTGGGGTGCGGCGCTGTACTTCGGCGGGGAGGTCGCCGCCCGCTACCGCCGCTTCTTCAATCCTCGCAACTGGTTCGGGAAGAAACGGCGTTGAACGAGTTCGAGGTAATAAAGCAGATAACGGACCTCCTGCCCGGCACGCCGCCCGAGGTGCTGGTTCCCATCGGGGATGACTGCGCCGTGCTGCGGCTGGGAGATAAAGACTGGGTGGCCGCCGCGGACATGCTGGTCTCCGGCCATCACTTCAAGGGCTGGGCCTCGCCGGAGGACGTGGGATACAAGGCCGTGGCCGTCAACGTCTCGGACGTGGCGGCGATGGGTGGGACGCCGCGCTTCGTGCTGGCCTCCGGGGGCGCGCCGGATCCCGAGATCACGCTCCGCTGCTTCCGCGGAGTGGCCGAGGCGTGCGAGGCGTTCGGCGCTTATCCGATAGGAGGCGACACCACCCGCGCCGACGCGCTCACGGTGGACATCTCGATACTGGGCGAGCTATCGTCGCCGCCCGCGCTCCGCTCCGGGGCGCGGCCCGGCGACCTCCTGGCCGTCACCGGCGAGCTGGGAGCGTCGGCCGCCGGGTTCCTGGCTCTGGAGGCCGGGCTCGACGGTCCTGAGCGCCTCATCCGCAGGCACCTGCGCCCGAAGCCGCGGGTGGAGGCCGGGC
>DASSMB010000275.1:0-7616 GCA_035689095.1 Rubrobacteraceae bacterium | reverse complement strand
GGACACCGAAGAACGCCGGGGTTTCGATGCAGGCGTTAGCGTCCCAGCCAACCGCCATCTACTGGCAGGATCGCGCCGTGGACGTAGGAGGCGGCGTCCGAGGCGAGGAAGACCACCGCTCCCTTGAGGTCCTCGGGTTCGCCGTAGCGTCCGGCGGGGAGGCGGGCGAGTAGAGCTTCGGAGCGTTCCGTGTCTTCTCTCAGCGCGCTCGTGAGCTCGGTGGTGAAGTAGCTCGGGGCGATGGCGTTGACGTTGATGCCGAGCGAGGCCCACTCGTTCGCCAGGGCGCGGGTTAGGTTGGCGATGCCGGCCTTCGCCGCCGAGTAGGACGGCACGGTTATGCCTCCCTCGTAGGAGAGGACCGAGGCGGTATTGATGATCTTGCCGCCGCCACGTTCGACGAAGTGCCGGGCCGCCGCCTGGGAGAGGTAGAACGCGGCGCTCAGGTTGATCGCTATTACGTCCTCCCAGTCCCTCTCGCCGAACTCCAGCGCGGGCGCCCGGCGGATGATGCCGGCGTTGTTGACCAGGATGTCCAGGCGCCCCAACTCCTCGACGCACTCGCCGACGATCTTTGCCGCCTGCTCCGCCTTCGTCTCCAGGAGGTCGAAGTTTATGGGGTGGAAGCGTTGTCCGAGGGCAGAGACCTGCTCGCCGGTCTCTGTGACGGGTACGATGTCGAGGGCGGCGATGTCGGCGCCGGCTTCGGCGAGACCGAGCGAGATCCCCTGTCCCAGGCCACGGGACGAGCCGGTCACGAGGGCCACCTTGCCGCTCAGGTCGAAGGCGTCGAGGATGCTCACTAGTACCGAAGGTCCTGCGGTTCGATGCCCTGCTGTTCGCAGAAGTTCAGGTAGCGCTCCAGCTTCGAGAAGACGTCGTCCTGGTAGATCAGGCCGTCGTTATCGTCGAGGTATTGCACGGTCCCTTCGAGGATGAAGAGCGTGATCATGCGCTCCACCCCTTCGTCCACGACCAGCGTGTGGATGTCTCCCGGCGGCTCGTAGACTAGCGTGCCCGGACGCGCCACCCACTCTCGTTCCAGATAATGCCACGAACCCTCGATGCAGTAACCCATTACCTGACCGCCGGAGTGCCGGTGGCGGTTGACCTTCCCTGAGCCCTCGACTTTGAGCAAATTGATCCAACGCCCGCTCGACAGGTCGAAGCGCAGCGGCTTGAACCACACCCGCTCCCCCTGCGGCACCCACGGCAACTCGTCCGAGTCTATCGCCTGGTCCGGTAGCCCCATCTCCTCGACAATCCGCATCCCCAAGTCCTCGGCCACGAATAACCCCTTTCCCTAGCCTGCCTCCAGCCTAACGCCCCGGTGAGCCGCGAGCAACAGTTCAGCGGCGCATGTAGAGCCGGGCGTCCCGGCTGCCGGGGACCTTCTGTGTCTCCGGCACCACCGAGCGGTCGAGCGAACTGGCGTCGGGCCAGTTGATCTCCAGCATGTTGCCCGCCGGGTCGCGGATATATAGTTGCACCGCACCGTCCGGAAGCTCGTAGACGTTCGAGAAGTATCCGTCTCCGATTCCAACTCCCAGCTCGTTCACCTTCTTGTACGCGGCCTCGAAATCGTCCACCTCGACGCCGAAGTGGTGGGCGGCGGGCGCGGGGTCGTCGCTCCGGAAGAGGTGCAGTTGCAGGTCGCCCACCCGTAGCCACCGCACCGGGAACGGGAAGTCCGGCGATGGCACCTCCTCCATCCCGAAGATGTCCTTGTAGAAACGCGCCGATTCTTCCAGGTCGCGGGCGCTGACGCTTACGTGCGTAAAGCCGGTAGTCTTCATCTCCTAAACTGTCCTCGGATCTCCGCCCGGATCTCGGCGGTCTCGCTGGTGGAGTAGAACGGCGTCTGGATGAGCGGCTCTATCTGGTCCTCGATCATGGTCTTTCTCCTGGAAGGTTTCTTTGTCAGAGTCTGTATTTTGAATGTTCCCCGGCAGCGCCGCTAGATGCCGGTTGCGCGGAACGGCGGGGATGTTAGCGCGATCCTCGCGCCATCGCCGGTATAGGCCGTTCGCCGCGTGGCAGGAGCGGGCCTGGGTTGAGACGTGAACTCCCCCGGCGTCCGGGCGCACGCAATGCGGAAACCTATTACCGAGCGGGAGGGCTGGATGGGCGCGAAGATCACGCACGTCGAGACGGCGGCTATTCGGGCGGTCGGGCCGTCGGTGCTGGTGAAGGTCTGGGCGGGGGACGAGTACGGCCTCGGCGAATGTTACCCATCCGCGCCGGCGGCGGGCATACACCAGATCATCACGAACCTGGAAGACCAGCTCGTCGGGGAAGACCCGCGCAACGTGGAGATGCTCTACGAGAAGCTCCGGCGCTGGAACATCTTCACCGGCGGGCAGGCCGGGGCGGTTCTCACGGCTATCTCCGGCATCGAGATGGCGCTCTGGGACCTGGCAGGGAAGCTCCAGGGCGTGCCCATCTACCGGCTGCTGGGAGGCGCTTTCCGGACCAGAATACGGCTCTACGCCGACTTCAACGCGGGCACGGTTGACGCGGCGGCCCACCACACCACAGACGGCGGCCTGCTCTCGGAGGAACTGCAGCAGGAGTACGTGGACGTGGCGAGGGAGGCTGTCTCAATGGGCTTCGACGCCATAAAGTTCGACGTGGACGATGTTACCGGACCGCTGCACCGGGACTTCTGGAACGGCGCTATCTCCGGGCCGGAGCGGGAGGCGATGGTTGCGCGCGTGGCGGCTGTCCGGGAGGCGGTCGGCCCGGAGGTGGACCTCGCTATAGACATGCACGGGCGCTTCGACCTACCCTCTTCTATCCGTTTCGCGCGGGCGGTGGAGGAGTTCGATCTACTGTGGCTGGAGGAGCCTACGCCCCCGGAGAACTACGACGCGCTGGCCGAGATCCGCCGCAGCGCCTCCACTCCGATCTGCGCCGGGGAGAACACCTACACCCGCTTCGACTTCAAGCGGCTCTTCGACGGCCGGTGCGTTGACTACGTGATGCCCGATGTCGCCAAGTGCGGCGGGCTCGCCGAGGGCAAGCGCATCGCCAACATGGCCGAGCTGGACTACATCCCCTTCGCCACGCACAACGTATCCAGCCCCATAGGGACCATCGCAGCCGCCCACGTCTGCGCCGCCGTCTCCAACTTCGCCGTCCTGGAGTGGCACGCCATAGATATGCCTCACTGGGCCGACTTCGTCCGCTACTCGGGCGGCGACGTGATCTCGGACGGTCACATCGAGCTAACAGAGGCTCCCGGTCTCGGCCTGGAGCTGAACGAGGAAGCCGCGTTCGAGCACCGCCACGACAAGGGCGGGATGCCGTTCTTCGAGCGAGGGTAGCACGAAAACTCGAAAGGGCGATGCGCCACCCGCCCCTTGCGAGCCGCCAGTATCAGGAGCCTGAGTATCTAATCTCCCCACCCGAGGAACGTAGTCTTCTTATCGTCCTTATTGCCCAGGTCCACGATCTTGAAGAGCCTGGTAGGCGTGGGATTCTTGATCATTACCATGTTTCCCCTGGCGTCGTAGACCTGTATCGCCACGCACAGATACTCCCCCGGCTTATGACCGTCCGCGACTTTCAGCGTCGTTTCGACCGTGGCTTCGACTTCGCCTCTCCCGTTGCCGCGCAGTTCAAGGGTGTCTTCGGGGTCGAGACCCCTGGGTCCGATGCCGCCGGGGCGGCGCATACGCCGGAAGATGACCCTCACGTGAGCCACGCCGTCCTCGTCTTTCAGCGAGACGGGGACCTTTATTACGTCGTCTATCGAGTAAGTATCGAGTTTGGTCTCCTCGGAAGCCATTGGCACCTCCTGTTATGTAAGCTACTGCACTGCTACGCGGAGAGATAATACAGAGCTTAATGACCTGATTCTCCTTGTCAACTACTCGCCTCCGGTTCGGAGACGGGGCTGCCCAACAGGACTTGCGCGGCCTCTGTGGCGAGCTCCGCACTCTGTCTGGTTTTACGTGGAGAGGAGCGCCGACGCGGATCGGCGCTCCGGACGTTCTTAGGGGTTATTGCCTGCCCATGGCGTCGAGGATGTTGCGGATCTTACCTCCGTACGTGGTGTCGGTAGCCCAGACGCCGCCGCCCAACTGGCTGACTTTCCTTACCCACCATCCGCGGCTCTTCTGCGCGGAGCGGGCGTCGTAGTAGCGGTCGTGCGGCTTGCCGATTGGCTTCTTCCCCGTGTACGCGGCCATGTGGTTAACGTGCATCCTCACGCCCTCGTAGGCGGTGGCTGGTCTCTCGAAGTCTTCGGGGCTATCGCCCACGATGCCGCCCTTCTTGATGCCGGCCATGTTCCACGGCCGCGAGTCGCCGCCGTAGTATCCCTTGCCGGTCTCCAGGATGGCCTGGGCGACCAGCACGTCCGGCGCTATGTTCCGCTTCGGGGCCAGCTTGTAGTAGATCGGGATGGTCTTCATTATGTAGCGCGTGCATCCTATCGAACGGGCGTATCTCTCCACCTTCTTCTGGCTGTATCGGGGAGCGCCGAGTATCTGGTCGGGTTTGCGTACCGTCGCCGCGGAGGCCGGTTCGGTACCCGGCTGGACATACCAGGCCAGTCCAGAAGCGAGAAATATAGCCAGCAAGATCAATGTGAAGCGCCGCATCATCCCCCTCAATAGCCGAAGTTGCCGCCTCCGGCGATCCGTTCAGTATCCTACACGATATCATCGGACGCCGGGCGATGAAACTTTAGAGCCCGTGAATGACCTAGGAGCGTCCGTAAGAGGGAAGCGGCCCAGAATAGCGCATTCGAGAGCCGGAGGTATTGATTCATTGCGCGGTATCCGACCGCGGCGCCAGCTTTTAGAATGGTTTTCGAGAGAGCTCTGATGAAGAGCGATACAATCTCTGGCATGGTCTCGAAAGCGCGCCGTCCCCGCCTCTTTCTGCTCGCGGCGTTGCTGGCCGCTTTTATCTTCTTCCTCCCTTACCTGGAAGCGACGGGTTCCTGTGGAGATCCCGGATGTCCGCAGATCTCGCAGGCTCATGGACCTGTTTCCGGCGAGTTGGCCGCGGCGGCTATAGCGGCAATACTGGCGGCTGCGCCCGCGACCCCGGTTCTCGCGGCGGCTTTGATCGGGCCCCGTCCCGCCTCCGACCGGACGCCCGCGCAGGTATACCTCTCTCCCGACCCAGGCCCGCCCCGGCTCCGGACTGGCGGGCTCTAAAGGCCCCTACGCGGTCTGGAGGTATCGGAGAAGAGAGGTGCTGGCTGTGCAGCAAGGAAACATGCGGCTCGTCGCCGCGCTGGTCGTGGTGGCGGTCGCCGTGGCCGGAGTGATGGTGTTGTTGAGTCAGATCGGCGGTGGCGGCAGTTCCGAAGACCTGGCGGGAATCCCGCAGGATGGTACGACGCTGGGTGAGAAGGACGCGCCGGTCATGATAAAGCTCTACGAGGACTTTCAGTGTCCGGCTTGCGGCATGTTCGCGCGCGACACGCTGCCGCAGGTGATCGAAGACTACGTAAAGTCCGGGAAAGTGAAGCTCGTCTCCGAGACGCTGACCTTCATAGGTCCCGACTCGGTCCCCGCCGCCAGGGCGGCGCTGGCGGCCGGAGAGCAGGACCGCTACTGGCAGTATGCCTCCCTGCTCTTCGAGAACCAGGGAGCGGAGAACAGCGGCTACGTCACGGAGAAGTTCTTGAACAGCCTGGCGGATCAGACAAAGGGACTCGACGTGGAAGAATGGAACGCCGCGCGTAAAGGAAGCTCCACCGAGGAGGAGCTGAAGGCCGTTCAGGAGAGGGCGGTGAAGGACAAAGTCCAGGCCACCCCGACGCTTGTTATCTCCGGTCCGGGCGGCGAGCGGACGCTCAGGGGCGCGGTGCCGGTAGACGAGGTCGGGGAGGCCGTAGAGAAGGTCAGAGGTTCGTGAGCGAGGGGGGCATCAGGGCCGGCATCGTCGCCCTGGCCGTGGCGGGGCTCATGATCAGCGCCTACCTGACGTGGACGCATTTTCAGGGGACGACTCCCGTCTGCGTGGGTGGCGGCAGCGGGTGCGAGACGGTGCAGACGAGCCGCTACTCGGTCATCCTGGGGGTTCCCGTCGCTGTGCTGGGCCTGTTCGCCTACACGGGTCTCTTGGTCTCGGCCGCCGTCCGGGGCGGGAACGCGGCCCTGCTCGGCCTCTTCCTCGCCCTGGTCGGCGTGCTGTTCAGCGCCTATTTGACGTGGCTCGAAATCTTCGTGATTCGTGCGATCTGCCAGTGGTGCGTGGCGAGCGCGGTCCTCATTACGGGCGCTCTGCTCCTCGCCTTCGTCCGGGTGAGGCGGGCGGGGAACTGACGGACCCACGCCGCTGCGGGAGAAGAGAGGCTTGGATATGATGCGTGGCATGCCGCGTGTTGGGCGCAAGCTGGAAGGACAGGTAGGGTGTGAGCGACTTTCCGAACGGTAGCCCGGAGAACGGTGGAGACGCACATGCCGGGCCTGGAGCCGGGAAGGCCGAAGAGGCGCTAAGGGCCCGGGTGCGCCAGCAGGAGGCGACGGGGATGCTGAGTCTCTCGGCGCTCTCGGGGACCGGCCTGCCGGACCTCCTGAACCTCGTGGCTGAAACCGTCGCCAGCGTACTCTCCGTTGAGTTCTGCGAGGTGCTGGAGTTGCTGCCGGATGGGGACCGGCTCTTGCTGCGGGCAGGAGTCGGTTGGAGAGAAGGCCGCGTGGGCGAAGCCACGGTCGGGACCAATCTGGAGTCGCAGGCGGGGTACACGTTAATCTCCAGGGGTCCAGTAGTGGTCGAGGACCTGCGGACCGAGGGCCGCTTTAGAGGCCCGCCGCTCCTGCGGGAGCATGGCGCCGTGAGCGGTATCAGCACCACGATCCGCATCGGCGAACACTTCTATGGTGTCATCGGGGCGCACACGGCCAGGAAGCGCTCGTTCACCGATGACGAGGTGCTGTTCCTGCAGGAGGTGGCCGACGTGGTAGGAGCCGCCATCGAGCGCCTGCGGGACGAGAGCGACGTCCGCGAACTCCTGGGCGAGCGCACGGAGCTGGCGGCTGTGGCCGAGCGGCGGTTCGAGTTCCTCACGGAGGCCAACGCGCTGCTCTCGACCTCGACCGACTACGGGACCGTGCTCGCCACGGCGGTCCGCCTCGCCGTACCCGCGGTGGCCGACTGGTGCTTCGTAGACGTGGTCGAGGACTCCGGAGGCGCCGTCGAGCGCTTCACGGTCGCGCGTTCCGAGCCCGGCGACGAGTCATTGACGCGCGAGCTTCAGAGTCGCTACCCCCTGGATCCCAACACCCAGCACGGAACGCCAGGGGTCCTCAGGACCGGCAGGCCCGAGCTGATCCCGGATGTCGACGACGCCGTTATCAGGGAGACGGTCCGCGACCGGGCGAACCTGGAAATGCTCCAGAGCCTCGACCCGAAGTCGTACATGTGCGTACCGCTGCGGGTCGGGGGCCGCACCCTGGGAGCGATGGGCTTCGTCTCCTCCGACGCCGGGCGCCGGTACGGCGAGGAAGACCTGGCGCTCGCCGAGGGGTTGGCCTACAGCGCGGCCGTCGCCATAGACAACGCCCGCCACCACGTCTCCGAAGCGGAGCTAGCGCGGGAACTGGTCCAGCGCGCGAGGCAGGATCAGCGGACGGCGGCTCCCCTGGGCCGAC
>DASSMB010000274.1:0-9509 GCA_035689095.1 Rubrobacteraceae bacterium | reverse complement strand
GGGATCGCGCCGTCGCGGCCGGTGGCGGTGAATACCACGTCGGCGCGGGAGAGGCCGTCTTCGAGTCCTGGGGTGGCGAAGCCGAGGTGGGCGGCGGCGAGCCGGGCGGAGGGGTCGAGGTCGCACACCTCCACGGTCGCGCCGAAGGAGCGGGCGGCGTCGGCGACGCCCCGGCCGACGGGACCGTAGCCGACCACGAGGACCGTCCTGCCGTAGAGGGAGAGGGCAGCGACGTTGAGGAAGGTGTTGGCGGCCATGAGGCCGACGAGGTGACGGTTGTGGAGACCCTGCTTTATGGGGACGCCGTCCCAGTTAAAGACAGGGTAGGAGAGGTCCAGGTCCCGGATGCGGGCGATGCCGGTTCCGGTGGCTTCGAGACCACCGCGGACGCTCTCCAGACGACCCCCGGTGGCGGCGGTGGCGTCCGCGCCCATCTCGGAGAGTAGGGTGGGGGCGGCTTCGATAGCAGCGCTCAGGTGGTCGGCGTGTAGCCCTGGTGGGTCGTCCTTGCGGGCTGGGACGTGTACGCCTATCGAGTTCAGGCGCTCGGCGACCTCGTTGCGGGTCGTGGCGGGGTTTGCGGCGCAGGCCCAGACTTCGGCTCCTTTATCTATCAGGGCTTCGAAGTAGGGGATCATCTTGAGGTCCAGGTGGCAGACGGTGAGGACTCGTTCACCTTCCAAAGAAGATAGGGCGGAGGCGGAGGCCCTGGTGGCGGGGGTGAAGGCGCGCATCCAGGCGAGGTCTCTCTCGAAGTTTGTGTTTGGCTCGTTCTTGGGGTTCATGGATGGGAACTCTACCCTTTGCGTCGAGGCTCATTACTCTATATCATCCCTGCAATCGGGGCAGGTTCCGGGGGAACGAGCCCGCCGGGCGTTTATCGTGCGAGGTCCTACTGCGAGGGAGGCATATGAAGGTATCGAGGTTGTTCGGAGTCTGTATTTCCGTTCTAGCTCTGGCGCTGGTCCTG
Organism: Rubrobacteraceae bacterium; assembly: GCA_035689095.1. Classification (GTDB taxonomy): domain Bacteria; phylum Actinomycetota; class Rubrobacteria; order Rubrobacterales; family Rubrobacteraceae; genus JACDDK01. Next base: position 8,539 of record DASSMB010000274.1, on the reverse strand, counting down.
GCCGGATGCGGCGGCTCCGGTGGCGGGGGTAATTCCGGCGGCGGTTCGGCCAACAGCAACGTCAAGCCGGGGCTCGTGCTGGACGTCGGAGGGCTTGGTGACCAGGGGTTCAACGACTCCGCCTACGCGGGCATGAAGCGGGCGGACAAGGACCTGGGCGTCAAGGGCAAGTACCTGGAGTCTAGCGCGCCGACCGACTACGCCAACAACCTCACCCAGCTCGCGGAGAACCAGGCCGATCCGATCATCGCCGTCGGGTTCCTCATGACCGATGATGTCACCGAGATCTCCAAGCAGTTCCCCGACACGCAGTTCGCGATCGTGGACTCGGTCGTGGATACGAAGAACACCATAAGCCTCGTCTTCCGGGAGCAAGAGGGCAGCTACCTCGCGGGCGTGGTGGCGGGCCTGATGACCCAGGAGAAGACCCCGTACACCAACCCCGACGACAAGGTGGTCGGGTTCGTCGGCGGGCAGGAAGGGCCGTTGATCGGCAAGTTCCAGGCCGGCTACGAGGCCGGAGTCAAGTCTGTCTGCTCCGACTGCAAGGTACTCGTCCAGTATGCCGGTTCGACGCCGGACGCCTTCAACGACCCGGCCAAGGGCAAGGAGATCTCCCAGCAGCAGATCGAGCAGGGCGCGGACGTTATCTACCACGCCGCCGGCAACACCGGGCGCGGTCTCTTCGAGGCGGCGGGCGAGGAGAAGATCTTCGCCATCGGCGTCGACCTCGACCAGGCGAAGCTCTTCAAGGACGCGCCGATCCTGACGAGCGTCATCAAGCGGGTGGACGTGGCCGTCGAGGACACCATCAAGGGCGTCGCCAAGGGCGGCAAGCCGAAGGGCGAGATCGTGGACCGCGGCCTGAAGGAGAAGGGCCTCTCTCTCGCGCCGTTCGGACGCTTCGACAAGTACGTGCCGCAGAAGGTCAAGGACGACGTGGCCAAGGCCAAGAAGGGCATCATAGACGGCAAGATCAAGGTCCCCGACAAGGTGCAGTAGGTAACCAACTTGGCCGAGCCGCGGGCAGACGGCGGGACTACCGGGGCCACCGAGACCCCGGTAGTCCTCCAGATGCGTAACGTCACCAAGACGTTCGGTCCCGTCACGGCCAACGACGACATCTCCCTCACGCTGCGCCGCGGCGAGATCCTGGGCCTCCTCGGCGAGAACGGCGCCGGGAAGTCCACCCTGATGAAGATCCTCTACGGGCTCTACCACCCGGACTCGGGCACCATCGTGGTGGACGGCGAGGAGGTGAACATAAGGGACCCGAAGGACGCCGTCTCGCGCGGTATCGGCATGGTCCATCAGCACTTCACCCTGATCCCACCGCTCACCGTCGCCGAGAACATCGTACTGGGCGCGGAGCCCCGCAGGCGCGGGACGCTGGACATGAACCGCGCCATCCGCGAGACGGAGCAGCTCTGCGAGCGCTACGGCCTGCGGGTTGACCCGCGCGCCAGGGTCGCGGACCTCTCGGTCGGCGTGCAGCAGCGGGTCGAGATCCTCAAGACCCTCTACCGCGACGCCCGCATCCTGGTCCTCGACGAACCGACCGCCGTCCTCACTCCCCAGGAGACGGAAGACCTATTCTCCGTCCTCAAGGAACTGGTCGCCGATGGTCTCTCTATTATCCTGATCACGCACAAGCTGGGCGAGCTGCTGGGCGTTTCCGATGAGATCACCATAATCCGCGATGGCAAAGTCGTTGACACGGTAAAGACCGCCGGGACGGACGAGGGCGCCCTGGCCCGGCTGATGGTCGGGCGCGAGGTGCTGTTGCGCGTCGAGAAAACCGAGTCCGAGGTTGGGGAGGCGCGGCTGACCGCCGAAGACCTGGTCGTTCATTCCTCGACCGGCGCGGTGGCGGTGGACGGGGTGAGCCTTGAGGTGCGGGCCGGCGAGATCCTGGGCATCGCCGGCGTGGACGGTAACGGGCAGGTGGAGCTGGCCGAGGCGCTGGCCGGGACGCGCCCGGTACACAGCGGGACCGTCCACCTCGACGGTGAAGACGTTACGAGGCTCGGGGCCGACGCGCGGCAGGAGCGCGGTCTGGCCTACGTGCCGGAGGACCGCTCGCACAAGGGTCTCGTGCAGGACTTCGCGCTCTACGAGAACAACGCCCTCAAGACCTTCGACGAACCGCCGTTCTCCAAGGGGCTCTTCATCCTGCCGCGAGCGATGCGCCGCAAGGCCGCCGAGAACCTCAAGGCGTACGACGTGCGACCGCCGGACCCGGACGCGAGGGCGGGATCTCTCTCCGGCGGGAACCAGCAGAAGGCCATCCTGGCGCGCGAGCTCTCCGGCGACCCGAACGTCATCATCGCGGCGCAGCCGACCCGCGGCGTGGACGTGGGGGCCATAGAGTTCATCCACCGGCAGCTACTGGGGCAGCGGTCGCAGGGCAAGGCGATACTCCTCATCTCGCTGGAGCTGGAGGAAATTCGCTCGCTCTCCGACCGCATACTGGTGATCTACGCCGGAAAGATCGTGGGCGCGTTGGACGCCGCCGACGCCACCGATGAGAAGCTCGGCCTCCTCATGGCCGGGCGCGACGTTCCTTCTGAAAACGGCAGCGGCAGGACAGAGGACCGTCCGTGACCGAGGAGCGCCGGGAGGGCCGAGGCTCCGGCGGGACCTCGACGGCGCGACGTTTGTTGGGCAACCTCGGGGGCGCGCTGCTCTTCCCGGTCTTCGCCATCCTCATCTCCTTCGTTATAGGAGCAGTCATAATCCTCGCCACGGGGAACAACCCGGTCGCCGCCTACGCGGCTCTGGTGAACGGCGCGTTCGGGAACCCGGCGGCCATCGGCCGGACGCTAATCAACACTACACCGCTCGTCTTCACGGGGCTGGCCGTGGCGTTCGCGTTCCGGGCTGGGCTCTTCAACATCGGGGGGGAGGGGCAAGTCTACATCGGTGCGCTTACGGCGGCCTGGCTGGGGGTGTCTCTCGGGTTTCTCGGACCGCTGGCGATACCGATCGTGCTCGCCGCCTGCGTGTTGACGGGTTTCCTGTGGGGAGCGATACCGGGGGTCTTGAAGGCATACTTCGGGGCGCACGAGGTCATCACGACGATCATGCTGAACTTCATAGCTATCGACCTCACGGTGTGGCTCGCGCTGAACCCGTTGCGCTCTAAAGGGCTCATCCCCGGCACGGCGGACATAGATGCCGCGGCCCGCATACCCCTGCTCGGGCTGGGTCTGGGGCGGGCGAACTTCGGCATCTTCATCGCGCTTTTGGCGGCGGTGGTGGCTTACCTGCTGCTGTGGCGGACGCGGCGGGGGTTCCAGATCCGGGCGGTCGGGCTCTCTCCGGGGGCGGCGAACTACGCGGGGATCGGGATCGGGGTGAACACTATCCTGGCGCTCGCCATCGGCGGGGCCTTCGCGGGGCTCGGCGGAGGCGTGGAGGTGATGGGGATCTACGGCAAGATGGCGATCCCGTTCGTCTCGAACCTGGGCTTCAACGGCATCGGGGTGGCGTTGCTCGGACGCAACCATCCGGTTGGGGTGGTGCTGGGGGCGCTGCTCTTCGGGGCGCTCGCCTCGGGGGCGCAGCAGATGCAGTTCGACACCAACGTCCCGCTCGACCTGACAAGCGTTCTGCTCGCCATAATCCTCCTCTTCGTGACGGCGACCAAGATCCTGGAGTTCGTCCTCGGCAAGCGCGCCCGCGAGCTGGCCGCGGGGACCCGGCTGGAGAAGGGACTGGGCTCGTAATGGACCTCAACGAGCTTGGACTGATCCTGGCCTCGACCATCCGAAACGCGACGCCGCTGATCTTCGCGGCCCTCGGGGGCATGTTCAGCGAGCGGAGCGGGGTGGTGAACATCGGACTCGAAGGGCTCATGATCATCGGCGCCTTCGCCGGGGTAGTTGGAGCGTTCTTCTCCGGGAGCGCGGTCATCGGCCTGGCGACGGCGGTGGCGGCGGGACTCATCTTCGCCCTGATCCACGCCGTCATGTGCATAACATTCGAGGCGGACCAGATCATCTCCGGCACCGCCATAAACCTCCTGGCCCTCGGCGGCACGGGCTTCCTGATGGTCGTGATCTTCGGTTCCGGCGGAACCTCCCCGAAGGTCGAGAGCTTCAAGCCCATCGCCATTCCCGGCCTGAGCGACATCCCCCTGATAGGGCAGGCGTTCTTCAACCAGAGCATCCTCGTCTACCTGATGTACCTCCTCGTCCCCGTAACCCTCTTCGTCGTCTTCCGCACCCCGTTCGGCCTGCGCCTGCGCGCCACCGGCGAGGTCCCCGAGGCGGTGGACACGGCGGGCGTGAGCGTAACGAGGATGCGCTACTACGGCGTGGCGCTCTCCGGCATCCTGGCCTCCTTCGGCGGCGTGTACCTCTCGATGAGCCTGCTCTCCGCGTTTACCGAGGGGATGACCAACGGCCGCGGCTTCATCGCGCTCGCCGCCCTCGTCTTCGGCCGTTGGAACCCGCTCGGCGCGGCCGGTGCGGCCCTGCTCTTCGGCTTCGCCCAGGCAATAACCTTCCGCGTGCCGCAGGACGTGATCCCGAACGAGTTCGTCCACATGCTCCCCTACATCCTCACCATCGTCGTCCTCGCCGGCTTCGGCGGCCGCGCCATCGCCCCCGCCGCCATCGGCAAGCCGTACCGCAAGGAATAGCTAGAACCCGATCTTCCCGCCCTTGTTCTCCGTGCGCTCCTCGACTGGCTCATCAGAGGGCGCGTCATCCAAGTACTCGACGCCGCCCATGAGCAGTTGCGGCTCTACCTCCAGGCCGGTGGCGAGCTTGCGGATGGTGGTCGGATACGCGCGGCGCTTGCCACTCTCCAGCTTGGAGATGGTGTCGCGCGCCACCCCGCATTTCGCCGCCAACTGCTCCTGGCTCATTACCGCCCGCTGCCGGAAGCTCCGTAGATGCGGAAGATCCATGCCCTTACCTCCAAACGCTACATAAAACTTGCATAAACGCTACAACAATGCTACTCTACTGGAAGTATAGCTCACTGGAAGGAGTGGCGATGGAGCGCAGGCCGGAGTTGGTGGTCCCCTATGTTACGGAGCAGAGTCCGCGGGGGGAGCGGACGATGGATATTTACTCTCGGCTTCTGGCGGATAGGATCATCTTCCTGGGGACGCCGGTGGACGATCAGGTAGCGAACGTCATCATGGCGCAACTTCTTCATTTAGATAGTGAGGACCCGGAGCAGGACATCAACCTGTACATAAACTCTCCGGGCGGGAGCGTGTACGCGGGGCTGGCGATCTACGACACGATGAACTTCATCAACGCCGACGTTGCGACGACGGCGCTCGGGATGGCTGCCTCGATGGGATCCTTCCTGCTGGCGGCGGGCGCGAGGGGCAAGCGGAGCGCGCTGCCGAACACGCGAATACTGCTGCACCAGCCGAGCATTGGAGGGGGGATCGGCGGGCAGGTCTCTGACGTGGAGATCCACGCGAGAGAGCTCGTGCGGACCAAGCGGCGGATGAACGAGTTGTACGCCGAGATGACGGGTCAACCGATGGAGAAGATAGAGCACGACACCGACCGGGACTATATGCTCAGCGCCGGGGACGCCGTAGAATACGGTGTCATAGACCGGGTGGTGAGTCGTCCGGGGGAGACGGTGGGAGCAGAGTAGGAGAAAAGCGGTCCGGGATGGACCTCACGCACGAGTACATTCACCACAGGCGGGGCTACCGTTTCGGGGTGGGGTTCTGCTGGATCCGGATCTACGGGGGCGAGCCCGGCGACGCTCCCGTAATCGTGTGTGAGGAGCTACCGGATCTCGGTGACATGGCGAAGATGTCCGGGTATCTGGCTGCCGAGGTCATCGTGGAACACTTCGCGAACGGGCTGCCGGACCTCCCGCGCCCCATGCTCTGGATCGAGCACCGCCCCCGTCGGCGAGGGCCGGGCCGATACTTCCTGCTGACCTTTCCCGGCTACGCGCCCCATCCCGAAGGCGCTGGCTTCGTGCGACGCGTAACGCTCGGTCAACCATTACGCGAACCCCTTACGCCGGAAGAGGTAGCCGTGCTGACGGGAGAGAGCTAGAGGCCGCGCGACCTTTTTACCATAGCTGGCTCATGCTTCGGCCCGGCAAGATCGATGCTTGATTTATGGTCGGCAATATTCGACAATACGGTAAATGACGAACGTTTGGCGTATAACGACCGAAAGGACGAAGAGTGTTCGCTGGCTCTGATCCCGAGCATCTCTTGGGGATGATCTCGCAGCGGCAAGAGGAGATGAGAGTTGCGGCGCGCGAGGAGGCCGAGGTCCGGCGGGCGCGTCCTCTCCGGGGAGCGAGACTCGCCGCGTTCAGGTTGTGGCGGCTGCACGTGATGGTGTGGTTCGAGGACGCGCGGCGCGCATGACGGAGAAGCGAGGGAAACCGGATTACGACTTCGCGCAAGAGGTGCTGGAGGTAAGAGATCCCGAGCAGTTCAAGGCGGTCGGGGACGCCACGAGGCAGAGGATTATCAGTCTCCTAACCGAGCGAGCGGCGACGACCAGCCAGCTCGCCGAGGCGCTAGGTCAGCCGAAGGGAAGCGTTGGGCATCATCTCAAGGTGCTCGAAAAAGCGGATCTCATTCGAGTGGTCCGCACGCGGCAGGTGCGCGCGCTCACGGAGAAATACTACGGCCGGACGGCTCGTCTCTTTCTGTTCTCCGATATGGATGAGTCTGAGGCATCCGAGCCGTTCATGTTCTTAAGGCAGGCCATGAACGAATACCTGGCGCCAGAGTCAGGGGAGGAGTTCGGCGGAAGTTCCACGCTCGCCCACGCCCGCATCCCGCCGGAGAGAGCCCAGGAGTTCGCCAACCGAGTGTGGGAGCTGGCCGAGGAGTTCAGAAGCCTCGAAGGCGTGCCGGGTGAGAGGGTCTACGGTTTCCTGGCGCAGGTCTACCTGACAGATCTACCGGAGATCCCCTCAGAGGAAGAGGAATAGCGTTTGCTCCGGCTCGGTCTCGGCCCGGAGTACCGCAAGCTCTGGACCGCGAGCACGATCTCCAACCTGGGCGACGGCATCACGCTGGTCGCTGGCCCGCTGCTCGCCGCTAGCCTCACAAGAGACCCGGTTTTGGTCGCCGGGTTGACGTTCGCCCAGCAGCTTCCGTGGTTGCTTTTCTCGCTCCTCAGCGGCGCGCTAGTGGACAGGCTCGACCGCCGCCTCTTGATGGCGAGCGTTGACGCCTTCCGAACTGGTGTTATAGGAATCCTGGGGCTCGCCGTGCTCACCGGCTGGGCGAGCCTGCCTCTGATGTACGGAGTCTTCTTCCTGTTGGGAACGGCGGAGACTCTCTTCGCTAACGCTTCGTTGTCGATCATGCCTTCCATGGTGCAAAAGGAGCAACTGGAGAAGGCCAATGGTCAGATGTTCGCCGCGGAGCTGGTGACGAACCAGTTCGCGGGCGGTCCCGTTGGAGGAGCGCTCTTCGCGGTTGCCGCGGCATTTCCGTTCCTCATCGACGCGGGGACCTTCGCCGCTTCTTCCGCTTTGATCCTGGCTCTCCGGGGCCGGTTTCGGGTTGTTAGACCAGACGGCGTACAGAAGGCCGGCATCTTGGTCGAGATAGCGGAAGGGATCGGGTGGCTGGCGCGTCATCGGTTGTTGCTCGCCCTGGCGGTCATGCTGGGGGCCGGGAACCTCACATTTTCGGCTACTTTCTCCGTCATGGTGCTCTTCGCCCAGGACACTCTCGGCCTCGGTAGCTTCGGGTACGGAGTCTTGATGACCGCCGGTGGCGTCGGAGGCTTCTTCGGCTCGCTGCTCGCCGGGCGTGTTGGCGGATGGATCGGTACGGGACGGGCGCTCTTCCTGGTCATGCTTATCCAGGGACCAATGTTCGCCGGGATCGCGTTGAGCGGCAATCCCGTGGTCGTGGCGCTGATATGGGCGGTTGGCGGCTTCGCGGCTTTCGCCTGGAATGTCCTCACCTTCGCTCTACGCCAGACCTTGATACCGGATCGCCTGCTGGGCCGGGTAACGAGTGTCTACCGGCTGGCGGGCGTCGGCAGCGGCGCATTCGGAGCCTTGATCGGCGGCCTCCTCGCCAAACACTTCGGCCTCTCCGCACCCTTCTGGTTCTCCGCCGCCGTGATGATCTTAGCCGCTCTGGCCTTCCTGCCGTTCGTGAACAACCGGACGGTCTCCGAAGCCCGCCGAAACGCCAATTCCCGAGCGTAAAATGTCCTGGTCAAGAAGTAGATGAGAGGAGAACGCTTGATAGATAGTTAGAGCGCTCCGGGAGACGGACCACGTACCAATTATCGCCGTCGTCAACGAGTGGTGGGACGGCAGGAATGTAGCCGGCAAGCTGCCCAGGCTATTCTTCGACCACTTCCAGGACACGAGCTTCGTGGTGGAGGAGGATGGAGATCGTCGCTTTCGTCGTCGGGTTCGTCTCCCAATCCCCCGCAAGAGAGGCTTACGTACACTTCGCCGGTGTGGACCCAGGGTGCAGGAACGAGGGACTCGGGCGGCGACTGTACGAAACGTTCTTCGAGAAGGTCCGGCGCCGCGGTTGCGAGAGGGTGCGCTGCAT
>DASSMB010000273.1:0-7117 GCA_035689095.1 Rubrobacteraceae bacterium | reverse complement strand
CGGTGCTGGCCCTGTTCCGGTCCGGGTCCGCTGCTCCTGATCGACCTTCGCCGCAGCCATGTGAGATGTATCCTCACGTTTTCCTAGTACGCGTATTCCTCTGAACGATCCAACTGTGCTCAAAGGCGAGGAACAGCGTCTACGAAAGATATACGAAGCGGGAAAGTGTTATTAAATATGGGTACAACATGTCGGAGAGAAGGAGCTTGCATGGCGCGGGGCGAGATCATTTTCGCGGTCGAGGAGTCACCGGAAGGCGGCCTGGAGGCCAGAGCCCTGGGCCACTCCATCTACTCGGAGGCCGATACGATGGAAGAGCTAAAGGAGGCCGTGCGCGACGCGGTCAGGTGCCACTTCGACCAGGAAGACCTGCCGAGCGTGATCCGGTTGCATATTGTAAGGGATGAGCTTCTGTCCGTATGAGGCTTCCGAGAGATGTCGGCGGTAGAGATCTGGCGAAACTACTTGGAAAGTACGGGTACGAAGTTACCCGGCAGACGGGCCGCCACATGCGACTCTCGAAAAGAGAAGGCAACAAACATCACGTCACCATTCCCGATCACAAGCCTCTGAAAGCAGGCACGCTAAGCAGCATACTCAGGGATGTCGCGGATCACCTGGAGATAGACCGTGATACTTTGGTCAGAGAGCTATTCGGATAAATGGCAGTTCGATAATAATCGGCATTCCCGACTGAACCGACTCCGCTGCTCCTGATCGATCCCGGCCGGGTAGGGCTGACGAAAAGAGACGCCGGCTAGCTCCTCCTCCCGGCAGCGGGCGTGCAGGTCCTTAGGACGGGAGATGTTCGAGGACCGGCGGTGGCTGGTTTACGTTCAGCCAGAAGTAGACCATGTGCCACACCGCCTCCGGGAACGTCGTGGACGACACCTTGTCCACGTAGGCGTTGGCTCCCATCCGGTAGGCCTGGGCCATGTCTCGCGTCGTACCCGAAGCGGAGAAGATGATGATCGGCAGTAGCGCGGTCCGCTCGTCGGCGCGCAGGCGCGTCAGCACCTCCAGACCGTCCATGCCCGGCATGTTCAGGTCCAGTATCACCAGACGGGGCATGACGCTCGTGTCCCGCCCGGCGTGCTCTCCCTCCCCGAACAGGTAGTCCAGCGTCTCGGCCCCGTCGCGGGCCAGGACCACCCCGGTGCCGATATCTCTCATCCTCAGCACCTTCACGAACAGGTCCGCGCTCCTGGTGTTGTCATCGGCCAGTAAGATAAAGTCGTTGCTCATCGCGCCTCTCCCCAGCTATCCATATCCTTAAAAGAGTTATCGGCACGTTCGCCGCGGAACTTTAGCGACGGCGGAGATCCGGCCCCGGCGCCCGGGATCTAAGTCAGCCCGGAGACAGTCGAGGCGGCCCCGGAGGATGGAGCCCCGTAGATACGGCGGGTGATCTGGAATCGAAGAATTTCGCTCCACGCGGCCCTACGCGGACTCTATCATGACACTCCTTCGCTTCCAAAGCTTCTAAATATCGGGTCCTTTGCAGACGCATGATCGCCACGGAGACGCCGGGGATGGCCCGGAAGGTACGCCGGTGGCGATGGCGGTAAGTCCATCTGTAGCTGGAGGATGTACGCTAGCGTCCCGCCCGACGGCGCCAGTCTCTGTCCCGGTACAATAGAGTTGTTGGCGGAGTCCGAGGCGAGGATGCGCAGTGGCTACAAACGATCTTATTCAGTCTGATCCGGAGGTTTTGATGGGCAAGTCCGTGGTCTCGGGCACGCGGATCACGGTGGAGTTGATACTAGAGAAGCTCGCCGCGGGTGAGAGCATCGAGCAGATCCTGGATGAGCATCCCCGGTTAAGCCGGGGTTCTGTGCTGGCCGCGATCTCTTTCGCGTCCGAGGCTCTGCGGGCCGACGTAGTTTATCCTACGCGCGACACGGCTTGAACTTCGTCGCCGATGAAGGCGTGGACCGTCAGATCATGGATCGGCTCAGGAACGAAGGACACGCGGTGATCTACGTTGCCGAAATGGAACCTGGCATCACGGACGACTCCGTGCTGAATGCCGCTAACAAGGAGTCCGCGGTCCTGGTCGCGGCTGACAAGGACTTTGGGGAGATCGTGTTCCGTCAGGGACGCTCGAGCAGCGGGGTCGTCCTGATCCGGCTCGCGGGAATATCTCCCGACGCCAGGGCTCGGAGGACCCGCATTACTACCACCGATACACGAGGATAGCCCGGAAGGTTCGAGAAGACCATGATGGAGAGCCTCTTGCGGCGTGGTGTTTACGCGGCGGGCCTGACGGGAGCGGCCATCTTACGCGGGGTTGCGCAGTCCGGTAGCATGTATTCGTGCGAGAGATGGGGGTGGTTCGAAGGCCGGTGGATGAGAGGGGGCTGGTCGGCGCGCTGTTCCATCCGCCCTCGTCCGCCGCGCACCCGGCGGTGGTGGCCCTCGGCGGGGCGGGAGGCGGCCTCAGCGAGGGCGGAGCCAGGACGCTCGCCTCGGAGGGGTTCGCCGCTCTGGCGCTCGCCTACTTCGGGACCGGCTCGCTGCCGGAGGACCTGGTGGAGATCCCCCTGGAGTATTTCGAGCGGGCCATCGCGTGGTTGAAGGCCCAACCCGCGGCCGACGCGGACCGCGTGGCCGTCGTGGGAAACTCGAAGGGCGGCGAGCTGGCGCTCCTGCTCGGGGCAACATATCCGGAGGAGATCCGGGCGGTCGTCGGGTACGCGCCGAGCGGGGTCGTCTGGCAGGGAAACTCTTTCGACCGCGAGGTCTATCACTGGGGTCCCAGGTCTCCCTGGTCTCTGCGGGGAGATCCCGTGCCGTTCGCCGGGCTGCCGGGTCCCCGGGTCTCCGAGATGGTCCGGCTCGCGGAGTCGTACTTCGACGGTCAACTGATCAGCCTGCGTCCTTTCTACGAGCGGGCACTCGAGGACGAGGCGTCCGTGGCCGCGGCGAGCATCGCGGTGGAGAAGATCGAGGCTCCCGTGCTGCTGGTCTCCGGCGCCGACGACCGGCTGTGGCCCTCGACGCGACTCTCGGAGATGGTGATGGCTCGCCTGGATGCCCACGGCCATCCCTTCTCCCGCGAACACCTGCGCTACGAGGGAGCGGGACACCTGATCTCGCTGCCGGGCTATGTGCCGGCGAGGTCCTGGGCGAACCGCTTCGAGCTGGGCGGGAGCCGGGAAGCGAACGAGTTCGCCAACGCCGACTCGTGGACGAAGGTACTCGGCTTCTTGAAGGAGCACCTCGGGGACGAAGGACCGCCGGCCTAGCGGCGGTCCTCTCCCGGGCCGGGATCACTCAGGCTGGGAAGCGACCTCCACGTCCACGACGGCGACATCCGCCGCGTCCGCGAGACCTATCTCCTTCGCGGCGGCGTAGGAGAGGTCCCACCGTCCCTGGTAGTCGCCGGTATCGTTGACCCGGCAGATAACGGAGCGGCCCTCGTAGGTGATCTTGAGCAGCGTGCCGAACGGGTAGTCGTACCCCGCCGCGCACGTGTATTCCTGGGAGTCGAACATCTCTCCAGAGGCGGTGACGCTCCCGTCGGAGCCGTCCGACGCGCCGGTAACGGGAGAGTAACCGTACCAGGAGACCTCCTGCGGATACGCCATCGCGGGCGACGCATAAAACGCCAGGATCGCGGCGACGAGCGCGGACAACAGCAGCTTCTTATGCATAGAGAAACATACCCCTCACTAACTTGCATAGCGGGCGGAGACCCTACCACGGAGCAAGGATGTGACCAGAAGTAGATGTGAAAGGGATCGCAAGCTCACAAAGAGGCGACCCCGGTTGCGGAGACTCCGCGAGGCGTACTACGGGTGGCGCTTCACGCCGGGTCCGGTACGGTTGGGGCCAGCCCGGCCAGATCCCGCCGGCGCCGCGAGAGGAACTCGCCGATGGCGTTCACGGACGGGGGTTCTGGGCGAGCGAGAGGGTGTTGCCGTCCGGGTCCCTGAAGTACGCGACCCTGGCGCCGCGGTCGAACGTGGCGATGCCCTTGTCGTCCGTTATGATCGGCCCTTTGTCGTAACGCTCGAAGATAACGCCCTTCGAGGCAAGTTCGTCGACGACTCTCTCGACGTCGTCAACGCCCCATCCGGCCAGGGTCGCCGTAGACTTGCCGGCGTGCTCCGGTGAGAGGTAGACGTGGATCATGGTCCCTTCCGCGCACCAGTATTGCAGGTTGTCGCCTGAGTCCATGCCCACCGAAAGTCCGAGCTTCCCTTCGTAGAACTCCCTGGCGCGGTCCATGTCGGAGACCGCGAGCGCCGCGGCCACCCTGTAGTCGCTCAAGCTCATTTGAGCCTCCTCCGATCCCGTAATTCGGGTCCCTATCCCTCTGCCTCCTTTCCTGCCGGCCGGTAGGAGAGAACGACGACGCCCGAACCGAACGTCCTCATCTCTACAAGCCTCATGATCTTTGTATCGCTACCTTCTGTGAAGAGGCGCTTTCCGCTACCCACGGCTACGGGGAAGATCATAATCCTGTACTCGTCGATGAGATCGCGCTCCATCAGCGTATTCACGAGGGCGGCGCTGCCGAAGACCAGGATGTCCTTGCCGTCTTGCTGCTTCAGCTTACGGATTTCCTCCGCGACGTTCCCCTTGATGACCGTCGAGTTGTTCCACTCTAGCGGCTCTTCCAGGGTCTCCGAAACGACGTACTTGGGGTAGCTGTTCATCATGTCGGCGTAGCCCTCTTCGTCGGTCATGGAAGGCCAGGCGGCCGCGAAACCTTCGTAGGTCACCCGCCCCAGCAGGAGGGCGTCGGCCGCAGCCAGTTCGTCGAGCTTGAACTTTGGCTGTTCTTCGCTCGTGAACTGGAAGGTCCAGCTTGGATCCTCCATCACGCCGTCCAGCGACACGAACTCCGATACGATTACTTTTCTCACGCTAATCCTCTCTTACAACGCGGAACGTGAGGTGGGTTACACCAGGGGCTTCTACCACCCTCGTGCGTTCCAGTTCGATTGGCTCGGCGCCCAGACGGTCGAACAAGCGGACGCCCCCTCCAAGCAGGACGGGCACAAGGTCGACGTGTATCTCATCGAGCAGACCAGCCCTTATGCACTGCTGCGCGATGCTCGCGGCGCCTACAGCAACGTCCTTGTCCCCCGCGGCTTCCCGCGCCTGCTCGACGGCGCTCTCGACACCGTCCGTGACGAAGGTGAAAGGCGATCCTTCGTGGACCCATTCTTGGGGGATCGCATGGGTAACGACGAAGGTCGGTACGCCCAGGGGAGGTCTGCCACCCCACCCGGTGGTGATGTCGAACGTCCTCCGTCCCGTCACGAACGCCCCCATCTTGCCGTGCGCCTCCCGGAGGAGCTCGGCGCTCTGCGGCGAGACCTCGAACACCATCTCGGTACCCGGCAACCTGTATTCGGTGCCGCCGCCCGAGTACCACGCGAAGAGCCGCTCACCTCCGTCACCCAGCGGTGACCCGGGGCCATCGTTCGGCCCGGCGATGAAGCCATCCAGCGACATCGACAACCCAATAGAGACTTTCCCCATGTTCGTTCTCCTTTCGATGGCCTAAGCGCGGGCAGGGCGCTCCTGCAGGACCCATCCGTTGCCGTCCGGATCGCTGAAGAAGACGAACGAGTTCCAGTCTCCGCCCCGCCCGTCAACCCAGAGTCCGCCGTCCATGTGCTGGACCGGGCCGGCCTCCACGCCCCGCTCGACCAGCTCGGTCCGGGCAGCCTCGATGTCGGCGACGACGAGTTGCAAGCCCTCCAGCACCCCTGGCGGCATGTCGAGAATCCCGGCGCTCAGGTGGATCGAGCAGCCAGATCCGGGCGGGGTTAACTGGACGAGTCGCATCTCGTCGCCGATCAGGGTGTCGAGGTCAACGATGAAACCGACCTGCTCGCCATAGAAACGCTTCGCGCGGTCCACGTCGGAGACGGGAATCGGAACCACTTCGAGCCGGAGGTCCATACTCATTCGCTTCCTTTCGGATTGATTTCACTGATCATATAGTTGGGGAACACTCCGCCGGTGACATTGACGAACGTGCCGGTCATGGAGGTGCTCCTAATCGACGACCGTGCCGCTGGTCAGGTTAAAGACGGTCCCTGTCGTCGCGCCGGCCAGATCCGAGGCCAGAAACGCCGCCGCGTTACCCACGTCGGCCAGCGTCGTCACCCGCCCCAGCAAGGAACGGGCCTTCATCTGCGCCTCGATCTCCTCGGTAGGAGCCGACCAGCCCTCGGTCGAGGCGCCCTTCCAGCTCTCCGGTATCCCCTCCGACCGCAGGCAGTTCACGCGGATGCCGTGTGGCCCGAGCTCCGCCGCGAGCTGTTTCGTGAGGGCCTCTATCGCCGCGCACGCGACCCCGAAGCCCCCCACGTAGACGCCCGGGACGTACGCGCGGACCGCCGATGCGGAGAGCGTCAGGATCACGCCGGAGCCCCTCTCGGTCATGCGCCGCGCAGCCGCCCTGGCCGTCAAGAGGTGGGTCGTCGCGCCGGTCAAGATCGGGCTCACGAAGTCCTCGCGTGACATCTCGACGAGCGGGATCAACTGAACGTCCCGGATCGAGATGGCATTGAAGGAGACATCTATGCTCCCCGCCTGCTCCACTACCTCGCCGACGTGCTTCTCGACGGCCCGCTCGTCGAGGGCGTCGACTTGCGCCGTCTCGGCCACTCCTCCGGCGGAGCGGATCTCCCCGGCCACCGCATCGAGCCTTGCAAGGGTACGACCGGCGAGGAATACTCTGGCCCCCTCGCGGGCGAAGGAGCGGGCAACCGCGCCGCCGATGGCCCCTCCCGCTCCGTAGATCACGGCGTTCCTGTCCTCAAGCAGCATTTTCATCCTCCTGCTCGTCTGGATCTTCAAGCTCCCAGGGGTCGGGATCCAACCCAGCTCCCTGCTCTGCCCGGCGCTCGTCCTTTAGCACGGTTACGGCGACGGCGATAGCCACGGCGACAAGGGCGGCCCCGATCCCGAACGCGAGGTGGTACCCGCTCGTCAACGCCGCCGCGGTGGGCTGGCCGTCCCGGATCAACTCGCTACTCCGCGACGCCGACAGGGTCGCGAGCACGGCCAATCCCAGGGCGCCACCGACCTGCGCCGTCGTGTTGATCAGGCCGGAGGCAAGACCCGCGTCGCCCGTCGTAACGCCCGACAT
>DASSMB010000272.1:0-2307 GCA_035689095.1 Rubrobacteraceae bacterium | reverse complement strand
CCGAGCCGCGCCGGGCGCGGGGTGGCGAGATAGCGGTACACGAAAGACAGGAGGAACAATGCAGAAACTGTACGGCGCGAGCGTGACCGCGGAGGGGGACCGCAAGGGCCGCGTGGTGTCCTCGGACGGCGTGCTGGATCTTGACCTCTCGATGCCGGAGGGGCTTGGCGGGCCCGGCGGGGACGGCACGAACCCCGAGCAGCTCTTCGCCGCCGGGTATGCTGCGTGCTTCGAGAGCGCCATACGACTCGTCGCCCGTCAGGAGAAGGTCGACGTGACCGGGGCCTCCGTGACGGCGAACATAGACATCGGCCACCCTCCCGAGGGCGGTTTCGCGTTGGAAGCCGAGCTGGTCGGGCGTATGCCAAACCTGTCGAGGGCGGAGGCCGAGGGAATGATGCAGAAAGCGCACCAGATCTGCCCCTATTCCAAGGCCACGCGGGGCAATATGGAGGTCAAGCTCTCCGTGGCGGAGTGAGCCGGGGTCGGTCCACGGCGGGGGCGCTCAAGGCCGCCGGGGATGCGGGTCTCTTGGGGGAGGGATAGGGCCAGTTTGAGTATCGCCAACATCTGAAAACAGGAGGCAGTGATGGAAGCGGCGACAACTTCTGCCGAGATCGGCTCTCGCACGGGAGCCCGCCTGATCGCGGAGTTCCTGGCGCGCCGGGGCGTGCGCACCATATACGGGCTGTGCGGAGGGCACGTACAGCCGATCTGGGACGAGGCCGCGCGGGCCGGCATCCGGATCGTGGACGTGCGCCACGAATGCGCGGCAGTGTACATGGCCCACGCCCAGGCGGACCTGACGGGGTCGCTGGGCGTGGCGATGGTGACCGCCGGCCCCGGACTCACAAACGCCATCACCGGCATCGCCAACGCGAGCGTCTCGCGTTCCCCCGTTCTGGTCATCTCGGGGAGGCCGCCGCGGCCGCAGGCCGGGATGGGCGGGCTCCAGGACATACCCCAGGGAGAGTTGATCAAGCCGATCTGCCGGAGGGTCGAGGCGGTCTACGAGAGCCACCACATCCTCCCCCGGCTGGAGGCGGCGGTCCGGGCGGCCGAGGGCGTGGGCGGCCCGGCCGGCCCGGCGTACATAGACTTCCCCACGGATCTACTCCGGGCGGACATCCCCGACGCGGACGTGGACGACCTGTTCTTCGAGCCGCGCCCCAGAGACGAGCCCGGTCCCTCGGAGGACGCGGTCACTAGGGCGGCGTCCGTCATACGGGAGGGCAAGCGGCTGCTCGTGATCTCGGGCAAAGGCGCGAGGGCGGGCGCCAAGGAGCTATCGGACTTCCTGGATGCCAGCGGCGCCCTTTACCTCGACACGGCCGAGAGCCGTGGGGTGATCCCGCTGGGCCATCCCGCCTCCGTACCGGCTTCCCGTGCGAAAGCGATGGCGGAGGCGGACGTCATCGTCACGGTCGCGCGCAAGCTGGACTTCCAGCTCGCCTACGGTTCGCGGGCCGTGTTCCCGGAGGACGCGAAGTTCGTGCGGCTGGGGGCGAGCGGCGACGAGCTCTTCGACAACCGCCGCGGCGACGCGGAGGTCCTGGGCGACGTCGCGGCGTCCTTGCGAGCATTGATCGAGGCGGGCGCCGTTCCCGAACGGCCGGACACGGAGTGGGTCGAATCCCTGAAGTCCTACGACCGGGAGAAGAGCGAGAAGTTTTTGGCGCGGATGGGGAAACAGCCGCCGGGTTCGGACGGGTACATGCATCCCTCGTCCCTCCTGGCGGCGGTCAACGAGTTTATCGACGAGGACACCATAGTGGTGGCGGACGGCGGGGACATCCTCTCGTTCGCCAGGGGCGGTTTGCAGGCGGAGACTTACCTGGATCCCGGTCCTTTAGGATGCCTCGGCGTCGGCGTCCCGTTCGCCAACTCGGCGGCCCTGAACTTCCCGGAGCGGCGGGTGATCGCGGTGATCGGGGACGGCTCGTTCGGCCTGACCGCCATGGAGATCGACACGGCGGTCCGTAGCGGCGCCCGGGCGGTTTTCGTGGTGGCTAACAACGAGTCGTGGGCCATCGAGCGCAACGACCAGCTCGTCGGATACGGCGGCAACCTGGTCGGGGTTGACCTCCCCGGCTGCCGCTACGACAGGTTGGCCGAGGGGCTGGGCGCGTACGCGGAACGGGTCGAGAAAGCCGAAGACCTGCCCGGCGCTCTGGAACGCGCCTTCGAGAACGCCCCGGCCCTGCTGGACGTGGCCGTCACGAAGGAGGCTCAGTCGCCCGACTTCAAGAACGGGCTGGCCTGGGTGCCCGACCGACAGGCCCTGGAGGTGTGGGACCAGGCCGAGAA
>DASSMB010000271.1:0-19311 GCA_035689095.1 Rubrobacteraceae bacterium | reverse complement strand
ACACCCACTCCCGCTTCGCCACCACCCTGGCGTGCCTCGGTTGGGAGATACCACCGGTCCACTACATGCTAACCACCCTCGGCCCGGACGGCCGCATCCCGCTGGCGCCATACGTGCTCTACGGCACCGAGCAACTGGCCGGGAACGCCGCGAGCGCCCTGGGTGAGTCCCACAACGCATGCCTGCTGGCGAACCACGGCACGATCGCCGTCGGAGAGAACGCCGAAAAGGCGTTCGCCCGCACCGTGGTCCTCGAAGAGATGGCCGAGATCTACTACCGGACGCGCCTCGCCGGGGAACCCGTCCTCCTGGACCCGGAGCAGATCTCCGAGGTGGCCGCCAAGATCCAGGGATACGGCCAGCCAACGTCGGTCTCCGAGTCGGCGGAATGAGACCCGCCAGGACCCCGGATGGAAGGAAGCTACTCATATGAACGCCGCCGACAGGCTACCCCTAGCCGACCCCACGGACCTCGACTCCATGCGCGAGGCGCTGGCGGCCGCGGACCCGGAAGGCGCACTCAACCCTATCGAGATGCGCCGGATCGAGATAGGACCCGAAGCCATCGAACTCTTGAGCGAGGTAGTCTCCGAGGTCGCCCGCGGCAGGAACGTCGTGCTCGTGTGCGACTCGACGCCCATACTCCGCAGCGGGGAGGACCTGAAGGATTGGGCCGAGCGGACGCTGGGCGAGATCTTTGAGGTGCGACGCGTGGTCATCGGCGACGACGAGCACGAACTGCACGCCGACGAGGAGGCGCTGGCGGAGGTCGAGGCCGCCGTAGAGGGGGCGGACTGCGTGGTGGCGGTCGGCTCCGGCACCATCACCGACCTCTGCAAGGAGGCCACGGCCAGGAAGGGAGACATACCGCTCGTGGTAGTG
This sequence comes from Rubrobacteraceae bacterium, assembly GCA_035689095.1. Taxonomy (GTDB): domain Bacteria; phylum Actinomycetota; class Rubrobacteria; order Rubrobacterales; family Rubrobacteraceae; genus JACDDK01. The sequence goes on along the minus strand of DASSMB010000271.1, from coordinate 18,429 downwards.
CAGACCGCCGCTTCGGTCAACGCCTTCGCCATCAACATGTCCGTGCTGCTCAAGAGCGGAGTTAAGCGGACCGGGACCTCCAAGTGGCCGGACGCCCTCCTCATAGACCTTCCCATCCTTGCCGGAGCGCCGCGTGTCATGAGCCTGGCCGGGTTCGGCGACCTGCTGGCGACCTGGACCTCCCCGGCGGACTGGTACCTGGCCGCGCTCGTTGGCATGGACGACTCCTACAACCCGGCGCCGCTGAACATGGTCTTCGATCAGGCCCGCGAGGTGCTCGACGGCGCCGCGGCCGTGCGGCGTCACGAGCCAGAGGCGCTGGAGAAGCTCGCCCGCTGCCTGGCCCTCGGCGGGATGGCGGCGGGTGTGATCGGCAAGACCGCGCCCCTCTCCGGCACCGAGCACCTGGTCAGCCACCTGCTCGACATGAACGCCGGCAAACGCGGCCTACCGTTCAACTTCCACGGCGCCCAGGTCGGCATCGCCACGGTCCCCGTCGCCGCCGCCTGGGAAGAACTCTTCTTCCGGCTGGACCCCGCGGAGATCGACATAGACGCCTGCTTCCCCGACCCCGAAGCCGTGGAGCCGATGGTGCGCGACGCCTTCTCGGACCTGGACCCGACAGGAGCGATAGCGGAAGAGTGCTGGAACGATTACGCCCTGAAGCTGGAGCGCTGGCGGACTGCGCGCCCCCGCTTCGAAGAGTTCTTCGCGAACTGGTCCCGGCTCCGGAACGAGCTGCGGGAGATGGTCTTCTCTCCTGAGTGGCTCGGTAAGGCCCTGCAAGAGTCCGGGGCTCCCGCGCGCTTCAGAGACCTGGACCCGCCGGTCCCCGCGGAGACCGCCTTCTGGGCGCTGCGGAACTGCCACCTGATGCGAAACCGGTTCACCGTCGCGGACCTGCTCTTCTTCCTCGGCTGGTGGGACGACGCCTTCGTCGAAGGTCTCCTCGAACGCGCCCGCTCCGTCGGAGGAGGGCTCTAGGTGAACGGCGGTTCACCGGCATCCATCGTGGAGAGCTTTATCCGTCACGCCGAGCGCGCGCCGGAGAGACTCTGCCTGCGCTTCGAGGGCGAGGAGTGGACCTACGGAAGTCTGCGTCAGCGCGCGCAAGCCTTCGCCTCCGCGCTCCGTGGACGCGGCCTGGGACCCGGCGACCGGGTCGCGCTCTTTCTGGAGAACTGTCCGGATCTCCTCGCAGCCTATCTCGGGACGCATCTCTCCGGCGGCGTGGTCGTGCCCTTCAACACCCAGTACCGGCGGACGGAGCTGCGCCACATCTTCGAGGACTCCGGCGCCCGCCTCTGCCTCACGGACGCGGAGCGGCGTGTTGAACTGGAACGGGTCCGTAAGGACCTCGCGCATCTGGAGACCGTTGTCGAGGTCGGGGAGGAGTTAGAGGACTTCCTGGGCTCCGGGGAGGAGCGGAAGTTCGGGATGCCGGACGGTGAAGATCTTGCCGTCGTCGCCTACACCTCCGGGACCACGGGCCGCAGCAAGGGCGCGATGCTCCTGCACCGGAACCTCGCCGCCAACGCCGCCGCCGTCTGCGAGGCGTGGCGCTGGACGGAGGAGGATCGCCTGCTGCTGGCGCTCCCGCTCTTCCACACCCACGGCTTGATGGTCGGCGCTCACGGCACGTTCTACATGGGGGCGAGCGCCGAGCTGCACCGCCGCTTCGACGCCGCGAAGGTCTACGAAGCGCTGCTGGAGGGATGGGTCACGATGTTCTTCGGGGTGCCGACGATGTACACGCGCCTGCTCCGGGAGGCGGAGAAGCGGGACGAGCGCCCGGCTCCGCTGCGGCTGTACGTGTCGGGGAGCGCGCCGTTGAGCCCGCAGGCGTTCGAGGAGTTCGAGCGGCTGTTCGGGGAGCGCATACTGGAGCGGTACGGGATGACCGAGACGATCATGAACCTCACAAACCCGTTCGACGGCGAGCGGCGGCCCGGAACGGTTGGAGGCCCGTTCCCCGGACAGGAGGCGCGGGTCGTGGACCTGGAGACTCGAAAACTACTACCGCCGGGTGAGGACGGTGAGATCGAGGTTCGAGGGCCGCACGTCTTCGCGGGCTACCTGAACCGTCCGGACGCCACGGAGGAGAGCTTCTACGAGGATGGTTGGTTCCGCACGGGCGACCTCGGCTCCGTGAGCGAGGACGGGTACTACACCATCAGCGGGCGGGCGAAGGAGTTGATCATCTCCGGCGGATACAATGTGTATCCGCGCGAGGTGGAGGAGGTCCTGGAGAGGTTCCCCGGCGTCGTCGAGGCGGCCGTGGTCGGCTTGCCGGACCCGGAGTACGGGGAGCGGGTGGTCGCCGCCGTCGTGCGCGACGACCCCTCGCTGACCGCCGAGAAGCTGACGGAGTTCTGCCGCGAGGAGCTTGCGGGCTACAAGAAGCCCCGCGAGGTCGCGTTCGTGGACGAGTTGCCGCGAAACGCGCTCGGCAAGACGTTAAAACACGAGGTGCGCGAGAAGCTAATGGAATCGGAGGAGTAGATTTGGGAGCGACGGAAGCAACGCTGAACGTGATCCGGGAGATGGCCGCCGCGATGGAGGAACATCGCCGCTATTTAACGAAGCTCGACTCGGAGATTGGGGATGGAGACCACGGTACGAACATGCACCGCGGCTTCCAGGCCGCCCTGGAACGCCTCGACGGAGCCGAACTAAACTCCCCGGCCGATGTCCTGAAGGCCGTCTCGATGGCGCTCATCAGCAAGGTCGGCGGCGCGGCGGGGCCTCTGTACGGCACCGCGTTCCTGCGGGCTTCGACGGCGCTCGGGGATAAGGAAGAGGTCTCCGGGGAGGACACTGCGGCGGCGCTGGAGGCGGCGCTTGGCGGGATAAAGCAGCGCGGCAAGGCCGAGGTTGGAGACAAGACCATCGTGGATGCTCTGACACCGGCGGTCGAGGCTGCGAAGGGAGCCAGCGGCGGGAGCGCGGCGGAGGTCTTCCGGGCTGCGGCGGACGCGGCCGAGGAGGGGGCGGAGTCCACGGTGCCGATGACGGCGAAGCGGGGTCGGGCGAGCTACCTGGGCGCTCGGGCGGCGGGGCACCGGGACCCCGGCGCGACCTCCACGCAGTTCCTGCTGGACGCGGCGGCCCGCGCTCTGGAGAGCGAGTAATGGTCGGACTCGTGCTCGTCTCGCACAGCCCCCGGATCGCCGACGGCACGGCCGAGCTGATCGGGCACATGGCCGGGGACGTGGAGGTCGTCGCTGTCGGGGGCGACTCTGACGGCGGACTGGGGACCGACCCGGAGGGCGTGCAGGCCGCTATAGAGGGACTGACGGCCGAAGAAGTCCTTGTCTTCATGGACATCGGGAGCGCGGTGCTCTCGGCCGAGACGGTGCTCGAGATGCTATCCTCGGAGACGAGAGAGAAGGTGCGGCTGGTGGACGCGCCGTTCGTGGAGGGAGCGTTCGCGGCGGGGGTGATGGCCTCGACCGGGGCGGATGCCGGGGAGTGCGTGGAGGCTGCGATGGAGGCTCGCACGGAGTCCAAGCTGCACGATTGACAAGGAGGAGAGCGCATGGACCGTCAGGTACCGGAGGACATACGGGACTATCCGTTCGACCTGATCGTGGTCGGAGCCGGTATCAACGGGGCGGGGATCGCGCGCGACGCCGCCATGCGCGGGCTGAAAGTCCTGCTGCTCGACAAGGGCGACATCGCCAGCGGCACTACCCAGTGGGCCACCCGCCTCATACACGGCGGCCTGCGCTACCTGGAGCACTACGAGGTACATCTGGTACGCGAATCGCTCGCCGAGCGCGAGAAGCTCTTGCACATCGCGCCGCACCTCGTCAAGCCGCTCAAGTTCGTGGTCCCGATCTACGAGCGGTCCAAACGCGGACCCGGTCTCATCCGGCTCGGCATGATGGGCTACGACGCTCTCTCATTCGATAAGTCGGTCCCGAACCACAAGATGCTCTCCCGCGACGAGGCTCTAGAGCAATACCCCGGAATCAACCCGGACGGCCTGCGCGGCGCCGCCACCTACTACGACGGGCAGGTAGAGTACGCCGAGCGCGTCGCGGTGGAGAACGCCATCTCCGCCCGCGAGCACGGCGCGACCGTACTGACTTATGCCGAGGTGAAGCGCCTGCTCTTCGAGGACGGCGGCTCCCGCGTGGCGGGGGTGGAGTTCGAGGACAGGCTCGGAGGCGGCACGCACACGGCCCATGCTCCGGTAACCGTCAACGTCGCGGGTCCGTGGGTGGATCGGGTGCTGCGCGGATCGGGGGCGTCAGGGTTCGCCGAGGCGCCGGAGAACGGCGCGGAGGAGGACTCGGGGCGGATGATCGGGGGCACGAAGGGCTCTCACATTGTGGTGGATGCGTTCCCTGGCGCGCCGCGAGACGCCCTTTACGTGGAGGCGCGCAGGGACGGACGGCCGTACTTCATCGTTCCGTGGAACGGCCGCTATCTCATCGGCACCACGGACTTCCGCTACAGGGGGGACCTCGACTACGTGTCGGCGGACGACGATGAGATCCAATACCTCATAGACGAGACGAACGCGGTGGTCCCGCAGGCCGCCCTCACCCGCGAGAGCGTCCTGTTTACCTACTCTGGAGTCCGGCCCCTGCCGTTCAAGCCGGAGGGCTCGGAGAGCTCCATCACCCGCAGCCATGTCGTCTACGACCACGCCACAGGCGCCTCCGCCGCCGGGGGCAGGCTCACCGTCTCCGGGGCTGGACCGAAGGCGGACGGCCTCATCTCCATCGTCGGCGGCAAGCTGACCACGTACCGCAACCTCGCCCGGCAGACCGTTGACGTCGTCTACGACAAGCTCCACCTCCACGCGCCGCCGTGCCGGACAGACAAGGTCCCGCTCCCCGGCGGCGCGGCCGAGGACTTCGACAACTTCGCCGCCGAGTTCAAGGCCACGAGCGGGCTCACCGACATGCTCGCCGAGCGCCTGCTCAAGCTCTACGGTACCCGCGCCCCGGACGTGATCGCCGAGGCCCGCGACGACCACTCGCTCAAGATGCCGCTCTCGGCTTCGGCTACGGTCGAGACCGGGATAATCGGGGCGGAGGTGCTCTACGCTTTCCGGCGGGAGATGGCCGAGACGCTCTCGGATGTCCTGCTCCGGCGGACGATGGTCGGAATGGGGCCGCGGGTGGCCCTCGACCTGGACTCCGCAGCGGCCGAAGTCGCCGTCAGGTACCTGGGGTGGTCCTCGGAGCGGTCGAAAGACGAGGTCAGGAAGTACCGGGAGTACGTGCAGCGCTACCGGCCGAAAGACTTCCGCAAGAGGAAGACCGTGCGGGTTTGAACGTGGTGTCCGAGGTTTGCCGGGGCACCCTTCGGGTGTTCGCAAGTTCACGTTTATGGGCGAGTCGCGAGGGTAAAGTAAATTCCGTAAGATTCTTGTAATCACACAGGAGGTCAAAGACGTGGAGACGAATCGCGGTAGCGAGGGGATACTCTCGGAAGAGATGGCCGGGAAACGCGAGGAGATCGTGGAGCTTCTCAAGAAGGCGTATTTCATGGAGCTTGAGACGGTCATCAACTACGTCACGAATTCCACCAACCCCGATGGTGTGCGAGCGCAGGAGATCAAGGAGTCCCTGGAGGAGGATATCCAGGAGGAGTTGCAGCACGCGCAGGACTTCGCGGCGCGCATAAAGGAGTTGTACGGCGTCGTCCCCGGCTCGGCGGAGTTCGTGGCGGAGCAGAGCTTCCTGCAGCCGCCGGAAGACCAGGTAGACGTGGTCCACGTGATCAAGGGCGTCATCGAGGCCGAGACCGGCGCCATCCAGCACTACACCCGCCTGATAGAGGCTACGGAGGAGGTCGACCCGGTAACGCAGGACATGGTCATCGCCATCCTGCGCGACGAGCAGGGCCACCGCAAGCTCTTCGAGGGCTTCCTCCGCGAGTACGAGGCCGAGGGACTGGCCTAGACGCACCCGAGAACACCGCACCAAGAAGGCCCGGCCATCTCGGCCGGGCCTTTGTTCTGCCTCTATCGGCTGGAGGCCTTGAGCGCCATCTCGGTGTAGTCGTTGTCAGCGTTCCAGAGGAGCCATCCAGTCGCGCCGGAGTCGTAGACAGCGTCCATCTGGGCGCGAACCTCCTCGGGTCCGTAGGGGGGAGTTCCGAGGGTGAAGTCCTGGAGCCACGGACGGATCTCGATGCCCGGGTTCGCGTCTTTGGTCTTCTTCTCGAAGTCCGTCATCGTATGCTCGATGACCTTGTACGGCTCGGAGTTCGGGTCGTCGTAGCCGTAGCTGCCGGGCGGGTAGTGGGAGGGGTATGCCATGGGACAGACCACGTCCAGGTACGGCGCAAGCGTGTCGATGTACTGGCCGACCCCGGCTCCGTCCTCCGTGGCGGCGAGCCCGAACACGTCGGACGCCACCCGCACGCCCATCGGGTGCAGCTCGCTGTCCGCGTACTTCAGGAAGGCGGCGAGAGCTTCCTGTTGTTTAGGGTAGGTCTCCTTGCCGTAGTCGATGGTCTCCATCGGGCCGTCGGAAGGGAAGCGGATGTAGTCGAACTGGATCTCATCGAACCCGGCCCTCGCGGCTTCTTTCGCTACCGCCACGTTGTACTTCCAGACCTCCTTGTTGTACTGGTTCGCCCACGTCTGACCGGCGTCGTTGAGCCAGGGCGCTCCGGTAGACGAGTCGGTGACGGCCAGGTCCGGCCTCTGGCGTGGCAGGATGTCGTCCTCGAACACCGCGACGCGGGCAATGGCGTAGACGTCTCGCTCCTTGAGTTGCTTCGTGAGCGACTTCAGGTCGAGCACCTGCCGGGTCGCCCCGATCTCATTCGCCAGCGGCACTTTGGAGGGGTACATCACCTCGCCGGTGACATCCTTTACGTCCACGACCACGGCGTTCAACTCCGTGCGGTCGAGTAGCTTGAGGTACGCCTCCAGGTTCGCGGATCCGGCATTATAGGCGGTCAGGTAGATCGCCTTGACGGGATCGGCACTGTCGCCCCACGTCGTGAGATCGTCCTTCTCGCCGGTACGGGGCGTAGAGACCTGCGCGTAGGTGCCGGGTTCGGCCGACGCGGTCTCGGGGCGCGAGCCGGTGAGGCTCCACGCGGCGAGCGCCAGGATTGCTACGAGTAGGACACCGAACGCCGCGGCGAGCAACGTGCGCTGTCGCTGTCGGCGTTGGCGGCGGCTGGCGTACACGCAGCGAACTATAACTGCGCGAAGGGTTTTTGCCAAAGGCGCGCAGAGTCGCGCCGGTGGTGGCGCGGCTGCGGTATAATGACGCTCGTAACACGATGGACGATCCTTACCGAAAACACATCCGGCGCTCTTCGTATACTTCTGGCCGCGGCGTGAGCGTGTAGACGTGCAAGAGCCTCTCTTATCCTGGTTAAATCTGGCGGCGGCCCTGGTGCTGGTCGGTTTGAACGCCTTCTTCGTGGCGGCGGAGTTCGCTCTTGTGCGCGTGCGCGAGTCGCGGATAGTGCAGTTAGAGCAGGAGGGAAGCGTGCGGGCCGGCGGGGTGCGGGCGGCTCTCAGGGACCTGGACGCCTACCTCTCCATCTGCCAGGTCGGGATCACGGTCGCGTCGCTGGCTCTTGGTTGGGTCGGCGAGCCGGCGGTCTCGCACCTGATACGTCCGGTGCTGGAGGCCGTGGGCATCGGCAGCGAGCGGATCATCGAGATCATCGCGGTCGCGCTGGGGTTTGCCGCCATCACCTACGCGCATCTGGTCTTCGGAGAGCAGGCGCCAAAGTACTTCTCTATCCAGAAGGCGGAGAGGGTAGCGATGTTCATTATCCGCCCCCTCAAGTTCTTCATGCTGGTGTTGCGTCCCGTGGTGTGGCTCGTTAACGCCTCGACGAACTTCGCGCTCAGGCCGTGGGGCATCCGGCTCGGCGAGGAGATGGAGGCCCACTCCGAGGAGGAGCTTCGGATCATGATCTCCTCCTCTACCGCGTCGGGGGTGCTCGACCCGGAGGAGCGCGACTACCTGAACAACGTCTTCGACTTCGGGGACACGGTGGCCCGCGAGATCATGGTTCCCCGCCCGGATATCGAGGCGCTGCCCTACGACGCTCCGCTGCCGGAACTGGCGGAGAAGGCGGCCTTCGGACGCTACACGCGCTACCCGGTCTACGAGGAGGACCTCGACCACGTCCTCGGCGCGGTCCACGTAAAGGACCTCTTCCGGGCGGCCAGAGAGGAGCCGGAGAACTTCGACATCCGGCCGCTCATAAGGGAGTGTCTCGTCATCCCGGAGAACAAGCGCATAGACGGGATCCTCAAGGAGTTCCAGCAGCGCAAGCTCCAGATGGCGATAGTCATAGACGAGTGGGGGAGCGTGGAGGGGCTTATCACGATTGAGGACATCGTGGAGGAGCTTGTCGGGGAGATACAGGATGAGTTCGACGAGGGCGAGGCGGCCATAGAGAAGATCGGGGACGACCTCTACGCCATAGACGGACGCATCCCCATCACCGACGTGAACGAGCACTTCGACCTGGACCTCCCGCACGAGGACTTCGACACCATCGGCGGCTACATACTGGGCTCTCTCGGACGCCCCCCCGAGCCCGGCGACACCGTCGAAGCCGAAGGCGTCGCCCTCAACGTCAAGAGCGTGGACGGCCCTCGCGTCTCCATGCTCACACTGCGCCGCGACGCCGATGCGTCGGGCTGAGTACGAGCAGAGGGTCCTACAGGAACTCCGCAGGATACTCCTCGGCCCGGGCGGAGAGCCGAAGAGGTTCAAGGACAGGGGATACAGGAAGATCCAGGTTGAGGATGTCCGGCTCGACGAGTCGAAGCCGGAGCACGAGCTAATAATCTTGTTCCGGGATCTGACCCGTCCCGAGTGCCTGTTCGGGTTCAACATGGAGGCTGTAGAGCGGGGACAGCTAATCGGACCTGATGACGCGCACACGTTTTACACCACTCTGGAAGATGCTGCCCAGGGATGGACAATCGTTGTCTGGGCCAACTTTCAGGAACGGATCATCGGCGAGCCACTTCCGACAGACTGTTTACCTGATGAGACAACCTGGGTCTGAGGTTATCTGGTTGTAGATCTTGCCGGACTTAGCGGTGTCATACCTCGCCTGCTACCATTGCACGAATGTTGTGTCTGGTGAGACCTAGCTAAGAGGCGAGCCATTGTCTACGGAGACCGAGAGAGAGCATAACCTCGACGCCCTGACCAGCGGGGCGATGAGTGGGATCTGGGAGTGGGTGCGGAGCAAGATCCCTGCAGACCTGGAAATCTTCGACGCCCACGCCCACATCGGAGCGGACGTGGATACCCGCACGATGACCGCCGACGGACTGCGCGACCGGATGCGGGCGGCGGGCGTGGGACGGTCGATAGTCTTCGCGCTGAACGACCCGAACGCGCGCGACGACTTCTCGGGGCCGAACGACGTGGTCTGGAACGCCTACGAGGAGTATCCGAACCTCTACGTGCCGTTCTTCCGGCTGAACCCGCACCGCGACTATGAGAAGGAGTTCGAGCGGTGCGTGGAGCTGGGCTTCCAGGGACTAAAGCTGCACCCGGTCTCCCAGGTGTTCGAGCTGGACGAGCCGCGGGTCGTGAAGTTGCTCGGTATGGCGGCGGAGGCTGATCTGCCGGTGCTCATACACACCGGGTTCGCCATGCAGCGGATCGTCGAGCCGCTGATTCCGACCGTCGAGGCGCACCCGGAGTTGCGGCTCATACTGGGACACTCGGCCATGGTCGAGATCCTGGACGCCGTCCGGGCTTTCGAGGACCATCCCAACGTGCTCTTCGAGACCTCGGTGGTGCGGGCGAAGGACCTCTACGTGCTGTTCAGCATCCTGGACCCGGCGCGCATAAGCTACGGTTCGGACATACCCTACGGCGATTATCCCTCGACGTTGCATGCCACGCTCGCCGCCGCCGACGCCGCGGGGGTGCCGGACTCGGCGCTGCCAGGGTTGCTCTCGGGGAACATCCGACGGTGGTTCCCGTGAGGCGGGCGAAGCGGGAGAGCTCCGCCGCCGACCTGCGTCTCGGGCATCTGCTGCGCGTGAACGGGGACCTGGAGATCGCGATACTCTCCATGTGGATGAGGAGCCCGCGCGCGAAGGTGATGATCGGGATGGCCCAGGCGAGCCTGCGCGGCGAGGGGCCCGGCGGGACTGACGCCGACCTCCTGGAGAAGTTGCGGCCGCTGGTCATTGAGGCGCGCGAGTTCTACGCGGACGACGATTTCCCGGCCGCTATGGCCCGCATGCGCGTCGCGCACGACCTGGTCGGGCTCAGGATCATCAGCGTCGGCAAAGGGTAGCGGTGGGGGTTCCCGGCCCGCCGCCGACGGATGAGTTGTCCGCCGACGCGCCGCTCGTCGCCGTCCGCCGCGGTCCTCTCGTAGAGAGCTACCATCGCGGACGTATAGTCTTCTGCGGACCTGATGGTGAGTTCCTGGACGCAGTCGGCGCCCCGGACGGGTACGCCTATGTCCGCTCCTCGGCGAAGCCCTTCCAGGCGCTCCCGCTTATCCTCTCCGGCGCGGCCGACGCCTGCGGGCTGACGGATGAGGATCTGGCCGTCGCCTGCGCCTCGCACAACGCCGAGGAGCGTCACCTGGGCGCGGTGCGCTCGATCCTCCGCAAGGCCGGTCTTTCGGAGAGTGACCTTCAGAGCGGGGCTCATCCGCCGATGTACGCTCCGGCGGCGGCCGCGTTGGCTCGCCGGGGAGAGGAGCCCCGCGGCATCCACGGCAACTGCTCCGGCAAGCACGCCGGGATGCTCGCCGTCTGCGCGCACCAGGGCTGGGAGACGGAGACCTACAGAAAGCCGGACCATCCGCTGCAGCGCTGGATCTCGGACCTCGTATCAAAGGTATGCGCCGTCGAGCAGGATGCGCTTGTCGTTAGCGGCGATGGCTGCGGCCTACCCGCCTTCGCCATGCCGCTAAGGAGCCTCGCGACTGGCTTCGCGCGGCTCGCCACCGGTAGATGCCTGCCGGACGACCTCGCGCAAGCCGCGCTCCGCATCCGGGACGCGATGCGCGCTCATCCGTTCATGGTCGCCGGTACGGGGAGACTCGACACGGAGGTCATGGAGGCCACAGACCTCGTCACCAAGATGGGCGCCGAGGGCGTGCTCGGCGTCGGCAGCCTGGACGGGTGGGGGATGGCGCTCAAGGTCTCCGACGGCGCGGGGAGGGCTGTTCGCCCGGCCGCGCTCGCCGCGCTCTCGCGCCGGGGCGTGGAAGCGTCTGTTTCGGCGTCCGCGCCGGTCAACGACCTCCACGGTGTCCAGGTGGGGGAGATAACTTCTCTCTGGACCAGTCAACCCGCCGAGTAGAGTTCCACGTCCGCGAGCGTGATGAGACCGCGGCTGAGGACCTCTCTTACGCGAGGGAGTGCGCCCTCGATTCGTTCTCTGCTCCCGACAGCCTCGACTACCACGGGCAGGTCCGCGTGGAAGCGCAGGGGGCGCGAGGAGAGTAGTCCCGAAGCGGGGTCGTAGCCCATGACCCCGTGGTGTACGGAGACGTCTTCTACACCCGCGTCTCTAAACGCCGAGAAGACCAGGGCGTGAGCCGGGCGTCCCTCGAACTCGGCGCTGTCGCGAAGGTAGATCCTGGCCCGCGTCGCCGGTAGGAAGGTCATCGCCTATCCTCTCCCTCAACATCGGGAACGACCTGCTCAGACTCCACATCCGAGCAGATGACGAGCCCGGTCTTGACCGCCTGGCGCAGAAACGGTAGAAACGCCCGGATGCGCTCCTCGTCATCCACTATGTCCACGACGATCGGCAGGTTCTCCGCCAGACGCAGGATGCCTGCCGCGGCGATGTCGGCGTGCGGAGCGTAGCCCATGAACCCCTTGAAGACGGTCGCCCCCGCCAACCCATTGTCTCTGGCGGCGAGCACGATCGCCTCGAAGAGCGGACGTCCGCGGTAACGCTCGTCCTCTCCCACGAAGACCCGCAGCCTCTTCGCCGGCCGCAGATCGTCCGGCTTCACACCAGCCCTCCGAGGTACAGTCCGGCCAGGAGCGCCGGAATTCCGAGTACCACGCTGCCGAGCACGTTGGAGAGCGCCCGGTCGTGCTCCTTCGCCAGCGAGAGGTTCAGGGTCTCTAGCATCAGCGTGGAGAACGTCGTGAAGCCGGCGATGACTCCGCTGCCGAGAACGAACAGGAGGAATCCGTCTCCGGCGGCGATCCCTTCGAGAAGGCCCAGCGCGAGACAGCCCACGGTGTTCACCGCCAGCGTGCCCCACGGAAAGCCCGCTCCTGCCCGATGGTTGACCCAGCCTCCGAAGACGTATCTCAGGACCGCGCCCGCTCCGGCTCCGATCAGGGTTACCAGCACCTCGATCACTCCCACCGGAGCGTCCTTCTGGTCAGCCAGATCCCGGCCAGCGCGGCTCCCAGCCCGAGGAATATGCTCCCACCGCCGTAGAGAGTCCCGAGCATCGCGGAATCTCCCCAGCTCTCGGTCGTCTGAAGTACGAAGGAACTGAACGTCGTGAACGAGCCCAGGAAGCCCAGCACCCAGAACAGCCGCTCGCGCTCCCCGATGAACCGCTCGGCGATCAGGGTCCCAAGGATCGCTATTGCGAAAGACCCGGAGGCGTTGACCAGTATAGTGCCCCAGGGGAACGTCTCGTGAACCGGGCTAATGTACCTGGCCCCCGTTTCCGTGAGTATTCTGGCCCCGGCCCCCAGGGCGCCGCCCGCGAAGACCCAGCCGAGATGTCCGGCCTCCGTCCGGAAGGGCTTGTTGCGGATAGCGCCCCCGCGCAGGAAGTCCGGCGGCGATACGTGGGCCACCTCCTCGCGGATCACGGAGATGCGCGCACCGGGCACCGACTCCTGCAACTCGGGCAGGAACGATTCGAGGATGCCAACCTCGTCTATTACCAGCACGAAGATCGGGGAGTCGTCTTCTTCCGGTCCCCGGTAGGCCATGGTGGAGGCGATCCCCCGGCGATGGGCCAGACCGATCACGCGCTCACACTCCGGCTCCGAACGCAGACGAAGCGTGGCCTGAGCCACCGCCGGATAAGAGCCTGATACCGGACTTTGCTGCCGCTCCTGCGTACTCATGGTCCTACCAGCCCTCCTTCGTGTTCTCGCGCCAGCCGGACCGGACACGAAAAAAGCTCCTACCCGGGCCTTCCGGTACCCCGTTGGCACCCCGGCGGCCCGGCGCGTAGAAGCCATTAGCGAACGTAGCGAACGAACGCGGTTAAAGGCGAGCCTCATCACCCGCGAGTTGTCTACAAGAAGTTTACAAAGAGTGGCGAGCTTGATCAAGGAGTATCCCGGAGCCGCGGCCCGGAACTATCTTCGAACTGTCCCCGCACCGCGTTCGGATATCGGAGGATACAATCATGGACTTCGATGGGTGAGATGAACTACACGGAGCTCGATTGGCGGGAGGCGATCATCCTCGGCGCGGCGCTGAGGGACGGTCTCCTCAACGCTGTCGCTAATAGACTCCGCTCGGTCAGAGAGGTGGCGGAAGAGCTCGGGATGGATGCGCGGGCGGTTTACGTGGTTCTCTCGGCGCTCGCGGAGCTGGGCTTGCTGGATGAGGAGGGCGGCTTCCGGTTGCGGGAGGAGCACCGGCGGACTTTGCTGGATAAAGAATACTCCGGCTACGTGGGGGAGAGCGTGATCCACCGCTTCGAGCTCATGCAGAGCTGGGGCAGGCTGCCGGAGGTACTACGCTCCGGCGAGCCCGTCGAGGACCGGACCCTCCCGGACTTCGGGGGGACGGCGACGTTCATCCAGGCCATGCGCCGCGGAGCGCGCCCTGGAGCCGAGGCCGTGGCACGGACCGTCCTGCCCCGGCTGCCGGAGGGAGCGCGGATACTCGATGTCGGCGGCGGTCCGGGAACCAACGCGGAGGCGTTCGCGCGCGGTGGGGCGCGGGTGACGGTCTTCGACCGGCCGGAGGTCATCGGGCAGATGCGGGACATCCTGGGGCGGGCCGGGATCGAGACCGCGGCGGGAGACATGAACGAGAGCCTGCCGGAAGGGCCGTTCGATGCGATCTACTTCGGCAACACCTCGCATATGTATGGACCCGACGAGAACCGCGCGCTCTTCGCCAGGATGCGCGGCTCGTTAGCTCCGGGCGGGCTGCTGGTGATCCGGGAGTACCTACGCGGCATGAGCGAGGACGCGGCGCTCTTCGCCGTCAACATGCTCGTCCTGACCGCGCGCGGCGGGACCTACACCTCGGCAGAGTACGAGGAGTGGCTCCGGGCGGCGGGATTCGAAGAGGTCGAGATCCTACCCGTGCCGGGACGCGGTACGCACTTCGTACTCGCCCGCAGCCCGAGGTGAGGATGGGGTCCGTGCTGGTGCGCCGGCGGTAGGCCGCACTATTATTCGGGGCGTGAGGTTGACGGTGGAGATTCTGGAGGCTTGCTACCGGGCGGGCGCTTTCCCGATGGCCGACGGGTATGGCCGGATACAGTTCTACCGCTCGGACCCGAGGTCTATCCTGGAGCTGGATTCGCTGCACGTCTCGAAATCGCTCGCGCGGGTCATCCGCAAGGGGACTTACGAGGTGTACGTAGACCGGGACTTCGGCGGCGTGATCCGGGCCTGCGCCCGCCGGGAAGAGACCTGGATAGACGCCGAGATCATTGCCGGGTTCATGCGTCTGCACCACGCGGGCAGGGCGCACAGCGTCGAGGCGTACCGGGAGGGGGAACTGGTTGGCGGACTCTATGGGGTTGCCCTCGGCGGGGCGTTCATGGGTGAGTCCATGTTCAGCCGCATGACGGACGCCTCGAAAGTCTGCCTGGTTCATCTCGTAGAGCGGCTCAAGGAGCGGGGGTACACGCTACTCGACTGCCAGATACAGAACGACCACCTGGCCCGCATGGGCGCCGTCGAGATCCCCGAGCGAGAGTACCTCCGGCGTCTGGAACGGGCGCTCCGGCTCGAACGAAATTTCGTCTGAGCAGCCCTAAAGTAATTGTGAAGTTGTGTCGCCAACTACTCGGCGAGAGCTGGCAGGATGTAGTATGCCAGCGATTAGAGCCCCGTGACGAACTGAGGTAGCTTTGGAACGCGATATAAGGTCGGCCCGGACACCTTTCCCCGGTCACTTCTTCGGGCATGAAACCAGCAAGCGTGGCCTGACGATAGGCGCTGGCGTGGCGGTAGCCGTAGCGCTGATATTGCTTACGGTCTTCGCCGGGAAAGCGTGGAGCGCGGCCAACCTGCCTACCGGGTTCACGCAGACCAGAGTAGCCACGGGGCTCGACAACCCGACCGCGATGGCCTTCGCGCCGGACGGCAGGATCTTCGTCAACCAGCAGGGAGGAAAGCTGAGGGTCATCAAGAACGGGACGTTGCTGGCTGCGCCGGCCATAGACCTCACTTCCCGCATAGACGCCAGGGGTGAACGCGGGCTGCTCGGGGTCGCGTTCGATCCCGGCTTCAGCAGCAACCACTGGATCTACCTGTACTACACGCGGAAGGCCGCGGGCTCCGTGCCGGCGCACAACCGCGTAGCGCGGTTCAGGGTGGTGGGCGACCGGCTGGTCGCGAGCAGTCAGAAGGTGATCCTCGATCTCAACAACCTGAGTAGCGCCACGAACCACAACGGTGGCGCCATTCACTTCGGCTCGGACCGCAAGCTGTACGTCGCGGTGGGTGAGAACGCCAACGGTGACAACTCCCAGAGCTTCAAGAACCTGCTCGGCAAGATGCTGAGGATCAACAAGGACGGCACCATGCCGAGGGACAACCCTTTCTACAAGAATAAGAACGTCACCGGGAAGAATAAGGCGATCTGGGCGCGCGGGCTTCGCAACCCTTACAGCTTCGCCGTGCAGCCAGGCACGGGGCGCATCTACATCAACGACGTGGGCGCGCAGACCTGGGAGGAGATCAACGCCGGCCGCAAGGGCGCCAACTACGGATGGCCGATCAAGGAAGGCCCCGAATCGGCACCGAAGTATACTCCTCCCATCTTCGCCTACCGGCACGGCAACTCCGCGACGACGGGATGCGCGATCACCGGCGGAGCCTTCTACAACACCTCCATCGTAAGGTTCCC
Organism: Rubrobacteraceae bacterium; assembly: GCA_035689095.1. Taxonomy (GTDB): domain Bacteria; phylum Actinomycetota; class Rubrobacteria; order Rubrobacterales; family Rubrobacteraceae; genus JACDDK01. Next base: position 2,407 of record DASSMB010000271.1, on the reverse strand, counting down.
GTCCAGCTTCGTTGGCGACTACTTCTTCGCGGATTTTTGTAACGGTTGGATCCGGCGCTACGATCCCGCTACCGACAGAGCGGCGGCATTCGCGACCGGCATCCAGAATCCGGTGGACCTGCGGGTGAATAACGGCTACCTGTATTACCTGGAGCGCGGCACGGGTTCCCTCTACCAGGTGGACCATCCGGGGGCCTAGCCGTGTCCGAAGTGGGCGTCTGCATCGTGCCGGGCAGGGCGCGTGGTAAGCTTGCGGGATGGATAACAGACTTATAAACGTCGAGTGGCGCCCGGACCTCGAACGTCCGGTGCTTATCGCGGGATTTACGGGTTGGAACGACGCGGCGGAGGCGGCGAGCGTGGCTGTTGATACGCTCTCCGGCTCCTGGGAAGCGAAGAGGTTTGGCGCTTTCGACTCGGAGGAGTTCTTCGATTTCCAGGTTACGCGCCCGCATGTGAGCCTGATCGAGGGCGTGACGCGGAAGATCGAATGGCCCGAGAACGAGTTGCGCGCTACCACCCGGAGCCTGCGCGAGATCGGGGACCGGGGGGCCGTGCTCCTCTCCGGGCCGGAGCCGAACTTCCGGTGGCGCACTTTTTCGAGGGTGCTCGCGGAGCTGGCGAAGGAGTTGAACGTGGAACTTGTGGTCACTTTAGGCGCCCTGCTCGCCGACGTGCCCCACTCGCGGCCCGTCGCCGTCTCGGCCAACTCGCAGGACCCGGCCCTGATCGAGAACCTCGGCCTCTCGTCCTCGCGCTACGAGGGCCCGACCGGCATAACCGGCGTGTTGCACAGCCTCTGCGCGGATCATGGCGTGCCCTCGGTGAGCTTCTGGGCCTCGGTGCCGCACTATTTGCCTTCGGTGCCCTCCGCGCCGGCCGCTCTCGCTCTCCTGGCGAGCCTCTCCGACCTGCTGGGTATCCAGGCGGACACCTCGCACCTGGAGCGGACCGCCGGCGACTACCAGGAGCAGGTCTCCGCCGCCGTCGCCCAGGACACGGACCTCGCCTCCTACGTCCAGATGCTCGAAGAGCGCTTCGACACCGCGGCGGCTGCGGGCGGGATACGGGACCTGCCCTCCGGCGACGAGCTTGCCCAGGAGCTAGAGGGCTTCCTGCGCGAGCAGCGCCGGGAGGACGGCGAGGACCAGATCTAGCAGGTCTTTCTAGTAGATCAGGGCGATCACGAAGACCACGATGCTGACGATCCCCAGTATCCCCTGGGTGATGGTCGAGACCAGATAGCCGACTAGCACGCCGCCCGCCGCGCGGGACGCCCGCCGCCAGTCTCCTCGCGAGGACCGCGCCCTCTCGACCCTCGGTCGTTCACCGCTCGTACCGGACTGCTCTCTGCGGCGCAGGTACTCGCCGACGAAGACGCCGCCGATGGTGCCCAGGATCAGGCCGAAGAGGGAACCGATGCCGAGGAACAGCAGCCCGGCGAGCGCCCCGACGATGCCGCCCACGGCTCCGCCGACCGTGCCCCAGTTGCTCGCTCCGAACCTGCGGGCCCCGTAGGAGGTCGCGAAGAAGTCCGCGACGAAGGCGAGCGCGGCCAGGACGAAGAGCAGCGCGAGTATCAGGATACCGACGTACTCGAAGTCCGTGAAGATCGAGTAGACGAGGGCGGAGAGGAAGATCAGGGGTACTCCGGGAAGGCCCGGCAGCACGCTCCCGGCCAGCCCGACGACCATGACGGCGAGCGTGACCCAGAGCAGCGGCTCGCTCTCAGCCACTACGGACCTAGCCGATCACCGGCAGGCTCTTCTTGCCGGGCTTGCCGAGCGCGGCGTTGAGGCTACCGGACTTGTATCCCGCGAGGTCGAGCGTGACGTAAAGGAAACCGGCGTCCTTTAGCTCGGCGGTTATCTTCTCGCGCTCGGCGAAGGCCCGCTCCAGCTCCTCCGAGCCGACTTCCAGGCGGGCTATCTCGCCGTGGTGACGCACCCGCACCTGCTGGAAGCCCTCGCGGCGCATGAATTCCTCCGCTCGCGCGACCTGGGCGAGCTTCTCCGGCGTGATCTCCTGCCCGTAAGGGAACCGGCTGGACAGGCACGCCAGAGCGGGCTTGCCCCAGCTCGGCAGCCCCAGGTACTTCGCAAGCTTCCGCACCTCATCCTTCGTCACTCCCGCGAGGGAGAGCGGCGAGACTACGTTCAGCTCCTTCGCCGCCTTGCGCCCCGGACGGTAATCGCCCTCGTCGTCCTTGTTCGCCCCGTCTACGACGCACCCATAGCCGCGCGCTACCGCCAGCTCTCCGAGGTTGGAGTAGAGCGTGCTCTTGCAGAAGTAGCAGCGGTTGGTGGGGTTGCTGGCGTAGTTCGGGTCGTCCAACTCGCGGGTGTTGACCACCAGGTGCTCCACGCCCAGGGAACGGGCGAACTCCGCCGCCAGATCCAGCTCCGAA
>DASSMB010000270.1:0-8005 GCA_035689095.1 Rubrobacteraceae bacterium | reverse complement strand
TCTCCCAGTTCAGCTACAACCGGGCGATGGGGCTGGTAGCTTCCTCATCGGCGGCGCTCGTCACCCTGCTCTCGGCGCACCAGTCCATCGGCGTGCCGCAGCCTTTGAAGCTCTTCGGGACCGGAGAGCAGAAGCGGAAGTGGCTTCCCCGGCTCGCCCGTGGGGCCGTCAGCGCCTTCGCTCTCACCGAGCCGGAGGTGGGCTCCGACCCGGCCCGGATGAAGACTTACGCCACGCCCACCGAGAGCGGCGGCGCGTACATCATCAACGGCGAGAAGCTGTGGTGCACCAACGGCCCGATAGCCGAGCTTGTGGTCGTGATGGCCCGCACGCCATCCCGCGACGGGCGGCGGGGAATAACGGCGTTCGTGGTGGAGTCGGACACGCCGGGCTTCGAGGTCGCGCACCGCTCGGAGTTCATGGGGCTGCGCGGGATCGAGAACGGTGTCCTGCGCTTCACCAATATGCGCGTCCCGAAGGAGAACATCATCTGGGGCGAGGGGCTGGGTCTGAAGCTGGCGCTCACCACCCTGAACACCGGCCGGCTGACTATCCCCGCCGCGACGGCCGCGAGCGCGAAGTGGTGCCTGGGCGTGGCGCGCCGGTGGGCGAATGAGCGTCGGCAGTGGGGCGCTCCCATCGGGAAGCACGAGGCCATAGCCCAGAAGCTCGCCGATATAGCGGCGACCACCTTCGCGATGGAGGCTATCGCGGACCTCACGGCCCTGTTGGCGGACTCAGGCGAGGTGGACATAAGGATCGAGGCGGCGCTGGCGAAGCTCTGGAACACCGAGGCGGCCTGGCGGGTCGCGGACGAAACGATGCAGATCCGGGGCGGCAGGGGCTACGAGACCGCCGAGTCTCTAGAGCGGCGCGGTGAGCTCCCGGTGCCGATGGAGCGTGTGATGCGGGATCTGCGGATCAACACCATCTTCGAGGGCTCCAGCGAGATCATGCGCCTCTTTATCGCCCGCGAGGCCGTTGACGAGCACCTGAAGGTCGCGGGCGGCTTGATCTCCTCCGACCTCTCTACGAAGGATAAGCTCTCGGCCTTCCCGAAGATCGCCTCGTATTACGCCTCCTGGTACCCGCGCCAGTGGGCCGCCCTGAAGACGCCCCGCTACGAGGAGTTCGGCGAGCTGGCGCGTCACCTCCGCTTTATCGAGCGTAGCTCGCGCAGGCTCGCCCGCTCCACGTTCCACGCCATGGTGCGCTTCGGCGCGAAGCTGGAGAAGAAGCAGGCCGTCCTCTTCCGCATGGTGGATATAGGGGCGGAGTTGTTCGCCATGAGCGCCGTGTGTGTCCGGGCGCGCTGGCTGCTGCGTCAGAACCCGCAGGATAGATCCCCGATCAGGATGGCGGACCTCTTCTGCCGCCAGTCTCGCCGCCGGGTGAATGACCTCTTCGCGGCCCTGTTCCGAAACGACGACCGCTACGCCTACGAGGTCTCCCGCGAGGTGCTCGCCGGAGAGCACGACTGGATCGAGGCGGGCATTATCGGGCTAGAAGCGCCGGAGGGCTCCATGACCCCGGTCACCCATCTTCCGGTAGAGGATGGTGCTGGATCCGCTCGTTGAGCGTTGACGCGAGCCTTTTAGGGATGATGGCTGTTATTCGTGGAGCTTCAAGTCCACAAGGAGCCGCCACGGGAGGAACGCTTGATCAAATTTGATCACACAATGAGTCTCTATTGATCATGGCGGATGACCACGCAGGGAACACAATTCCTTTAGAGGGACCCCGAAAGAAGCCTGGAGGGGTTCACAGACGGGAGAGAAGCCGGGAGTATGACCGGTGCGACCGCGGGAGCGTGAAAGGAGTGTCCGGATGAACATAACCAGACAAAGAGCGCGGGGGCACTACGAGATCCTGGAGACCCCGTACGCCAAGGACTACATCTGGGTGACGGAATCGGAGGACACTGAAGTGGAGGTTGCGGAGGCTGAGGTCGCCGAGGAACTCCTGCGGCCCTGGCACGTGGAATACGAGGAATGGGTCAGGGAGCAGCAAGTTCATCACGAGCAGCAGCAGTGGATCGAGATTCAGGCCCTCGGCTAATATAGAGGAGGTGCGGGTCATGGCCGGGCTAGAGCGAGAGATGAGGGACTATGAGGCCGGCTTCATGGACGCGGACGACGCGATAAGGCTCTTCCAGAAGCTTGTGGACACGGGGATCGCATGGCGTCTGGACGAGCGCTACCAGAGGACCGCTCGGGCCCTTCTTGAGGCGGGTATGATCTTCCCCGCTCGCGGGGAGGCGCCTCTGGAGGCCCCGGAGGAGACGAAAGCCTTCGAGGACCCGGCGGAGTGGCTGGCGTTCGCGGAAGCTACCCGCTGACAGCGCTCGGGACGTAGCTAGACGCCACATTTCCCGGGTTCTTTCCAGAAGAGTCCTGGATTGGCGCGGGGGCTTCTCTGAAGCGGGGCTTGTGTATGGTAGCCGTGGGTGTTACCCGTTCCCGGGATCTGTACCGGAGTTGCGGCCGACTTCGACAACGCCGTGCCGGGCGGCGAAAACGAGGGCCTGCAGGCGGGAGTGAACTCCCAGCTTCGCGAGTATCCTGGCTACGTGGTTGCGCTCCGTCTTGGCGCTTATGTGCAGCCGTCTGGCTATCTCTTCGGCGTCGAGGCCCTCCGCCAGCGCCTCCAGGACCTCCCTCTCTCGACCGGTGAGTTGCGCGATGGCCTGCCCGGCTTCGTAGTCCTGGTCTTTTCGCGCGCTCGCGAACCGGAGTAACTCCACGACCTCTTCCAGGGGCACGAGCGTCTCTCCCGCCTTCAGACGCCGTATAGCGTCCACGACCTCGTCCATTGCGGCCGTCTTGTGCAGGACCCCGGCCGCCCCGTATTCCACCGCCCGGGCCATCTCCGCCCGGTCCAAACTAGCGCTCAGGACCAGAGCGGCCGCGCGCGGATTTGCCGAGCGAAGCTCTTTGATCAACTCCCCGCCGTAGCCATCGGGGAGGTTCAGGTCGAAGATACCTACCTCGACCCCTTCGAGCATCTCCCTGGCCTCGGCGAGCGACCCGGCCTGCTCTATGGCGGCGAGTCCCGGTTCCCTCTCCAGAGCCGCCGCGACACCCTGCCGGAAGGAGGCGTGATCGTCTACCAGCAGGACGCGCGTCTCCTCTACGATGTCCCCGCTCCCGTACTCGCCGCTCTCCAGAGACGCTTCGAACCGCACTCGCGTGCCTTCCCCTGGAGTGCTCGTTATCTTCAGGCTTCCGTCCAGCGAACGCGCCCGCTGGCGCATACCCCTCGTGCCCATTCCGGTATCCACGTCCGGCTGGAACCCCCGTCCGTCGTCCGACACCTCGACCCACATCTTTTTCGCGGAGGCGCCCGCGGTTACCGCCACTCGGCCGGCTCCCGAGTGGCGTCTCACGTTGGTCAGGGCTTCCTTGACGATGAGCAGAGCTTCCTTCTCCAGCTCTTGCGGGAGCTTTTCGGGGAAGTCTTCCTCCACGTCGAGGTTCACTTCACATTCCGGAGCCATGCGTTTTTGCAGTTCGGCCAGCGTCTTCAGGGAACGGGTGAAAGAACCGCCGCTCGCCTCCTGGCTCAGGTCGTATACGGCGCCGCGCAGACCCTGTGTGGAGCGCCGGAGCGCCGCCACGGCTTCTTCCACGCCTTCCACATCTTCCATACCGGCGGCCCGGCCTCCGTCTGGCGAGGTTCGGGAATCTTCCAGCCTCTGCAGGGCGTAGGAGAGGTCCTGGAGCACCACGTCGTGCAGGTCTCTGGCTATTCGGTCGCGCTCTACCTCCCGGATCTCGCGCAGCGCCGCCTCGGCTTCCTTTCGGTCTGTTACGTCGTGACGGATGGCAACGTACTGGTAGGGCTTGCCGCGCTCGTTCAAGAAAGGCACGATCGTCGTGTCCACCCAGTAGATCGAACCGTCCTTCGCCCGGTTCCTCAACTCCCCGCGCCAGACGCGCCCCTGGGCGATGGTCCGCCACAGGTTGCGGATGAACCCTTTCGGATGGAAGCCGGAGTTGATGATGCGGTGGTCCTGGCCGATCAACTCCTCTCGCGAGTATTTGGAGATCTCGCAGAACGTGTCGTTGACGTAGGTGATCCTGCCGCGCTGGTCGGTGAAGGCGACGATGGCCGATTCGTCGAGGGCGAACTTGAGGTCGGATAACTCCTTGAGCGCTCCGCGCAGTTCCCCTTCGGCTCTCTTCCTCTCGGTGATGTCCCTGAAGTAGACCGCCAGTCCTGGCTCCGAAGGGTGGATGTAGGTCTCGAACCACCTGCCGAGCGGCGGATAGTAAGCCTCGAAGTGGGCCGGGCATCCCGACGCGAGCGCCTCGCGGTACTCTTGGTAGAACGGACTATTTACGATCCCCGGGAACTCTTCCCACACGTTCTTGCCCAGAAGTTCCTCGCGCGATCTCTTGAGGTCGCGTGCCGCATGCTCGTTGAGGTAGGTGAACCGCCACTCGCGGTCCAGGGCGTAGAAGGCGTCTGGGACGCTCTCCAGGATGTTCGTGATCCGCTCGTTCGACTCTCGCAGCGCTTCTGCGATCTCCTTGCGCTCCGTCACGTCTTTCAGCGGGCCCTCTAACGAGTTCTCGAAGATGGAGCGGTGTTCTTTATCCTCTGGCGGACTCGGATGCTCTCCGGACCGCTCGCGCGCGCTCATCCCGCGACCGCCTTCTCCTGTCACGTCAGGGGCCTCCTGTCTGGCCGGCGTGATGGACGGCCGCAAACCGGCAACGGTCGCGACCCCGATGATTGCATTGAAGCCCCGATAGGGTGTCGCTTCAGGTCGCTCTCCACTCATCTCAGGATACCACCGAAGATCCAGCGTGAGCAAAATTGCCCACGTGCCGGCGGTGCGTGTTGCCCAGGTAAAGACCAGCAGCTTTGCTCACGACAGCCAGCCGCTCTCCGGGCGATCATTCGGTACGTAAGCCGCGGAGGAGGAGAGGTTGTGGTGATGGAAGCTACTGTAAAGGTCCGGCACAAGACCCAGGAGGACTACGGCACGGTGCCGGGTAGCGCATTCGCTCGTAAAGGGCATCAGAAAGGAGAGGGACAAGCGATGACCACGATGACCGAGAAAGAAGAGCGGGGCGCTGCTGAAGATCCCGCGAGACTCCCCGGCGCGGTCGAGGCGCTGATCGGGGCGCGCACGGCGGACGCGGTTTTCGTGGTGGACCCGGAGTACCGTATAGTTCACTGGGATGCCCAGATGGAGTCCCTGACAGGACTGATGGCCGAGGAGGTTGCTGGCGGGACCTGCCATGCGGCGCTGTCCGCCGAGTGCGAGGGCAGCGGTTCGTTCTGTGGTTCCAGGTGTTCCGTCATGAGGCTCGTGAGGGCCGGAGAGGCGCCGCCCTCCTACGATATGCGCGTCTCGACCCGGTGGGGCAACAAACGATGGGTCAACGTCAGCGTCCTGAGCGTGGAGTCGGATGCGGGACCGTACCTGATCCACCTCATGCGCGACTCGCAGAAGATGCACGAGACCCTGGAGATGGCCCGCGGCCTGATACGGCTCTCCTCCACAAGGGATGTTCCTGTTCCCGATCCGAGAGACGTGCCGGCGCTCTCACCCCGGCAATCCGAGGTGCTGGGACTGCTGGCCGAGGGCAAGTCGGTCAAGGAGATGTGCTCGGTCCTCTACCTGTCGCAGGCCACGGTCCGCAATCACGTGCGCTCGGTATTGCAGGCCCTGGGGGCGCACTCGCAGCTCGAAGCCCTGGCGAAGGCCCGCAAGCTGGGTCTCCTGTCCGAATAGTATCCGAGGGTCGGCATGAGCGAGCCGGAATGGTACTGGTTAGGCTGGGAGCATGATCGATAACATCACGCTGGCCACGGATGGATCCGAGGATGCCCGTTTGGCGATGCGGGCGGCCGTAGACCTCGCGGAGAGGACCGGTGCAGAGTTAAGCGTCGTACACGCCTGGCGGGTCGTGCCCCTGTACTCCAATTCCCAGGACGCGGCCTGGGATGACTACGCGCAAATCTACGAAAGGGAAGCCCGGCGCGTGCTCGGCTCGCAGGTCGATGCGATCGAGGCTCTCGGAGGCACGGTCGCGTCGGCGCATCTCCTCAAGAGTTCTCCAATAGATGCCATTCTCGATCTATGCGAGGAGACTATGCCCGATCTCCTGGTGATGGGTAGCCGTGGCCGGGGACGGCTCCGTCGGGCGCTGGTCGGCAGCGTCCCGGAGGGCGTGGCCCACCACATCCGTTGTCCCGTACTCGTGGTGCGCGGCGTAGATGGAGGGTGGCCGCCGGATCGTGTCGTCGCGGGGCACGATGGCTCGGAGGATGCCCAGAGCGCGGCCGAGTTCGCGGCAAGCATAGGCGGGTTGTTCGATGCTCGTTGTGTGCTGGTGCGAGCCCACCAGAATCCGCCGGAACCGGCGGGTGGCTGGAGCGCCGAGGATCGTGCCAGGCTCGATAGAGTGGCGCTTAGAGTCGAAGAGAACCTCAAGGACCGGGCGGAGGACCTTGGGAAGACCTCGAACAAGCGACCTGAGGCCAGGGTTATCGGGAGCGACCCCACACTCTCCTTACTACAGGTTGCCGAAGAAGAGGAAGAATCAAGGACTTTGCTCGCGGTAGGAAGCCGCGGGTTTGGCGTAACCCGTCGTACGAGACTCGGCAGTGTCTCGACAAACCTGCTCAGGGTGGCTCGCGGTCCGGTCCTGATCTATCCGCACCAGACAATGGTGAAGAGGCGCGGCAAGATGGCAGACAGGGAGATGCGCTAGTATCCGGGGAGCAGTGATCGCTTCGAATCCGAGACACCTAACGGAACATCGAGGGCTCGAGCTCCTGCACCACCGAACACCGGTCGACCGGTAATCCCGCCATCTGAGCGTGCTCGTAGATCAGCTCCACGCTCGGGGCCTCGTACTCGCAGTAGATCTTCCCTTCCTCCGCGGAGTAGTAGGAGCGGATCCAACGCACCCCCGGCATCTGGTCCAGGGCTTCTATGGACCTCATGGACGCGGCTTCTATCTCCTCCTCGGAGATCTGCCCGACCGTCCGGACGATGATGTATTTCGGCATCTAGTTTCTCCCTTCCCCGGTAGCGATGACTTCACGACCCTCTTTCAATCCCTCTTTTGGTCCATCTTCCAATGCTTCTCTTTTCGATATGGCTTCATCCGAAGCTTCACTGGAGCGATCCAGGTCTCCCAGGGTCTCGTAGATCCTTGCCAGGTCGTGAAGAGCCCCGACCTCGCCCTCTCTGTCCCCGATCTTCCGGCGCAGGCGTAACGAGCGCTTGAGGCACGAGAGGGCGCTCGGGTAATGCCCGAGCTGTTCGTGGCTCTCGGCCAGGCTGCTCAAGACGTAGGCTTCGGCCTGGGGATCTTCCAGGTCTCTCATTAACTTCAGGGCGGCCCGGCCGGATCGGAGCGACTCCTGGAGGCGTCCCAGGTCCCTGTAGACCACGCTGAGGCTGGCGAGCGCCGCAGCCTCCCGCGCCGGCTCTCCCTGGCCGCGCGCCCGCTCCAGCGCTTCCTCGTAGTCGCGGGCGGAGCCTTCGAAGTTCCCTGTACGCCAGCGCAAACCGGCGCGCCTCACAAGGAGACTGCGTAGCTTGAGCGGATCACCCAGCCGGCTGTAAATCTCGGCGGCCTCTTCGTAAGCGTCGAGGGCATCCACCGGGCGGCCGAGCGAGCGGTCGAGCACGGCGGCCATGAGGACCAGGGCATCGGCTTTCCCGGACAATTCTTCCGGCATTTCGGACAGCTCGTAGCTTGTTTCCAGAAGTTTGATCGCCTGCCGGTAGGCGTTCGCGGCGCTGGCGGGTCTGCCAGTGTGCTCCAGGCAGACGCCGACGCCCATGAGCGAGTACCCTTCGTCCCGGGCGTACCCCGTTTCCCGGCCGAGGCGGGCTGCGTGCCGGAAGTGCTCCAGGGCGTCTTCCGGGGCACCGAGGCTCAGGTACAGCCTTCCGCAGTTGATGAGCTGGTTGGCCTCCAGGTTCTTGATCCCGAGATCCATGCACATCGCCAGGCTCTTGAGGTGCAGGGAGAGC
>DASSMB010000269.1:0-2471 GCA_035689095.1 Rubrobacteraceae bacterium | reverse complement strand
GATCCAGGCGTCCACGTCGATCTCCGGCGGCGGGGTCGGCGGGCGGACGTAGGACTGTCCGGGCAGGCGTATGCCCGCCACGTCTCCGGCGAAGAGCGCGCCGGAGTCCGGCTCCAGGTAGGCGAGGTGGTGGTAGGCGTGTCCGGGCGTGTCGTGGGCGCTGAGGACGCCGCCGGCGGCTTCTATCTCCTCGCCCTCTCCGATTATCTTGATGCGGTCTTCGGGAACGGGGCGCACTTCGCCCCATAGCTCGTCCATGCGGTCGCCGTAGATGCGGGTGGCGCTCTTGACGAGCTTGGAAGGATCTACCAGGTGCGGGTAGCCGATCTCGTGTACGTAGAACGTCGCGTTCGGCAGTAGCTCGGCCAGGTGTCCCGAGGCTCCGGCGTGGTCGAGGTGGATGTGGGTCAAGAAGACCTGCCGCACGTCCTCGTGGGAGACGCCGTGCTCCTTCAGGCCGGAAGTCAGGTGGTCCAGGCACGTTGTCGGGCCGGTCTCGACGATGGCGGCCGAAGCACCGCTGTCGCCGAGTAGGAGGAAGGAGGCTGTAACCCGTTCGGTGTTCATGAAGTTCAGGTCTATGATCTCTATCTTCATTTTCCCTCCCTGATCCAAAGTCCGGCCCGGAGATTATACAGACCTGCTAGACTGCCGGAACCGCGAGGGACCACGAAAGAGGAGGACTTTGACGTGAACCTGGATCTCATGCGCGAGCTATCCGTCTCGACGGACTCGAAGATCGTGCTGCTCGTCCTGGACGGACTGGGCGGTCTGCCGATGGAGGCGGGCGGCCCGACCGAGCTTGAAGCCGCAAGCACCCCGAACCTCGACCGGCTCGCCGCCACCTCCGACCTCGGGCTCTCGCTCCCGGTGGCCGCCGGCGTCAGCCCCGGCTCCGGCCCCGGACACCTCGCGCTCTTCGGCTACAGCCCGCTTGAGTACGTCGTCGGCCGCGGCGTCCTCAGCGCTTTAGGAGTCGGGTTCGACCTCGGCAGGGACGACCTGGCCGCGAGGATCAACTTCGCCACCCTCGACGACTCCGGCAAGATCTCCGACCGCCGCGCCGGACGCATTCCCTCCGAGAAGGGCTCCGAGCTCGTAGACCTCCTGAACTCGAAGATAGACCTCGACGGCGTCGAAGTCTTTATCACGCACGAGAAAGAATACCGGGCCGTAGTCGTGTTCCGCGCCGAGGGCCTCTCCGGCTCGCTCGCCGACACCGACCCGCAGAGGACGGGCCTCGAACCCCTCCCCGTAAAGCCGACCGACGACACGGGCGAGGCAGAGAAGAGCGCGAAGCTGACGAACGAGTTCGTCCGGCAAGCGAACGAGATCCTGAAAGACGAGCATCCGGCCAATACCGTCCTGCTCCGCGGCTTCGACACGCACCCGGACCTGCCGTCCTTCGAGGAGGCTTACAAGCTCCGGGCCGCCGCCATAGCGAGCTACCCGATGTACAAGGGCCTCGCCCGCCTCGCCAAAATGGAGCTTCTCAAGGAGGGCGAAGGGCTCTCAGGCGAGTTCGACACCCTGGAATCCAACTGGGACGACCACGACTTCTTCTTCGTCCACATAAAGCCGACGGACGCGGCTGGCGAGGACGGGGACTTCGAGCGGAAGGCGAGCGTCATAGAGGAGGTGGACGCCCTGATCCCACGCCTCCTCGACCTGGCCCCCGACGCGCTCGCCATCACGGGCGACCACGCCACGCCCGCGAAGATGAAGAGCCACTCCTTCCACGGCGTCCCGTTCCTCCTGCACTCGGACTACACCTTGCCGACAGCACAGAGCTTCGGGGAGCGCGTCTGCGCGGGCGGCTCTCTCGGCGTGTTCCCGGCAGAGGAGATCATGGGCCTCCTCATGGGCCACGCCCTGAAGCTGAACCGCTACGGCGCCTAGAGAAGAACGACCATAGAAGCCGGCGAACGGCATCCGGCGCTCGCCGCGCTAACGAAGCTGGAGCGTGAGATAACGGCCTGCCGCCTCTGTCCGCGCCTGGTCGAATGGCGCGAGAAGGTCGCCCGCGAGAAGAAAGCCGCCCACCGGGATGAAACCTACTGGGGCCGGCCCGTGCCCGGCTTCGGCGACCCGGAGGCGAGCGTCGTGATCTTCGGCCTCGCACCCGCCGCCCACGGCGCGAACCGCACGGGGCGCTTCTTCACCGGCGACCGCTCGGGCGACTTCCTCTTCGCGGCTCTGCACCGTACCGGCTTCGCCAACCAGCCGGTCTCACGCGGCCGGGACGACGGGATGCGGCTCTCTGGAGCCTGGATCTCCGCCGCAGTCCGGTGCGCCCCGCCACAGAACAAACCGACCCCCGCCGAACGCGATGCCTGCCTCCCCTACTCCGCCCGCGAGTTGGAACTCATCGGCGCGAAAGTCATCGTCTGCCTCGGAGCCTTCGCCTGGGACGCCGCCCTGCGCCTCTACAAAGTGCGTCCCAAACCAAAGTTCGGTCACGGCGCCGAGTA
>DASSMB010000268.1:0-4809 GCA_035689095.1 Rubrobacteraceae bacterium | reverse complement strand
ACCCGGAGACAATAGACCGTGAGGTGCACGGCGAGGAGGTGGAGTTCATCCGGCGCTACCTCGCTCGCCACGTCCCGGCTCTGAACGGAGATCTCCTTCACACCAAGACCTGCATGTACACTAACACCCCCGACGAGCACTTCGTCATCTGCGCGCATCCGGAACATCCCCAGGTCTCCGTAGCCGCCGGCTTCTCGGGACACGGCTACAAGTTCTGCAGCGTGGTGGGTGAGATCCTGGCCGACCTCGCCACCGAGGGCGCGACATCCCACCCGATAGACCTCTTCTCCCCCACCCGCCTGAAGGACGCCGCGCGCGGCTAGTCGTGAAGGTCCTCGGCCCTGAAGAGACCGCCTCGCGCCTGCCTTACGCAGAGCTGGCCGATTCTATCCGCGAGGTCGCGCTCTCCAGCAAAGCCCATACCCCGCCACGCCTAGCGCTGCCACTCTCCGAAGACGGCGTCCTTCTCGCCATGCCCGCCGCCGACTCCGACATAGCCATCACCAAGCTCGTCACGGTCCACCCGAATAACGCGGAGCGCGGCCTGCCGACCATCCAGGGCGAGGTGGTCGTCATGGAGGCCGGGACGGGTGAACGACTCGGCGTCCTGGACGGCGCAACCGTCACCGCCCGGCGCACCGCGGCGCTCAGCCTGCTCGCCGCCCGAGAGTTCGCGCCGCACCCCGATGGTCCGCTCCTGATCGTGGGCGCCGGCACTCAGGGACGCTCCCACCTCGAAGCCTTCCGAGAGGGGCTCGGGGTCTCGCAGGTCTTCATAACCTCCCGCACCGCCGATAGCGCCGCGAAGCTGGCGGAGTACGCGGAGAGCCTGGGGATGGAGGCTCGAACGGTCGATGGGCCGGGAGAGGCTCTGGAAGAGGTGAGCCTCATCGTCACCGCGACGACCAGCCGGGAGCCGGTCCTGCCGGAGGAAGTACCGGATGGCGTGTTCGTGGCGGCGGTCGGCGCGTTCAAGCCGGAGATGGCGGAGCTTCCGCTGGCTTTGATCTCGCGCTCCACCGTCGTCGTGGATACTCTGGAGGGCGCGAAAGAAGAAGCCGGTGACCTGCTGGCCGCGGAGCAAGCCGGAGCCTTCCGGTGGGGGGATGCCGCGACGCTCGAACAGGCGCTCCGGTGGTCCGGACCTCCGGGCGGGACGGTAGTGTTCAAGAGCGTGGGCCTCGCTCTATGGGACCTCGCCGCGGCCCGGACGGCGTTTCTGCCGCGACAGTAGGTGCTGGCGCCGCCATGCCTGGGTTGCAACCTCGCGGCGCGCGGCCCGTATAATCAGTTATCCGGGCAAACACGAGGAGGGCGAATGGGTCTCAGGTTCCTTCTAGCGGTGCTGATGTTCTCGGCGCTCGCGCCCCTGCTCGCTCCCGCCGCTTCGGCCCAGGAGAACAGGGTCTTCGACCAGGCCGACGTACTGAGCAAGGCTCAGGAGAGCAAGGTCTTGAGCGCCTTCGACAAGACGAGCGCCGATTCGGGAGACCCGATCTACGCTTTCCTCGTCAACGACACCAACGTCGCTCCCGCCGACCGTCCGGACCTCCTCATGGAAGAGGCCAACAAGGCTGGAGCGCCGGACAACGCGGACGTCATCCTCGTTGCTCCCGATGACCGCTGGGGTCTCGTGGATGTGTCCGGCGGGTCGGATCAGGCCGTCTACGACGCCATGGCGCCAAGCTTCGCCGACGGTAAATACGCCGACGGCCTTATCGCCGGAGCCGCACAGATACAGGACTCACTCAGCATCGTGCCGGAGGTCCTCACCACCATCGGCGTGCTCGGAGGGCTGGCTGCCCTCGCCGGCGGCACAACCTTCGTCCTGTTCCGCCGCCGCAAGCAGCAGCGGCTCGAAGAAGAACGCCAGGCGGCTGAAGAGGAGTTCGCCGGCCTGACGACCCGGATAGATGAGTTCGACGAGAAGGAGCGGCTCGTCTCCGGCTACCTGGAGGTCCAGCGTCCGCTACTGGACCAGCGGACGGAGGAATGGATCGAAGAGCGCATCTCCGAGGCTAAGACCGCCGGCTTCGCGAGCGAGTTCAACGAGGCCGCGGCCGAGCTCGTATCCGATCCCTTCTCCGCCCGACAGCGTCTGGCGCGCGGACGGGAGCTGCTCGACGGCGCGCTCGCCAGACTCGACGAGGCCGAGAGGACTATGGACGACTACCGAGCCGCCGACGAGGTCCTCGACGGCCGGCTGCGAGCGGTGGCCGAAGAGATAGCGAGCGCCGAGGAGACCGAAGCCTCTGTCCGGGCCGAAGGTGTATCCGTGCGGCCGCTCGACCTGCGCCCGGAGTACGACCGTCTGGCAAAGGAAGCGGCGGAGCGCGCCGCCCGCCGGGACGAGTTCGATCCCCGCAAAGCTCTTGCCGCCGCCGACGACCTCGTAGAGCGCGCCCGCGAGCGCCGGGAGTCGCTGCGCGCCGAGGTCGAGGCCCGCGACGCGCTGCCGGAGGAGCGCCGCTCGTGCGAGGACGCGCTCGGCAGAGCCCGGCAGACCTTAAGCGATTACGACGGCGCTTATAAGTCCGCCCTCCGGGAGTGGGGTCCGGCCGCGCTCGGGGATGCGCCCAACCCCGGCGAGCTCTCGTCCGGTCTGCGGCAGGCCGAGGGCTGCATGGAGAGCGCGGATCGTGCCGCAGATTCCGGCAGCTTCGCCAAGGCCCGGTCCCTGCTGCAACAATCATCAGGGCTCGCGCACGGAATCTCGGGTGCTCCCGCCGCCCTGAGAGCCGCGACCGTCGAGGCCGACCGCAAGAAGCGTGAGGGCGAAGAAAGGCTCCGGGAGCTGGAAGAGCGCCTGGAGCAGGCCAGAGCCAACGAGTACCGCATGAGCCCCGTTCAGCAACGGCAGCTCCGAGAGTACGAGCGCCGCCTGGAAGATGCGCGCGGCGGCTTCTTCGGGGGTGACTGGCTCACCGCGATCCTGCTCTTCGAGGCTCTCGACACCGACTACGTCTACATGGACGACCCTTCCTACATGGCGGGAGACGGAGGTTCCGGCGATGGCGGAGACTGGTCCGGCTGGGGCGACGGCGGAGGAAGTGGCGGAGGCGGCGACTGGGGTGGCGGAGATTTCGGTGGCGGCGGCGACTTCGGCGGCGGGGGAGATTTCGGCGGCGGAGGCTGGTAACAGCGCCGAGACGGCATTGTGCAACCTGTTACCGGCCTATACTATAAAGTCACGGCAATCGGGGACATCTTCTCCTCGGCAGGAGTATGTCAGCCGGCACATATACGAACTTCGGGGTACAGGTCCCGGACAGTCACGGTCTGAGAGGAGTGAACGTGCAGGAAGAGGTGATTAGAACGGGTTCTCTTACGGACGTCCCGGTAGGTCGCGATAGTGAACAGATGTGTACTCTGGCAAAGTTCTTCAACGGCTTCGCCAATTCCACGCGGCTCTCGATCCTGCTCCTCCTGTCTCGCCAGGGAGAGACGAAGGTCGGGGATCTAGTCGAAGCCCTCGGGGCGCCGCAGCCGCGGGTCTCGGACCATCTCCGCTGTCTCTCCTGGTGCGGTTACGTCACGGTCCGGCGCGAGGGCCGAAACGCATACTACTCGGTCACCGATCCGCGCGTGATGGAGATGCTGGAGCTGGGCGAGTCGCTGCTTAGAGACAACCTGGAACACGTAGAGGCCTGCGATGTCACTCGTAAAGGTTGTTAGCGGTATCCTACGCTCCGCCTCCGAAAGCTCTCCGTTGCCGCCCACTGTACAGGTACTCTACTTCGAGGGCTGTCCGGGCGGAGCGGCCTCCAGAGAGGCGCTGCGCGAGGCGCTCCCAGAGGTCAAGATCGATATGGTCGAGCTACCTCCGCGAGAGTTCCGCAAGCTCGGCATCCCTGGCAGCCCCACCCTCCTCCTGAACGGCAGAGACCTCTTCCCCGCTCCTCCTTCCGATAACCGGAGCATCGAAATCGACACCGGCCCTTCGCGTTGCAGACTCTACGGCACGCCCGAGGGCCTGAAGAGCCATCCGACAGCGAACATGATACGGCAGGCCTTCGAAGAGTCCGCCACCGGCACGGCGGCCGCGTCAGAACCAGGAGACACCGGTTAACAATTCACAAAAAATATTAAATCTTCGCAACATCTCTTCCGTCTGATACATCTATCCTGATACAATCCTGGTAAGCGAAACTCAATCTACAACGGCGGTCGAAGCGGGGAAAGGACCACGGATATATGGGCAAACACTCCAGAGTAAAAAAGTTCAGGCATCGGGTAGGGTTCTTCCTGTTCGCCTCTCTATGTCTGGTTGCCGGCGCTTTCGCCGTCTGGTATCTCATTCTGGCGCCTGATGGGTCGAGCAAGACCGAGCCGTTCAACAAGGCTGATACTCCCAAGGTGGCTCAGGCTCCCAAGCCGGCGAAGAAAGAAGCCGCTTCCAAGCCCGCCATGGTCAAGGTCCCGGAGATCCCGAAGGGGACGACGGAGGCGAAGGCCAAGGCTCTGCTCAAGAGCAAGGATCTCAAGCTCGGCGAGGTGACCAAGAAGTCGAGCGATGATGTGGACAAGGGCGGCGTGATCTCTCAGGACCCGGCGCCCAAGAAAGAGGTCAAGGAAGGCAGCGCCGTGGATATCGCGGTGAGCTCCGGTCCGAAGGAACCAGCGAAGAATTCGGAGAAAGGCTCAAAGGACATTTCGGTGGCGAACGTTCCCGCGCCGCCCAGCACGGCGATGACGCTTACGGTTCCCGCGATGGGTAAGTCAGGCGAGCCTATCGGAGAGGGCGTTGACGAGGGAACCCTCTACAACGGTCCCGGACACGCCCCAGGCACCGGATACCCCTGGATCGCC